>JBBQNZ010000088.1:0-17992 GCA_038330415.1 Actinomycetales bacterium | reverse complement strand
GTGGGGAACTCGCGCAGCTGGAGGGTGTCGTCGCGTTCGAGGTTCCATTGGGTGCGGACGGCGGCGAAGACCTCGGCCTGCTTGACGGTGTCGACGCCGAGGTCGGCCTCGAGGTCGAGCTCGGGGTCGAGCAGGTCGGCGGGGTAGCCGGTCATCTCGGCCACGATGCCGGTGACCGTGTCGAGGATCGGGTCCCCGGCCGGCTCTGACGTGGCGGCAGCCGAAGGGGGAGCCGTTGCAGAGGCGGCGGATGGCGAACCTGCGGGCACCGACGACGTCGCCGCCGTGACGGGACCAGCGGCAGGCGCGGGCACGCCGAGTCGGCCGCGGACCCAGGCCGCGACGTGGTTCAGGGTGGGGAAGTCGCGCAGCTGCACGGCGTCGTCGCGCACGAGGTCCCACTGGGCGCGGACGGCGGCGAAGACCTCGGCCTGCTTGACGGTGTCGACGCCGAGGTCGGCCTCGAGGTCGAGGTCCGCACCGAGGAGGTCGGCGGGGTAGCCCGTCATCTCGGCGACGATCTGCGTGACCGTCGCCAGGATCGGGTCGTCCTCCTCACCGAAGGGTCGCGGCGAGGGGGAGAGCACCGGCGATGCGGAGGCCAGCGAGGTGACCGCCGTGACCCCGAGCTTGCCGCGGACCCAGCCGGCGACGTGGTTGAGGGTGGGGAAGTCGCGCAGCCGCACGGTGTCGTCGCGCTCCAGGCCCCACTGCTCCCGCACCGCGGCGAAGACCTCGGCCTGCTTGACGGTGTCGACGCCGAGGTCGGCCTCGAGGTCGAGGTCGGGGTCGAGGAGGTCGGCGGGGTAGCCGGTCATCTCGGCGACGATGTCGGTGACGGCTGCCAGCACGTCGCCGCCGCCGGCTGCGACCGGTGCAACCGGTGCGTCCGGTGCTGCCGTCGCTGCGACGACCGCCGCCTGGGTCACCGGAGGTGAGGTCGGTGCCGCGTCAGGCGCAGGCGCCGAGGGCGCGGCGAAACTCCGCGTGGGGGTCAGCCGGTCGGCATACGGCACCGGGACGTGCCCGGAGCGTTCGACGGGAATGGTGGCCGGCCCGGTGTCGATGACGCGCAGTCGCCGACGGTCGACCTCGAGCCGGCTCCCGGTCTGCCCGGCGAGCCGGTCGAGCCACCGCTGCCACGCGCCCTGGTCGACGACCCGATAGGCGTAGCCGAGCTCACCCGGCGCCCGGCGCTGGCCGTCGGGGACGGGAGTCCACCGCAGCAGCGACATGGCGACCTGGGACCCGAACCCGGCGGCGAGCCGCAGCGCGTACTCCACCGGGTACTGCCCCCCGCGGGAGAGGTTGAGCGAACCGAGGTCGGGGTCGGGCTCCTTGTAGTTGGGGACCGGCGGGACGATGCCGGTCTCCAGTGCCTTGAGGGCCACGACGTCCTCGATGCCGGCGCCCATGGCGTGGCCCGTGAAACCCTTGGTGTTGGTGATGACGATCTGGCTGGCGGCCGGGCCGAAGACCCGGCGCAGGGCGTTGATCTCCGCCGCGGCGCTCCCGCCGCGAGCCGGCGTGTAGGTCTCGTGCGAGACGAACATCAATCGCGGAGCGATCTCGCGACGGTCGACGCCGCGCCCCTCGGCCTCGCGGACCAGCGCCTCCATGACGTCACAGATGTGCTGCACGTCTAGGCGCGAGCCGTGGAAGGCACTGTTGGCCGTGACCGTGGCGAGTGCCTCGGCGATGGGCTGAATTCCCCTCTCGCGAGCCGCATCCGCGGACTCGACCACGAAGGCGGCCGCCCCGGCGCCGACGATCATGCCGTGGCGGCGCCGGTCGAAGGGTGTGGCGGCATCCTCGACCCGTTCGTCGATGGCGGCGGCCCCCGACGCGAGGAAGCCGGCGGTCACCCACGGCAGCAGGTGTTCGCCGGTGGCGTCATCCGCGGCGACGACGACCACCCTGCGGCACCGGCCCGCCCGGATCCAGTCCTCGGCCAACGACAGGGCCTGGGTGGTGCTCGCACAGGCTGCGTTGACCTGGGTGTTCGGGCCGCGCGCGCCGATGATCTCGGCGAACTGGGAGTGCCCCATCGACAGGGCCCGGAACAGGAAGCGCCGGTCGAACTGGTAGGGCTCGCTCCCCAGGGTCTCGCGCAGCTCGGCAGCGAGTGCCTCGACCTCGCCCGCGGCCGGGTCGTCGTCGCTCATCCGGGCGCGCAGCCCTTCGACGGCCAGCAGCCCCTCGCGGCGGCCGCGGTCGAGCGCGTAGCCCTCCACGGCCTCGGCGAAGCGGTCGTAGCCGGGGAAGGCCGACGCGAAGATGACGCCGGTCTCGTCCCGCAGCGCCTCGGGCAGGCCCCAGCGGTCGGGCAGCTGGGTGCCGAGAGTCGTGGTCTTGTAGCTCATGACCAGCGGGATGCCGGCGTCACGCATCGCGTCGAACCCGGCTCCGATGGCCAGCCGTGTCGTGGTGTCGAGGGCTTCGTCGCGGGCCTTGTCGACCCCGAACTGCTCGACCACGTCGAGGGGTGCGTGCACCCCGGCGAGCTTGATGACGTCGGCGGGGTCGTCGATGGTGGCGAAGCTGCCGGCCCCCGAGGTGGCGTCCTTGACGAGCCGGGTGATCCGCATGTCGGCCATCCGGCGACGCGCGTCGTCGCCCAGGACCGAGATGAAGTTCTGACCGGCGAGGATCTTGGCGACGTTGTCGTCGTCGAAGGTCTGCTCGGTGCCGGGCAGGCCGAGGGCGGCACCCGAGATGACCACCGGCTCGAGGGCCGGCGGATCCGCCCGCCGGGCCGGCTCGGGAGCCGGCGCCGGGGTCGGAGCCGGGGCCGTCATCGGTTGCGCTGCAGTAGCGCCCGTCCCCCCGTACAGGCGCATGCCCTTCTCGAGCACGTCGGCGAAGAGCAGCCCCAGCTCACGGATGGTGTCGTCACCGGGGGAGTCCACGGCAGTGGCCGTCCGCGGCGCGGTCGTCGGTGCCGCGGCGCGGGCCGCCGGGGCGGCGGCCGCGGGAGCCACGGAGACGGCGGCAGACCCGACCGGGATCGCGGCAGACCCGACGGGGACCGCAGGAGTCTCGTGCCGATCCAGGCCGATGCCGGCCGCGTAGAGCCCGCACAGGGCCTGGTTGAAAGCCACGTCGTCTGCCACCTTCGGGTGGTTGGTGAAGAGCGCGACGACGTCGTCGTGCTCGGAGCCGAGGACGTCCTCGACGAAGCCGTGCAGTGCCTTCTTCGGACCGACCTCGACGAAGACCCGAGCGCCTGCCGCATAGAGGGTCTGCAGGCCCTTGACGAACTGCACGGGTGAGGCGATCTGCCGCCCGGCGTACTCCAGGACCGTCTCGGCCGTGGCGCCCTGGGGGTAGAAGTCACCCGTCACGTTGGCGACGACCGGCTTCGTCGGGGGCTTGAGGTCGAGCCGCCGCAGCGCGTCGACGAAGGGTCCGGACGCGGGGGCGACGATCGAGGTGTGGAAGGCGTGGCTGACCGGGATGCGGGTGGCGGTGAAGCCCTCGGCAGTGAACCGCTCGACGATCCGTTCGACGGCATCGGTGGCACCGCCGACCACGGCTTGGCTCGTGCTGTTGATGTTCGCGATGACGACGTACCCGTCCGCCGAGTCGACGATCCGCTGGATGTCGGCCATCGGCGCGAACACCGCCGCCATGGCGCCGTTGTCGGCGACGGACACCTTGGTCATCTCGCGGCCACGGGCACTGACCGCCTCGAGGGCGCTGTCGAGGGTGAGCGCCCCTGCGGCGACGAGGGCGCCGTACTCGCCGAGGCTGTGCCCCATGACCATGTCGGGCTGCACTCCGTAGGCGGCGAGCAGCCGGGTGAGCGCGATGTCGGTGGCGAGCACCGCGGGCTGGGTGATCTCGGTCTGCATGAGCTGCTGGTTCAAGGTCTTCACCGCGGCCGGGTCGTCGCCGTCGACGAAGATGAACGACGTCAGGGGGCGCCCCAGGAGAGGCGTCATCACCCGGTCCGCCTCGTCGAAGGTCGCCGTGACCACCGGTTCCTGCGCGGCCAGGGACTTCAGCATGTTGGCGTACTGGGATCCCTGCCCGGTGTAGAGGAAGGCAGTCAGGGGGGCGGGGCCTCGCCCGAGGAAGATGCCCTGCTGGCGCAGCAGCCGGAACGCCGCGGGGTTGCCCGAGGCGAAGGCGTTGGCGAGCTTGGTGAGCTTCGTGGTGAGGTCGGCGGCGTCGGTGTGGTCGACGGCGACCCGGACAGCGGCAGAGGCAAGCGCCGGGTCCGGAGCGGTGCGCGGGGGCGTGACGCCGGTGCGGGCCTGCGCGAGGGCAGCCTGCACCTGCGAGGCGAGGTCGGCGTCGTCGCGGCCACCGAGGACGAGGGCACCGCGCAACGGCGCCTTCCCTGCGGCAACGGACGCGCCGGCCCCGGCCCCATCGGCGGCCGTGGCCTCACCCGGGATGCCGGCGGAGGCGAAGCTCTTCGCCGGCGGGCGGTGGCGACCCGGGACGTGCTCCTCGACGACGACGTGGAAGTTCGTGCCACCGAACCCGAAGGCGCTGACGCCCCCGCGGCGGACGTCGTTGGCGGGTTGCGCCCAGGGGCGCAACCCGGTGTTGACGGCGAACGGCAGGGTGTCCCAGTCGACGTTGGGGTTGGGGTCGACGAAGTGCAGGCTCGGCGGGTGCTGCTTGTCGTGGAGCGACCGCACCATCTTGAACAGGCCGGCGGCGCCGGCGGCGGCCTTGAGGTGACCGATGTTGGACTTGACCGAACCGAGGGCGATCGAGCGGGGGGCAGCTCCCGACGCGCCGAAGACGGCGGCGAGGCTGGTCAGCTCGGAGGCGTCTCCCACCCGGGTCGAGGTGCCGTGGGCCTCCACGGCACCGGCCGTCGAGGGGTCGACCCCGGCGCGCTCCCAGGCACGCTGGACGGCGAGCTGCTGGCCCACCGGGTTCGGCGCGGTGATGCCCTTGCCCTTGCCGTCCGAGGAGCCGCCGATGCCGAGGATGACGGAGTAGATGCGGTCCCCGTCGCGCTCGGCGTCCTCGAGCCGCTTGAGCACGAACATAGCGGCACCCTCACCCATGACGAAGCCGTCGGCCCCCGCGTCGAACGGCCGGGTGCCGGTGGCCGAGAGCGCGCCGATCTTGCAGAACTTCACGTACGCATCCACGCCCATGTTGCGGTCGAGGCCGCCGGTGACGACGGCGTCGAACTGGTGGTCGACGAGGCCGGTGACGGCCGAGTTCAGGGCAGCCAGACCGGAGGCGCACGCGGCATCCGTGGTGAAGTTCATCCCGCGCAGGTTGAACAGGTTCGCGACCCGGCCGGCGATGACGTTTGCGAGCTCGCCGGGCATGGTGTCCTCGGTGATGCTGAAGACGTTGTCGAGGTAGCCGCGCCGCGTCTCCTCGACGATGCGCTCGCGGGTCTCCGGGGCGAGCGTGGCGAGCGTCGCTGACTGCTCGAGGCGCCGCAGGATCTCCGGCAGGCGGATCCGCATGCTCGACTGGTAGTGCTTCTCGCCGCCCAGGGCATTGCCCAGGATCACTGCGACCCGGTCGTTGTCGACCGGCCAGCCCGGCCAGCCGGCATCGGTCAACGCCGCCCGCGCTGAAGAGATCGCCCAGCGCTGCCCCTCGTCCATCTGTGCCGCGACCATGGGGGGCACCGGCAGCCGCCACGGGACCGGGCTCCAGTCGAACTCGCGCACCCAGCCACCGATCGTGCTGTACGTCTTGTCCGGGACGCTGTGGTCCTCGTCGTAGTAGAGGGCTCGGTCCCACCGGTCGTCCGGCGTCTGCGAGATCGAGTACCTGCCGCTGGTGATGTTCCGCCAGAACGTGTCCCCATCGGGTGCATCGGGCATGATCGCCGACAGGCCGACAACGGCGACGGGGTGGCTCTCGTGGTGCGTCATGGTGAAGTCCGAATCGGTGTGGTGGTGCGAGGGCGAGTGTGGGGGTGGTCGAGGTGCTGGGGGCCGTGCCGCGGTCAGGCCGGGGTGCGGTCGTACAGCACGTCCGCCACGAGTCCCATGTCCGCGACGAGACCGGCCTGGACGGCCCGGATCGCAGCGGCCGGGATGCTGTCGAGAGCGGCCAGCACGGGGCTGTTCGCCTCCAGCGAGCCGGCGACCCACCGGGCACCGTCGAGGGCGACCTTCTGGGCGGCCTCACGGGCGAAGACCCGGGACATCGCGGCGAGGGCGCCGCCGGTGAACCGGGTCGGGGACTTCTCGAAGCGCCGGCCCGCCATCGCACGGTCCGCCGCCTGGGCGAACACGACGGCGGTCTCCGTCGTGGCAGCGAGCTCCCCTATCCGGAACAGGACGTGCTGGTTGCGGGTGAGCCGTCCCACCCGGCAGCAGTCGAGGACGACCACGAGGGCCCGCGCCGCGAGTGAGGCGGCATCGGCGCCGACGAGGGGGTTACGGGCGTGCAGCGAGTCCATCTCGGTCGCCATGTCGACGTAGTAGCGGCCGGCGGACTTCAGGTGCTCCTGCCAGCGGCCCCGGCCGATGGTCATCTCCATGATCTCGGAGGTGCCCTCGTAGATCGTCGTGATCCGCACGTCACGGCGGATCTTCTCCACGACGTAGGGCCGGGTGTAGCCGTAGCCACCGTGGGCCTGGATCGCGGCGTCGGCCGCAGCGTTCCCGGCCTCGGTGGCCATGTACTTGGCGATCGCGCCCTCGGTGTTCATGGCGCCGTTGTCACCGAGGCCACGGTCGAGGCGGTCGGCGGTGTCCTCCATGAAGGCGCGGGCCGCCTCGAGGCGCACGGCGTGCGGAACGATGAGCTTGTGCGTGAAGCCCTGCTTCTCGCTGAGCGGGGCGCCGCCCTGCTCGCGCTGGATGGAGTAGGCGATGGCACGGTCGAGGGCCTCCCACCCGCCGCCCAACCCGAACGCCGCCACCATCAGCCGGGTGTAGCCGAAGACCTGCTGGGCCTGGACCAGCCCGAGCCCGCCGCGCGTGCCGACGAGGTTGAAGGCCGGCACCTCGACGTCGTCGAGGAAGAGGGATGCCGTGTTGGACAGCCGCAGCCCGTGCTTGTCCTCGGGGGTGCCACTCGTGAAGCCGGGGGTGTCCCGGGCGACGACGAACCAGGTCGGGCCCTCGGGGGTCGCGGCGAGGATGGTGGAGTAGTCGGCGATGGAGCCGTTGGAGATCCACTGCTTGCGGCCGTTGAGCCGGTAGGCGGTGACCGTGCCGTCGTCGTCGGTGACGGGGGTGGCGGTCGTCGTCATCGCGCCCAGGTCGGAGCCGGCATCCGGCTCGGTCGCCCCGTAGGCGAACACGACACCCTGCTCGGCGATGGCCCCGAGCCACTCCTGCTTCTGCTCCTCGGTGGCCCCCACGACGATGGGGTCCGAGCCGAGGAAGGTCGCGAACACGGCTGTCGCGAGGCCGATGTCCTTGCGCGCCATCACCTCGCAGACCCGGTAGGAGTCGAACGCACCGCCGTCCATCCCGCCGTACTGCTCGGGGATGAAGACCAGCTGCACGCCAAGGGTCATCGGGTCGGACATGGCGCGCACGATGTCCTCGGGGCAGCGGTCCTCGTGGTCGAGCTCGAGCTGGAGGTCGGGCGAGAGTGCGCCGTCGACGAAGTCGTTCAGCGCCTCCAGCATGAGGTTCAGGCTCGGCAGGTCGAGCCCTGCTCCACCGAAGTGGCCGACCGGCTCTGTGGTGGTCTGCGCGGGGTCGGTCGTGGCGGTGTCGGGCATGGTGATCCTCACAGGGGGTCAGGCGTGGGTGTGGTGGCAGCCGCGGACGGCGCGGGGTCGCCGAGGTCGGGTCGGACCGAGCGCAGCAGCACCTCGGCGATGTCGAGCACCTCGACGGACTCGTTTGCCGCGCCCTCCATCCGGCGCTGTGCGACGCCGTCGGTGAGCATGGTCACGCAGAACGGGCAGGCCGCGGTGACGAGGTCGGGGGAGAGAGCGAGGGCCTCGTCGGTGCGGTTGAGGTTGATCCGTTTGCCGAGGTCCTCGTCCATCCACATCCGCGCTCCGCCGGCACCGCAGCAGAACGACTCCTCCCGGTTACGCGGCATCTCGGTGAGCGTCAGGCCGGGCACCGACCCGAGCACCTCGCGCGGGGCGGCAAAGACCCGGTTGTGCCGGCCGAGGTAGCACGGGTCGTGGTAGGTCACCGACTCGGCAACGGGGGCCACCGGGACGAGCCGGCGGTCAGCCACGAGCTGCGAGAGCAGCGTGGTGTGGTGCACCACCTCGTAGTGACCGCCGACCTGCGGGTACTCGTTGCGCAGCGCGTTGAAGCAGTGCGCGCAGGTGACGACGATTCGCCGGGCTCCGGCCTCGTTCAGCACCTCGACGTTCTTCTGGGCGAGCATCTGGAAGAGGTACTCGTGCCCCATCCGGCGGGCTGGGTCGCCGGTGCAGGACTCGGCGTCTCCGAGCACCATGAACTCGACCCCGGCCTCGTGCAGCAGGGTCGCCACGGCTCGCGCGGTCTTCTGGGCGCCCTCGTCGAGCGCGCCGGCGCAGCCGACCCAGTAGAGGTACTCGACGTCGTCGGGGATGGTGGTCCCGCCGTCGGCGCCGAGGACGCGCACGTCGAAGTCGAGCGGTTCGGCCCACTGCAGTCGCTGCGACACCCCGCGACCCCACGGGTCGGACGCGTGCTCGAGGTTGCTCAGCATGATGCCGGCCTCCTCGGGGAAGGCCGACTCCATGAGCACCTGGTAGCGCCGCATGTCGATGATGTGGTCGACGTGCTCGATGTCGACGGGGCACTGCTCCACGCAGGCGCCGCACGTGGTGCACGACCACAGCACGTCGTTGTCGATGACGGCGCCCGGGCCGGTGGGCTGGTATGCCGTCAGCGGGTTGTCGACGTCGTACCCGGTGTCCCCCACGAGGGGGACGGACGCGAGGTCCCGCAGGGGCGCGTCGAGCCCGTCGCGGGCCTCCTCCGCGGCGGTGAGCCACGGGCCCTTGGCGAGGGCGTGGTCGCGCAGGGTCATCATGAGCAGCTTGGGCGACAGCGGCTTGTCGGTGTTCCATGCAGGGCACTGGCTCTGGCAGCGGCCGCACTCGGTGCAGGTGCCGAAGTCGAGCAGCCCCTTCCAGGTGAAGTCCTCGACCTTGCCCACGCCCATCAGGTCGTCCTCGCCCGGGTCGTCGAAGTCGATCGCTGTGCCGTTGGACGACATCGGCAGCAGGGCCCCGAGGGCGCGGGGCCGGCGGGCCAGGGCGACGTTGGGCAGCGAGAACACGATGTGGAGGTGCTTGCTGTAGGTGACGAACACCGTGAACCCCAGGAGCACGGCCAGGGCTAGGAGCAGTGCGACCGTCTCGATGACCTCGTTGGCGCTCTGGCCCAGCGGCTCCAGCAGCGATGCGAACCCCTGCGAGACGAAGGCGCCCCGCAGGAAGGGCAGGTTGTCGGTCGTGTTCACGTCTTGCGCGTTGATCTGGGCGCCCCTTGCCAGCAGGAGGGTCCAGACGACGTTGACGATCATGAAGAGGGTGAACCACGCGGCCCCGAGGTGCGAGCCGAAGAACCGGGACGAGCGACCCTGCTCCTTGGGCGACTCGCGCAGTCGGATGACCGTGAACGCGACGACGGCGAGTAGGCAGAATACCGCGAAGAGGTCCTCGACGAAGCCGAGCGCCGGCCAGTTGCCGATGACGGGGATCTGGAAGGTCGACGAGAACAGCGCTCCGTACCCCTCGATGATGGTCAGGACGAGGACGAGGAACCCCCAGAACACGGCGAAGTGCGCCAGCCCCGGTGCGGTCCACTGCAGCAGCTTGCGTTGCCCGGCGACCTCGATGACCTCCGCGCGGGCGATGTCCCCTGTCTTCCCTATGCGGCCGGGCTCCAACGGCTGCGCCGAGGCGCCGACCCGGTACAGGAACCACAAGCGCGCGCCGGCGATCCCGAGCAGCACGACGGTCATGCCCACGCCGAGGACCACCCTGACGATCGCCATCGATCACACTCCCTGTTGTGGTGCCCTCTGACTGGACGTGGCTCAGGCCCGGCGCTTGCCGATCTCGTCGATGAGCGCGGGGATGACGGTGTGGAGGTCTCCGACGACACCGAAGTCCGCGATCGAGAAGATGGGGGCCTTCGGGTCCTTGTTGACGGCCACGATCGTCTTGCTCGACTGCATCCCGGCGCGGTGCTGGATGGCACCGGAGACTCCGGCGGCGAGGTACAGGGCAGGTGCGACCGTCTTGCCGGTCTGCCCGATCTGGAGGTCGTGGGGGGCCCAGTGCAGGTCGCTGACGGCGCGGGTCACCCCGACGGCTCCGCCGAGTGCGTCGGCCAGGGCCTCGATGACACCGAGGCCCGCCTCGGAGCCGACGCCGCGGCCACCCGCGACGATCACGGAAGCGTCGGCCAGGTCGGGTCGGGCACTGGTGGTCTTCGGAGTGCGACTGGTCACCGCCGCGCCTCGGTCACGGTCGGTGAACTCGACGTCGACGGTCTCGACCCTCGGCTGCTCCGGAGCGGCCTGCGCCGTGACGGCGTTGGGCATGACCGTGATGACCGGGATGCCGCGGACGACCTCGGAGCGCACGTGGAACGTGCCGGCGAAGACCGACTGGGTCGACGTGATCGTGCCGTCGTCAGCCACGACGTCGACGGCGTCGGTGACCAGGCCGCTGTCCAACCGGACCGCCACCCGGGCGGCGACATCCTTGCCCTCGGGGCCGGAGGTGACCAGGATCGCGGCCGGCTCGACCCGCTGGGCGATCGTGACGACGGCCTCGGCCTTGGGGAGGCTGAGGAACTGCTCGATCTCCGGTGCCGACACGGCATACACGGTCGTGGCGCCGTACTCCCCGAGCCGGGCGACGACGTCGTCGGTGGCGTCGCCACAGACGATGGCACTGGGCGCGCCGAGACGGCGGGCGATGGTGAGCAGCTCGAGGGTGGCGTTGCGGACTCCGCTGGGGGTGAGCTCGGCGAGGACGAGGATCTCGGACACGGGGGTCTCCTACCGGTGGTCTGGCACGACGGTGAATGCGGTGGGCGCTGCGGACCACGGTGCTCGACGAGGTGCCGACGCCGATGGGGTCCGGCCCCCGGTCACAGGGCGCCGCGGGCGGTGAGGAAGTCGGCGAGCTGCGCTGCGCCGGTGCCGTCGTCGACGACGACGGAGCCTGCAGCCCTGGCAGGCGCAGGGGACACGGAGACGACGCGGGTGGCGGCCGCCGCCAGCCCGACCGCACCGGGGTCGACCCCCAGGTCGGCGAGCGTGAGGGTCTCGATCGGCTTCTTCTTGGCCATCATGATCGCCCGGAAGGCGGGGTAGCGGGCCTCGTCGGTCTGGTCGGTGATCGACACCACCGCGGGCAGCTCGACACGCACGTGCTCGGTCGCCGTGTCGCCCTCGCGGGTGATCGAGACCGTCGTGCCGTCCACGGACAACGACCCGGCGAAGGTGGCCTGGCCGACCCCGAGGCGCTCGGCGACCATCGACGGCACGACCGACATCTCGGCATCGGTCGACGACATCCCCGCGAGGACGAGGTCGAAGCCGAGGTGTTCGAGCGCCTTGGCGAGCACCAGTGAGGTGGAGAGGGAGTCCGAGCCGCGGATGGCGTCGTCCATCACGTGCACAGCCCTGTCGCCGCCGATCGCGAGCGCCTTGAGCAGGCCGTCCCGGGCGGGCTGGGGTCCGACGGTGAGGTAGGTGATCTGCGCGTCGAGCCCACCCTCGACGAGGCGTGCGGCCTGCTCGACGGCGTACTCGTCGAGCTCGGAGAGCCGTCCCGCGACGGCGCCGCGGTCGAGCGTGTGGTCAGGCGAGAACGACCATGTGGCCGTCGGCTCGGGGACGTGCTTCACCAACACGACGATCTGCATGGTGCTACCCATCGTTCCCTGGCGCCGGGGGGGTGAGCGCCAACGTGGTCTGCCCCGTGGTGCTGACGGTACCCGTGACCACGGCGGGCCCGCGCCCCCAGATGGCCCCTGGGCGGCGTAGCGTTCACCACTCTTTTCCGTACCCGTCGGTAACATACGTACCTCCTCGCGACGGGCGTCAAGCCCCACAGCCCTCTTGGTCATCCACCTGAACGCCAGTGAGGCAGCGCCGAGCCCTCACCCGGCATCCCGGTCGGGTCGTCGGGCGTGCGCCGGTCACGGCACCAGGCACGCTGCGCGTGGTGCTCGGGGATGAGCCAATCCGGCCCGTAGGCGGCGTACGGGTCGAGGCGCGGGTCGTGCACGGGGTCGGGTTGGCGCAGCGAGTGAAGGTACGACCGATCCTGGCGGAAGCGAGTTGCGATGTCCGCGCCGGTCGCGACGGCACCATGACCCGGTATCAGGACTCGACAACCCCGGTGCTGCACGGTCTCGAGCGCGGCCAGTCCCCGCTCGTAGTCGCGCAGCGGGTCAGTGGCTCAGGGCCGTGGCGCGGCGAGGATGTTCTGGAGGACCGCGTTGGCGACCTGGGGGTTGCTGACGTCACTGTGACCCGAGACGAACCGGTCGGCCAGCAGGTTGTGGATGCCGCCCCCCGCGAAGTGGTAGCTCGCGCCGACGTCCTGAAGCGCCTGTCCGCCGTCGGCTTCCGGGGTGTGCTGAGCGCCGTTGCTGCCCAGGCCACCGAAGGGGCTGTCGGCGTCGCCGAGGCCCGAGGCCGCCTGGTCGGCGATGCTCGAGGCGATGGCGTACGCGATGCCGACGGCCTTGTCGTTGCGGGTATGGGTGATGATCGTCGACCCCGAGACGCGGTGCTCGTCGACCATCCGGCGGAAGCCGCCGGGCCGCCCCGGCTGCCACTCCTTGGCAAAGGAGTTGTGCGAGAACGCTGCTTGGAGCAGGCTCAGTGAGCCGACCGACTTCGCACCAGGCACGGCGTCCGCTGCCGCCGTGACCAGGCGCGCGCCGAAGCTGTGCCCCACGAGGTGCAGGGTCGCGCGGCCTGCGACCTGGGTGTGCAGCACCGGGGCGACGGAGCCGGACCCGATGCGGCCGGCGCGTGCCTTCATCTCGTAGTAGGTGACGAAGTTCAGCAGCGATCGTCCCGTCGACCATGCGTGGGAAAGGGCCGAGCCGAGGCCGGCGGCAGCGCCGTTCCCGCCGCCGTCCACGCCACCGAGCCCCATCGCCCCACCGGCAGCCGCGGGCACGGCCCCGAGTGACAGGCTCAGCATCGCCGCCTGGAGCCGGTCCAGGAGCTCAGACCCGTCGAGGGCGAACAGCTCGTCCGAAGCATCGGCGGGCTCGGAGGCGTCGGCGCTCACCAGGGATCGCAGGAGGTCGGCATACTCCCGCTGCGCCTTCGGTGAACCCTCCAGCCGGTCCGCGAGCGTCGCCGCACGGTCGAGAGTCGCCTCAGCATCGGGAGCATCGAAGGCGCCGGCCATCGCTCGCAGGTCCCCGGGAAGGGCTGGGTCGGCATCGCCGATCCCCGCCGCGCCACCGGGGATCAGCTCGGCATCCGCGAACCTCTTCGACGGCCAGAGGACGCCGACCACGCCGATCGACCTGTCCCCCACAGCCACTCCACCACCCTGCTGGACGGCATCCATGCTCGCAAACAGGTTGCGGTAGAGCACCCGCGCCTCGTCCATGTCGTTGTTCCACCCGTGGGAGATGACCACGACGTCGGTGACCTGGTCGGCCAGCGCGCGCACGGCATCCGCCTGCTCGTGGTGGACGGGCGAACCGTCCTTGGCGAACTCGAGCTCCTGATAGGGGTAGTTCTGCGGTCCTGCACCCATGGTCAAACCTCCTAGACGGATTGGATGGCGCGCATGGCGTCGATGAGGCCATGGCCCTGGAACTCCCGCACGCGACCCAGGTCGGTCGCGGTCGAGGTGAAGATCCCCTTGACCTGCTCGGGGTTGCCGATGAACTCGCGGCGGATCGAGAGGAAGGCCGCGATGACGCCGGAGACGTGCGGCGCGGCCATGCTCGTCCCGCTCTCCTCGACGTACCGGACGGTGCGCCCGACCATGGCGCCGGCCTTGTCGGCCATCGCCCCGGCGGCCGCGGACAGGATCCGCTCGCCCGGGGCGACGAGGTCGGGCTTGGCCCGCCCGTCACCGGTCGGGCCCTTCGACGAGAAGTAGGAGACCCCGTAGACGTGGGGGGAGTCGCGGTGCGTCGAGCCGACAGTGATCGCACTGGCCGCGTTGCCGGGGTCGTTGATCGTCAGGGGTCGGCCCGCCGCCCCGGCCTGCATCGTCAACGCGTTTGTCGCATAGGCGTATCCGCTGTTCCCGGCGGCCACCACGACGACCACCCCACTGCGCACCATCCGGTCGACCTCCACGCACAGCGGGCTCTGTCCGCAGGCGAACCACTCGGGGTTGAAGTCGTAGCCGAGGCTGAGGTTGATGCCGTGGATGCGCAAGCGGCGGCCGTGGTCGTTGACCTGCTGGATGGCGTCGAGTGCGGTGAGGATGGCGCCCGTGCCCCCCACGCCGTGGTCGTCGAGCACCTTGTAGCTGACGATCGAGCACTGCGGCGCGATGCCCGAGACCGACGCCAGCGGCGTCAGCTCACCGCACACCTCGCCGTCCTCGTCGCGCTGCATCCGCACGGCACTGAGCGGGTGACCCCGGGTCGCGGTGCCGCGACCCGCGATGATGCCGGCCACGTGGGTTCCGTGCCCGTGCGCGTCGCACGCCGCGTTCCCCTGCGCGGTCGTGAAGTCCCGGTGGGGCAGCCCTGAGCTGTTGAGGTTGTCGAACTGCTTGAAGTGGGGATGCCGGGCGTCGACGCCGGTGTCCAGCACGGCCCAGGTGATGTTCTTCCCGAGCGCTGCGTAGGCGGCGTGGGCGGCATCGGCCTTGACCGTCGAGATCGAGCGGTCGAGCAGGGCCTTGACCTCGAAGTCGGGCCAGATCCGGAAGATCGGCTTGCCCTGCGCCGCGTTGGCCCGCGCGAGGGCGACGATGACCTCCGGCTGGAGCCGGCCGAGTAGGTACGGCCCGCCGACCATCGGGTTCGACACCCCCTGGGTCACCGATGGCTCACCCGTCGTCTCGCAGGCCGACTGGATCAGCCGGAGGGCGAGCTGGACGGCGGCCGTGCGGTCGGGGGCGAACTCGAGGTTGAGGTCGAGCACGACGGGGATGGGGGTGTGGTCACCCCGGTCGGCGGCGGCCCGGATCCGCTGGAGCAGCGGGACCGCGACGACGGTGCGGTCCAACGCACGCGGGTCATAGCGACCCGGGACGTCGTCGATGGTCTCGTCCATGTCCGTACTCCCCTGTCAGCAGGTGCGCCCTACTCAGGTGAGGAGGTGCCGTCCCCGTTGGTGATACCTCCCACCGCGCAGGCATCCACCCCGTCCCCGGGGGCGTATCACCCGGACGCTGGGCCGCTCCTGATCGTCGGGGAAACGCATCGCGTGGCCCGTCGGGCCGGATGGGCCGGACGGGCGGGAGCGGGAGCAGGGAGGCAGACATGGACTCACAGTTGAGTACAGCGCCCAAGCCGGTGGCAGATCGGAACGGGTCGGACCGGCCCGCGGTGCCGCCGGGCTCCGAGCAGCCGGTCAGGGTGAGGCGGGGCTCCCCCGGTAACACTCCGTCTCGTCAGCGCGCCTCAGGTGGCAATCCGCGTGTTGGGGGACCGGTTTCGGCTGGTTGGCGGGAAGGCACGCTCACTCGCGCGCGCGAGCTGACCACGTTGTGCGAGTGGGCAGCGGTGAACACCGAAGTGGCTGAGGCCCGGCTCTTCGTGGACTCGATCACGCGGCACCTGGAAGCCGCGAGGGAGGCAGCCGAGCTGGCGACGGCCCATCCCAAGGACCGGCTCCCGAGGTTCCGCACCGGCGCGCTGCGCGAGCGAGCGAAGAGCAACCTCGACGCGGCCGAGGCCCAGCTGCTCAACTTCGCGCCGCCGGACTACCTGCTGGGCCAGCTACCCGCGCTGCTGACGCACGTGCAGTGCCACCTCATCCCCTCCGACCCGAGGCGGACGGAGTTCGAGCGGCTCGCCCGCAGTCTGGGCCTCGGAGGCGCTGACCACCCCTCCGCCAAGGGCGCCGACACCGTCAAAGCTCGAGCCGCGATGCGGGAGGGGCACCGCCGGATCGTTCGGGAGGAACGAGGGGCGATCGTCTCTGCGGTGCGGGCGGCGAGCTCGGCGTCGATGCGTGAGCAGGTGCGCGTGCGCAGCTTCCGCGACGTCCTGGTGGTCACGAGTGCGTTGATGGGGTTGCTCGTCATCGTCATCGGGGTCATCGGGTTCGTGTCGCCGACTCTGATCCCGCTCTGCTTCGCGCCGGAGGACGGGGGAGAGGCCGTCGTCGTGTGCCCGACCGCGCAGTCCGTGCCCTTCTCCACGTCGGTGCAGGCTGATGGCGCGTCGCCGGCCGCCCAGGCGCAGGACATCGACTACTACGTGAGCACAACCGTCTCGCCGCGGGACATCTTTGTCGTGGAGCTCGTCGGCCTGGCCGCCGCAGCGGTCGCCGCGGCCGGTGCGATCAGGGGCATCCGTGGGTCATCCGAGCGGTCGAACCTGCCGGTGGTGCTCGCCGTCCTGAAGCTGCCGACCGGCGCCATCACCGCATTTCTCGGACTGCTGCTGATGCGTGGGCAGTTCGTTCCCGGCCTGAGCGCCCTCGACACCTCAGCCCAGATCCTGGCCTGGGCGTTGGTGTTCGGCTACGCCCAGCAGCTCTTCACGCGGCTGGTCGACCGTCAGGGGCAGACGGTCCTCGACAGCGTCCGCGGCGCTGACAAGCAGAAACCCGACATGTCGCCCCCGTGAGCGGTGCAGCGGCCCGATCGGTTCTTGCGCCGTTCTGACGACCTGGGGTTCTTCGACCGCGGTGCGGGCGGCGGCTCCGGCCGGAGCACGCTTGGATGGTTGGATGCGCAGTGCTGACGAACCAGCAGGGCTCGAGGCGGCACCGCCGGCGTTGACGGTGCGGGCCGGGCGCCCGGGCACCGGGAAGACGGCCCTGGCCACGGGGTTCTGCCGGTACCGGCGCGCCTGCTACCTGCGGGTGGATGCCGCCGAGACAGCCCTGGCCCGACACGGGATGCAGGTCGGCATCGAGGGCTACGCGGTGGTGCACGAGCTGGCGGTCTCCAGCCTCCTCCTGGTCATCGACGTCGTCGTGGATGCCGTGAACGCCTCACCGCAGGCGCGTGCCGGATGGGTCGAGGCGGCACGTCGAGGGTGTGCACGCCTCGTGCAGGTCGAGACGTCACTGCCGGATGTGGCTGAGCACCGTCGCAGGATCGACGGCCGCACCGCAGACATCCCGGGGCACGTGATGCCGTCCTGGGCCGAGGTCCGGAGCGCACCGTGGACTCCATGGGACGACGACCGCGACGGCCCCCTCCTCCTGATCGACACCACCGACCGTCACCACGCGGTCACCAGAAGGTAGTCGCACTGGTCCAGCGGCGCTGGACTCACGTCCTACGCGGCGGTATGACGCACGTCGGAACGCGCGGATCGCGGCATAGGAAGGCGCCAGTCGGACAACTCCGACTAGGCCCTGTTGCGCAATGCCGTGGAGTTCTTGGCGCGACGCGATGCTCGCCGGGTGATTGCTGGCCGAGCCTCGTGAGGCTGGTTGCTGGAGCCGCGCCCTCAATCCGGTCTCAGCGCTGCTGCCAACAAGGCGGTGACGACACCCGCGTCTCGCCGGGGCACTCTGCCCAGGCGAGACGGGGCTTGCCTTGGTCTGGGATCGAGAGCGACTCCCCGTCGTGGTCTATCGCCGCGATGTCAGTCGATGTGCGATCTCGAGTGCCAGCCCGATCTGATGATCGAGGGCCGGCGCACTGCCCCACCAGGACACCGACTCCAGGATGAGTCCTTCACGAGTGGACTTGACCGACAGCAGCTCGGCAGGCCGAACCACACCGTCGCCGTGCTGGGCTGGCGGCCAATATTCGATGAGCTGGCGCAGTTCGACATCAAGGATCCCGGCAGGATCGGTGTAGGCGTACGGTCCCTCGTCAACTTCTCTGGACGTGGGAGGCGACGCCCGGCTGACGAGGCGTGCCAAACCCCTCACAAGTTTCCCGAGGTCGGACTTGGGACCGGTTCGGCGCGCGTCGAAGATCGGGATCGTCGTC
>JBBQNZ010000087.1:0-18275 GCA_038330415.1 Actinomycetales bacterium | reverse complement strand
GTCGCCCGGGCCTGGAACGCCCTCAACCTCGCCGTGCGCGGCGGCATGGACCGGCGCCGCTTCGAGATCGCCACGATCGCGGCCGCCCGGGCGCGACGGTCCACCTACTGCACCGCCGCCCACTCAGGGTTCCTTCGCGACGTCTGCGGCGACGAGGTCCCCATGGCGGCGATCGCCGAGTATCCCGACGGTGCGGCGCTCTCGGAGCATGACCGCGCGGTCTACGCCTTCGCGACCAGGGTCGCCACCGACGCCGCCGGCATCGAGCAGGCCGACGTCGACGCACTGCGGGCCGCGGGGCTCACCGACGCCGACGTCGCCGACGTGGTGTTCGCGGCGGCCGCCCGCTGCTTCTTCACCGCGGTGCTCGACGGGCTCGGCACCCAGCTCGACGAGCAGACGGCCCAGACCTTCGCGCCCGCACTCCTGCAGGCGATGGTCGTCGGCCGGCCGGTGGCCGTCAGCCCAGGGAGCGCCGGGTCAGCTGGATGAAGCCGTTCGGGAAGTCACCCCGCCGCAGCATCAGGCCGGTGAGCCCGCGCGCCGCCGGGCGCGCGACGTCCTGGTCGACGAACTCCGGCTCGCTGCAGGCGTAGTCGACACCTTTCCACCGGATCGTGCACCCGCCGGCAGCACGCACGTTTCGTACCCAGTCGGTGCCCCGCCCCCAGGGCAGTGCGATGAGGAACGTGCTGTCGGTCGCGATGACGGCGATCGGCACGACGTACACCTTGCCGCTGCGACGGCCCCGGTGGTGCAGCGCGGCCCAGACCGGCACGAACCGGCGCCCGGCCGGCACCAGGGCGAGCTTGTTGAACTGCTTCGCGGCTGCGGGTGGACCTGCCATCGACCCATCGTGCTCCCGGCCGGCTGCGCACGGTGGGCGACGGGCACGACGGCTTCGGGGTGGACGGCATCCGGGGCGCCGCACGGCGAAACCTAGACTTGGCGGCATGGCTCCAGGCACCCCCGGCACGACCTCCACCGGTGTGATCCCCCGCGTCGACCTGCGCGGCACCCACCTCACCCTGCGGGAGCTGCGAGCCGCGCTGCCCCGGGCCGAGTTCGACGTCGAGCACGCGCTGGCGGCGGTGCGCCCCATCGTGGCCGCCGTGCGTGTGGAGGGTGCCCCCGCCCTCTACTCAGCCTCCGAGCGGTTCGACGGGGTCGCCCCGCCTCGCTTGAAGGTGCCTGCCGACGTCATCTCCGGCGCGCTCGAGGGCCTCGACCCGGCCGTGCGGGCCGCCCTGGTCGAGTCGATCCGCCGCGCCCGCCTCGTGCACGCCGACCAGCGCCGCACCGCCACCACCACGGTCGTCACCGACGGCGGCACCGTCACCGAGCGCTGGGTGCCGGTCGACCGGGTGGGCCTCTACGTGCCGGGCGGCCTCGCGGTCTACCCGAGCAGCGTCGTGATGAACGTCGTGCCCGCCCAGCTCGCCGGGGTGCCGAGCCTGGCCGTCGCGAGCCCGCCGCAGGCCGACTTCGGCGGCTGGCCCCACCCGACCATCCTGGCCGCCTGTGCGCTGCTCGAGGTCGACGAGGTGTGGGCCATGGGCGGTGCCCAGGCGGTGGCCGCCTTCGCGTACGGCGTCGAGGACGGCGCCGACGTGTGCGAACCGGTCAGCCTCGTCACCGGCCCGGGCAACATCTACGTCGCGGCGGCCAAGCGGCTGCTCAAGGGGGTCATCGGCATCGACGCCGAGGCCGGGCCCACCGAGATCGCGGTGCTCGCCGACGACAGCGCGGATGCCGAGCACGTCGCCGCCGACCTCGTCTCCCAGGCCGAGCACGACCCGCTCGCCGCCGCGGTGCTGGTCACCGACTCGGCCGAGCTCGCGGATGCCGTCGAGGCCGCGCTCGTGCGCCGCGTCGCCGCCACCAAGCACACCGAGCGGGTGGGCCAGGCCCTGGCCGGCACCCAGTCGGCCATCGTGCTGGTCGACGACGTCGACGCCGGGCTCGACCTGGTCAACGCCTACGCCGCCGAGCACCTCGAGATCCAGACCCGCGACGCCGAGGCGGTCGCGGCGCGGGTGCGCAACGCCGGCGCGGTGTTCGTCGGCGCCTGGTCGCCGGTGAGCCTGGGTGACTACGCGGCCGGCTCCAACCACGTGCTGCCCACCGGCGGCTGCGCCTGCCACAGCAGCGGCCTGTCGGTGCAGTCGTTCCTGCGCGGCATCCACGTCGTCACCTACTCGGCCGACGCGCTGCGCGAGGTGGGGGCCCACGTGGTCACCCTGGCCCGCGCCGAGGACCTCCCGGCGCACGGTGAGGCCGTGCTCGCGCGCCACCCCGAGATCGACCCGGCGTCCTGACGCCGCGCCCCTAGACTCCCCGCTCATGGACTCCCGCACGGCGATCGCGGCGATGCTGCGCCCCGACCTCCGGGGTCGCACCGCCTACGGCGCACCGCAGCTCGACGTGCCCGTGGCGCTGAACACCAACGAGAACTCGTATGCCGTGCCGCCCGTGGTGGTGGCCGCGATCACCGAGGCGGTGGCGGCGGTGGCGGCCGGGCTCAACCGCTACCCGGACCGCGAGTTCACCGCCCTGCGCGAGGGCCTCGCTGCGTACCTGTCGCGTGGCGGCACGTCGGTGGTGGCCGACCAGGTCTGGGCCGGCAACGGCTCGAACGAGGTTCTGCTGCACCTGCTCCAGGCGTTCGGCGGCCCGGGCCGCACCGCACTCGGCTTCACCCCGGCCTACTCCATGCACCCGATCATCACCACCACGACCGGCACCACGTGGGTCGACGGGATGCGCGGCGTGATCGGCGGGGGAGCGTTCGACCTCGACCCGGCCACCGCTGTCGAGCAGGTGCGGCGCCACCGGCCCGACGTCGTCTTCCTGTGCTCGCCGAACAACCCGACCGGCACGGCGCTGCACCTCGACGTCGTCGAGGCGGTGCACGACACGGCATCCGGGGCACTGGTGGTCGTCGACGAGGCCTATGCGGAGTTCGCGCGGCCGGGCACGCCCAGCGCGCTCACCCTGCTGGCGGGGCGGCCGCGCCTGGTCGTGACGCGCACGATGAGCAAGGCGTTCGCGCTGGCGGGGGGCCGGCTGGGCTACCTCGCCGCGGACCCAGCGCTGGTCGACGCGCTCCGGCTGGTGCGGATGCCGTACCACCTGTCGACCCAGAGCCAGGCGGTCGCGCTGGCCGCGCTGGCCCACGCCGACCTGATGCTCGAGACGGTCGACGTCATCAAGGCGCAGCGCGACCGCATCGTCTCCGGGTTGGCCGACCTGGGCCTGGACCCGGTGCCCAGCGACGCCAACTTCGTGCTCTTCGGGGGCCTCGCCGACGCGCACGTGACCTGGTCGGCACTGCTCGACCGGGGCGTCCTCATCCGGGACGTGGGCATCGCCCACTATCTTCGTGTCACGGCCGGCACTCCCCAGGAGACCACCCGGTTCCTCGAGGCGGTCGCCGACCTCGCCCCCACCCACCGCACAGGAGCCCTCCCGTGAGCAGCGCCGCAGCCCCCCGCACGGCCACCGTGCGCCGCGCGACGTCCGAGAGCACCGTCGAGGTGACCGTCGACCTCGACGGCACCGGCCGCGGCGAGGTCAGCACCGGCGTGCCGTTCTACGACCACATGCTGCTCTCGCTGGCGAAGCACTCGCTCATCGACCTCACCGTGCGCGCCGACGGCGACACCCACGTCGACGCCCACCACACCGTCGAGGACGTCGCGATCGTGCTCGGGCAGGCCGTGCGCGAGGCCTTGGGCGACAAGAGCGGCATCGCCCGCTTCGGTGACGCCACCGTGCCCCTCGACGAGGCGCTCGTGCTCGCGGTCGTCGACGTGGCCGGCCGGCCGTACGTCGTGCACGAGGGCGAGCCGCCCGGTCAGGAGTACGTCATCATCGGCGGCACCTACGTCGGCTCGCTGACCCGGCACGTGCTCGAGTCGTTCGCCTTCCACGCCCAGATCGCCCTGCACGTGCGGGTGCTCGCCGGCCGCGACCCGCACCACGTGGTCGAGGCCCAGTTCAAGGCGCTGGCCCGCGCGCTGCGGGCGGCCGTGGCCCGCGACCCGCGCGTCGAGGGGATCCCGAGCGCGAAGGGTGCGCTCTAGCCCGTGGCTGCCCAGGTGCGGTCCGACGACGCCGGGCACGGGCTGGTGCTCGTGCGGCGCTCACCCGGCGCGGTCACCCGGTGGCTGCGCCGCGGGCTGCTGTCGGTCACGGTCGCCCCGCTCGGCCCGTGGACCGGCGTCACGCTGGCCGACGACCGGGCCCGCAGCGCCGCCCCCTACGACATCGGCCTCGAGGTGCTGGCCGCCCGCCCGGCACCCTGGCGGGCCCGCCCGACGATCGGCCTGTTCGACGTGCACGGCCGGGCCGCGGTCACCGTGCAGCCGACCGGGCCGCGCGCTCCCATCCACTGGCTGGTGTGGGAGCCGCGGCGCGGTGTCGTGGCCACCCCGCAGCTTCCCCGGCTGCACCTGCCGATGCTGCTCGCCGCCGCCGGTGCCCAGGGCCGGGTGCGCGAGGAGGCGCTCGCCGACGTGCTGCGCTCGGGCCAGGGGGCGCCACTCGACCTGCTGGTCACCGTGCTCGGCCTGCTCGGCCTTCCTGGCCGCGACCTCCTCGTGCGCGGCGACGCCCCGGGGGCCAGCGACGTCGAGCCGTCGGTGCGCGGCATCCTCGCCTTCGACCGGCTGATGGCCGAGGAGGCCACCCACCGCTCCGAGACCGCCGACGACCACGGGGGCCGCCGGTGAGCGCCTCCGTCGTCGTGCTCGACTACGGCAGCGGCAACATCCGCAGTGCCGTGCGTGCGCTGGAGCACGTGGGCGCCGACGTCACGCTCACCGCCGACCCGGATGCCGCGCTGGCCGCCGACGGCCTGTTCGTGCCCGGGGTCGGCAACTTCCACGCGTGCATGGCCGGGCTGGCCGCCGCGGAGGGGCCGAAGATCATCGACCTGCGGCTCGCCGGCGGGCGCCCGGTGCTCGGCGTCTGCGTCGGCATGCAGGTGATGTTCGAGGGGTCGACCGAGCCCAGCGCGTCACCGGTCGACGGCGTCGGCGAGTGGCCGGGCACCGTCTCGCGGCTGCTGGCCCCGGTCGTGCCGCACATGGGCTGGTCGACGGTCGAGGCGCCGCAGCGGTCGGTGCTGTTCGACGGCATCGCGGGGGAGCGGTTCTACTTCGTGCACTCGTACGCCGCGCACCACTGGCAGCTGGGCACCACCGAGGGGCCGTTCGCCGCCGTCGAGCCGCTGGTCACCTGGGCCGCCCACGGCGAGCGGTTCGTGGCGGCCGTGGAGAACGGGCCGTTGTCCGCGACCCAGTTCCACCCCGAGAAGTCCGGCGAGGCGGGGCTGGCGCTGCTGCGCAACTGGGTCCGCTCGCTCTGACCCGAGCAGCTCCCCGACCCGTCCCAACATCGACCAATAGGTCACGCGGGGGACACCCGCCGACCCAGCTGCCGTCCCCAGATCGACCAATAGGTCACGCGGGGGACAGCATCCCCGGGCCCGCCCGTCCTCACATCGACCAATAGGTCACGGTGGGTACGTCTGGTCCCGGGAGGATGGGCCCCGCTCGGGCGATCGGGTCGCCGGGTGACGGGTGGACCGGATGGAGCTGGCTCCCTCGCGTTGGGCAGACTGGTGTCCGACCCCGAGTCGGGTGCTGAGATGGCTGCTCCGGCGACCACCTGAGCACCCGACTCCACTGGAACCCCACCTCGGAGGACCTTTCGTGAGCAGCACTACGCCCGGCATCCCCAGCGAGCAGGCGCGGCTGGAGCTGTTGCCTGCCGTCGACGTCGTCGAGGGGCGGGCCGTGCAGCTCGTGCAGGGGATGGCGGGTACGGGCGGCGAGTTCGGCGACCCGGTCGAGGCCGCCCTCGCCTGGCAGGAGCAGGGCGCCGAGTGGCTGCACCTGGTCGACCTCGATGCAGCCTTCGGGCGTGGCTCCAACGCCGAGCTGCTGGCCCGCATCGTCGGCACGCTCGACATCCAGGTGGAGATGAGCGGCGGCATCCGCGACGCAGAGACGCTCGATCGGGCGCTGGCCACCGGCTGCCGCCGGGTCAACCTCGGCACGGCGGCCCTCGAGCACCCCGAGTGGACGGCCCGGGCCATCGCCGAGCACGGTGACCGGGTGGCGGTCGGCCTCGACGTGCGCGGCACCACGCTCGCCGCACGCGGCTGGACCCGCGAGGGCGGCGACCTGTGGGAGACCTTGGCCCGGCTCGACGCCGAGGGGTGCGCGCGCTACGTCGTGACCGACGTGGCCAAGGACGGGATGCTGCAGGGCCCGAACCTCGCGCTGCTGCGCGACGTCTGCGCCCGCACCGACCGCCCGGTCGTGGCGTCGGGCGGGGTGTCGACGCTCGACGACGTCGTGGCCATCCGCGGCCTGGTCGGTGACGGCGTCGAGGGGGCGATCATCGGCTCGGCGCTCTACCGCGGCGCGTTCACGCTGCCCGAGGCGCTCGACGCGGCGGGCCGCCAGTGAGCCAGGACCACCCCCACGACCTCGGGCCCACCGACTCCGCCCAGGTGCCCTGGGCGGGTCGCGACCTGTCGCCGAGCGGCTTCGAGAGCGACACCGGTGCCGCTGACCCGACCCTCCTGGCGGCGCTGGCCACCCCCGGTGCCGACGTCGCCCTGATGCGGGCCGTCGAGGCCAGCCGGTTCGTGGTGCCGATCGTCGCCGACCTCACCGAGGCCGACACCACCGGCGAGCACGTCGTCGACACGGCAGTCGACATGGCCGCGGTCACCCTGCTCTCGCCGGACGGCCAGCGCGCCCTGCCCGTCTTCACCGGCACGCAGGCCATGGCCGCCTGGGACCCCACCGCCCGACCCGTGCCGGTCACCCCGGCCCGCGCGGGCCAGGCCGCGGTGGCCGAGGGCTGCGACGTCATCGTCGTCGACGTCGCGGGCCCGGCGACGCGCGAGCTGCGGCCCTCGATGGTCTGGGCGCTCGCCCAGCAGCGCCCCTGGGAGCCGCCGCACACCGACCCCTTCGTCGCGCGCAGCGTCGCGGCCGCGCTGAGGGACGAGCCCGACGTCACCGGGCACGAGCTCGAGGAGGGCACCCCGCCCGGCGAGGGGGTGCTCGGCGTCGTGCTCGACCTGCGGCCCGGGCTCGCGCCCGAGCAGGTGCGCGGCGTCGCCACCCGGGTGGGGGAGCGGCTCGCCACCGACGGCGAGCTGCGCGCCCGGATCGACGGCCTGGCGTTCCGCCTGCGCTGACCGATTTCGGCGGATGCCGTCGCGCTGGTAACCTTGCGGATTGACCGACCGCCCTCACGGGCGGTGTGCAAGAGAAGCCCAGCTTCCACCCGCGTCGACTCCCGAGTCGCCGGGTCCGAACAGGTCCGCGACGCGATGTCGTGCTGACGCCCGAGAGGGCGCGGCGACGGCATCCAGCGGGTCGGTGCGGAACGGAAGGCTCAAGGCTCCTCGCGCACGCAGCACGAGGAGCCTTTCTCGTGCTCGCGGGTCACGACATTGACGTGATGAACGGAGAAGCACATCAGCGAGCCACGCATCAACGACCGCATCCGGGTTCCCGAGGTGCGGTTGGTCGGCCCGAACGGCGAGCAGGTCGGCATCGTCCGCGTCGAGGACGCACTGCGCCTCGCCGCCGAGGCGGATCTCGACCTCGTCGAGGTGGCACCGATGGCGAAGCCGCCGGTCGCCAAGCTCATGGACTTCGGCAAGTACAAGTACGAAGCCGCCATGAAGGCACGCGAAGCACGCAAGAACCAGGTCAACACGGTCATCAAGGAGATCAAGCTCCGCCCGAAGATCGACCCGCACGACTACGGCACCAAGAAGGGCCACGTCGAGCGCTTCCTCAAGGGCGGCGACAAGGTCAAGGTGACGATCATGTTCCGCGGCCGGGAGCAGTCCCGCCCCGAGCTCGGTTTCCGCCTGCTGCAGCGCCTCGCCGAGGACGTCCTCGAGCTCGGCACCGTCGAGTCGGCCCCCAAGCAGGACGGCCGCAACATGGTCATGGTCATCGCGCCGACGAAGAAGAAGGCCCAGGCCATGGCCGAGCAGCGCCGCAAGCGCGACGAGCTCGGTGCGGGCCACCACACCGAGGGGCGCGTCGACCTCACCGCCGACCTCGAGGCGGAGGGCAACGCCCCCGAGGCTCCCGAGGTGCCGACCGACGTCACTGCTGACACCGAGACCTCGGCCTGACCGACGCCCCCGAAACGCCAGCACCACCGAACACCTAAGGAGATCGGCACCATGCCGAAGAACAAGACGCACAGCGGCGCCAAGAAGCGCTTCCGGGTGACCGGGTCCGGCAAGGTCATGCGCGAGCAGGCCGGCCACGTCCACAAGTTCCACGAGAAGACCCCGCAGAAGGCCCGCGCCCTCAGCATGGACATCCTCGTGTCCAAGAACGACCTCAAGAAGGTCAAGAAGCTTCTCGGCCGCTGACGCCGATCCACCCCCAGATTTCGCTACACAGCAAGGAGTACTCACGTGGCACGCGTGAAGCGGGCAGTCAATGCCCACAAGAAGCGTCGGGTCGTTCTCGAGCGCGCCAGCGGCTACCGGGGCCAGCGGTCCCGTCTGTACCGCAAGGCCAAGGAGCAGGTCCAGCACAGCCTCGGCTACGCCTACCGCGACCGCCGGGCCCGCAAGGGTGACTTCCGTCGCCTCTGGATCCAGCGGATCAACGCCGCGGCTCGCGCCAACGGCATGACCTACAACCGCTTCATCCAGGGCCTGAAGGCCGCCGAGATCGAGGTCGACCGCCGCATGCTCGCCGAGCTCGCGGTCAACGACGAGGCCGCCTTCACCGCGCTCGTCGAGATCTCGAAGGCCAACCAGCCGGCTCGCGAGCCCGCCAAGGCCTCCGCCTGAGCGACCAGCCAGTGCTGACCAACCCCCGGTCCAACCGGGTCCGGTCGGTCCGGGCGCTGTCGAAGCGGCCGGTGGGTGATCGCACCGGCCGCTTCGCCGGCGAAGGGCCGCAGGGCGTGCGCGAGGCCGTGCGTCACGCCGCGCCCCGGGTCCGCGACGTCTACGTCACCCCCGAGGCGCTCGTGCGCTACGCCGACGACATCGTCGAGCCGGCCCGCGCCGCGGGGCTGTGGGTGCACGAGGTGACTCCCGAGGTGCTCGCCGCGATGGCCGGGACCGACGCCCCCCAGGGTGTGCTCGCCGTCGTCGACACCGCCGCCGGCGACTTCGACGCCGTGCTGGGTGCGGGCCCACGCCTGCTGGTGCTGCTCACCCACGTGCGTGACCCCGGCAACGCTGGCACCGTCATCCGGGGGGCCGACGCGGCCGGTGCCGACGCCGTCCTGGTCAGCGGGGCCTCGGTGGACGTCCACTCGCCCAAGGTGGTGCGCTCCACCGCCGGGTCGCTGTTCCACCTGCCCGTCGTCACCGGCCTCGAGGTCGGGGCGACCCTCGCGCGGCTGCGAGCCCACGGCATCCGCAGCTATGCCACCGACGGCACCGGGTCGACCCTGCTGCCCGACGCCGACCTGGCCGTGCCCCACTGCTGGGTCATGGGCAACGAGGCGTGGGGGCTGGGGACCGAGGTGCGCGACGCGTGCGACGACGTGGTGCGCGTGCCGATCCACGGCCGCGCCGAGTCGCTCAACCTGGCCATGGCCGCGACCGTGTGCCTGTACGCCTCAGCGGGCCGACGAGCCCGGGGGCCGTCGGCCCGGTAGCCTGCGCGACATGCCGCAGTCGTTCAGGGTTCCCGACGACCTCGCCAGCAACGGACTGGAGTTCATCCCGGACGGTCTCGTCGCCGCCGTGGGCCCCGAGGCCACGGTCCGGTTCATGAACACGGAAGCCGAGCGCATCACGAGCATTGCCGCCGCCGACGTCCTGGGGCGCGACATCCGCGAGGCACTGCCCCTGCAGGACCTCGACGGCCACTCGTGGTGGTCGGTCGCCGACCCCTGGGACGGTCAGTCCACCCGCACCGGGCACCGCGAGCGGCTGCTCGTGCTGCCCTCCGGGCGCGAGCTGCTCGTCACGGCGAAGTACGTGCGTGGGGGCCCCGGAGATTCGGTTCGGGCCGTCGTGATGGGGCTGCGTGATGCCGAGGGGCGCCGCCGGGCCGAGGCCGAGAGCGCCGCCCTGCTCACCACCGTCGCGCACGAGCTGCGCTCCCCGCTGACGGGGGTCAAGGGGTTCTCCTCGACGCTGCTGCGCAACTGGGACCGGCTCAGCGACGACCAGAAACGCCTCATGCTCGAGACCATCGAGGCCGACGCCGACCGGGTCACCCGGCTGATCACCGAGCTGCTCGACGTATCGAGGATCAACGCCGGCCGGCTCACCGTGCATGCCCAGCCGCTCGACCTGCGTCCTCGGCTCGAGGCCCAGGTGGAGCGGCGGGTCGCTGCCGGTTTCGAGCGCGACAGGTTCGTCGTCGACGTGCCCGAGGACCTCGGCCCGCTGTGGGCCGACCCAGACCGGCTCGAGCAGATCGTGGCCAACCTCGTCGAGAACGCGGTGCGGCACGGCGGCGGCACCGTGCGCCTGGCGGGGCGCCGGTCCGCGATCGGGGAGCGGCCCGCGGTCGACCTGATCGTCGCCGACGCCGGGCCCGGCATCGCCCCGGAGCACCGAGAGCTCGTGTTCTCGCGGTTCTGGCAGGGCGGCGCGAAGCACGGCACAGGCCTGGGTCTGTACCTCGTGCGAGGCCTGGTCGAGGCACACGGCGGGGTCATCCGCGCCGAGGCCGACCCCGGTGGTGGCGCCCTCATGCGGGCGACCTTTCCCGACGGCGACTGAGGCAGGTCGATCGCGCCGGGCGTGCGAGAGTGACGCGGTGCCCGCCGTCTCCCTCGCGCCCTACCGGCGTGCCCTCGCGAGCCGTCCGTTGCGCACGATCCTCGTGCTGGGCACCCTCGTGCGCGGACCGGTGTTCGCGAGCGGGGTGCTCATCACGGTGCACGTCGTCACCACCCTGGGTCGCTCGTACGCCGCTGCCGGCGCGCTGGCCGCGGCGGCCACCATCGCCATCGCCGTGAGCGGGCCCTGGCGCGGCCGGCTGCTCGACCGGCTCGGGCTGCGCCGCGTCGTGCTTCCCTCGCTCGGGGTGGCACTGGTCTGCTGGAGCATCGCGCCCTTCGTCGGCTACTGGCCGCTGCTCGGGCTGGCCGTGGTCGCCGGGTTGTTCGTCATCCCCACCTTCTCGATCACCCGGCAGGCGGTCATCGCCTCGGTGGCGGTGGCCGACCGCCGCACCGCCATCTCGCTCGACTCCGCCGCGATGGAGCTGTCCTTCATGTTCACGCCGGCCGTCGCGGTGTGGGCGGCCGCTCACTGGTCGACCCCGTCGGTGCTCTTCGCCACCCAGATGCTGGGCGTGCTGGGCGGGGTGCTGCTCTGGGTCGTCGACCCACCCCTGCGCGGCGAGGGGGAGACCCGGGTCGGCACCACCCGGGTGCCCATCCGCACCTGGTTCGGGTTGCCGTTCCTCGCAGTCTGCCTCGCGGCGCTGGCGTCGACCCTGGTGCTGTCCGGTTCGGACATCGGCATCGTGGCGGCCATGCGCGACTTCGACGCGGTGGCGCAGATCGGCCTCGTGCTGGCTCTGTGGGGTCTGGGCTCGCTCGTGGGCGGCCTGCTCTACGGCGCGCTGTCCCGGTCGATCTCGGCGTTCTGGCTGCTCGGTGGGCTCGCGGTCGTCACCTTTCCGATGGCGCTCGCGAGCTCCCCGTGGGGCCTGGTGCTGCTCGGGTTCGTGGCCGGCCTGCTCTGCGCGCCGACCATCACCGCGACCATCGACCAGGCCAGCCGGATGGTGCCTGCCGCCGCGCGAGGCGAGGCGATGGGCTGGCACGGGTCGTTCCTCACCACCGGTGGCGCGCTGGGCGCGCCGATCGCCGGCCTCGCGATCGACGGGTGGGGCCCGCCCGCCGGGTTCGTGACGGTGGCGGTGGTCGGGCTGCTGGTCGCCGTGGCGGGCGTGGCCACGACGCGGCTGCGGCGCACGGCCCGCGAGCGCCTTCAGCCGTCGCCGTGGTGACAGACGGCCTCGACGTTGTTGCCGTCGGGGTCACGCACGAATCCCCCGAAGTACGCCGCGTGGTACTGCGGCCACAGCCGTGGCTCGTGCAGCGACTCGGCGCCCAGCTCGAGGGCGGTGGCGTACCAGCGCCGCACGGTATCGGCGCTGTCGGCCGCGAACCCGAGGTGGATCTCGCGGTTGGGGCCGGATGCCGCGTCGCCGCCGGAGATCCAGAAGTCGGGTGTGTCGGTGCCGTAGCCGATCGCGACCCCATGGTCCATCAGCCGCCGGTGGCCCAGCACCCCGAGCACGCCGTCGTAGAACCGGGCGCTCGCCGCGAGGTCAGCGCAGTTGATACCGAAGTGGTCGATCATGGCCGCGACGCTACGCTGAAGGGGTGACAGTGGTGGCGCGCCGATTTTTCGAGCCCTCCGGCCCGGTCGGCCGCGCGCACTGAGCGCCGGTCCGGCACGGCATCCGGGGGGCCACACCTCGTCAGCCCCCGCCGCGCGCCCCCACCTAGACTCGGGCGCGCCCCACCCCCGCGCGAAGTGGACACCATGTCTGGACCCAACACGAGCTACGACCCCGTCGAGGTCGCGGCGCTCGACCCGCAGGCCGTCGACGCCGCCGTGACGCAGGCCCTCGCCGCCGCCGCGGCGGCCACCTCGCTCGAGCAGCTCAAGGCGGCTCGCAGCGCCCACCAGGGCGACCGGAGCGCCTTGGCTCTGGCGAACCGCGAGATCGGCGCCCTCCCGCCGAGCGCCAAGGCCGAGGCCGGCAAGCGGGTCGGCTCGGCTCGCGGTCGCGTGGCCCAGGCGTTCACCGCACGCCAGGCCGAGCTCGAGGACGAGCGCGACGAGCGCATCCTCACCGAGGAGGCCGTCGACGTCACCCTCCCGACCGGTCGCCGCCCGCTGGGCCGGCGCCACCCCATCGAGCTGATGAGCCAGCGCATCGCCGACCTGTTCGTCGGCATGGGCTGGGAGATCGCCGAGGGGCCCGAGATCGAGGCGGAGTGGTTCAACTTCGACGCTCTCAACTTCGACGCCGACCACCCGGCCCGGCAGATGCAGGACACCTTCTACGTCGACCCGCCCGAAGGCGGTCTCGTGCTGCGAACCCACACCTCGCCGGTGCAGGCCCGCACCCTGCTCGAGCGCGGCGTGCCCGTCTACGTCGCAGCCATCGGCCGGGTGTTCCGCACCGACGAGCTCGACGCCACGCACATGCCCGCCTTCCACCAGGTCGAGGGCCTGGCCGTCGACGAGGGCATCACCATGGCGCACCTCAAGGGCACCCTGGACCGGCTGGCGTCCGAGCTGTTCGGCGACGGCATCACCACGCGCCTGCGCCCGTCCTTCTTCCCCTTCACCGAGCCGAGCGCGGAGATGGACCTGCGCTGCTTCGTCTGCCGTGGCGAGGATCCCGACTGCCGCACCTGCAAGGGCACCGGGTGGATCGAGTGGGGTGGCTGCGGCATGGTCAACCGCAACGTGCTGACCGCCTGCGGCGTCGACCCCGACCGCTACACCGGCTTCGCGTTCGGCATGGGCATCGACCGGGCGCTGATGTTCCGCACCGGGGTCAGCGACATGCGGGACATGATCGAGGGTGACGTGCGCTTCGACGCGCAGTTCGGGATGGAGATCTGATGCGAGTTCCCGTCGACTGGCTGCGTGAGTACGTCGCGGTGCCGCACGACGCCACGGGTGCGGCCATCGCGGCCTCGCTCGTCAAGGTCGGGCTCGAGGAGGAGGGCCTGCACACCGGTGGGGTCACCGGTCCCCTCGTGGTCGGCCGGGTGCTGACCCAAGACCCCGAGCCGCAGAAGAACGGCAAGACGATCAGCTGGTGCACGGTCGACGTCGGCGACGCCAACGGCACCGGCGAGCCGCAGGGTGTCGTCTGCGGTGCCCACAACTTCGACGCCGGCGACCTCGTGGTCGTCATCCTCCCGGGCGGGGTGCTCACCACGCCCCTGGGGCCGCTCACGGTCAGTGCCCGCAAGACGTACGGCCACGTGTCCGCAGGCATGATCTGCTCCGAGCGCGAGCTCGGCATCGGTGACGACCACGACGGCATCCTGGTGCTGACGAGGAAGTTCGCGGATGACGCGGAGACGCTCGCGCGCCTCGTCCCGGGCACCGATGCCCTGCCCCTGCTCGGGCTCGACCGCGAGACCGTCGAGGTCAACGTCACCCCCGATCGCGGCTACTGCTTCTCGGTGCGCGGCATCGCCCGCGAGTACTCGCACGCCACCGGAGCCACGTTCATCGACCCGGCGCTCGCCCTGGGGACCGCCGCCCCGGAGGCTACCGATGGGGGCTTCCCGGTCGAGCTGCGCGACGACGCGCCGATCCGCGGCCGAGCCGGCTGCGACCGCTACGTGGCCCGGGTCGTTCGCGGCATCGACGTAGCGGCACCCACCCCGCGCTGGATGGCGGTGCGCCTCACCGAGGCCGGGATGCGGCCGATCTCGCTGGCGGTCGACGTCACGAACTACGTGATGCTCGGCCTGGGCCAGCCGCTGCACGCGTTCGACCTCGCCACCCTGCACCGCCCGCTGGTCGTGCGTCGCGCCCGCTCCGGTGAGCGGCTGACGACGCTCGACGACGTCGACCGGGCCCTCGACCCGGGGGACCTGCTGATCACCGACTCCGGCGGCGAGCGCGCCGTCGCGATCGCCGGCGTGATGGGCGGCGCCGAGACCGAGGTGGGCGCGAGCACGCGCGACGTGCTCATCGAGGCCGCGCACTTCGAGCCGGTCACCATCGCCCGCTCGGCCCGGCGGCACAAGCTGCCGAGCGAGGCCTCACGCCGCTTCGAGCGTGGTGTCGACCCGGCGCTGGCCGCCGCGGCGGCCCAGCTCGCCGTCGACCTGCTCGTCGAGCACGGCGGCGGAGTGGCCGACCCCGACGTCACCGACGTGGGCGACCCCACCCATCCGGCTCCGGTGACGATGCACGTCGGTTTCCCGTCGCGCATCGTGGGCATCGTCTACCTCGACAGCGAGGTCGTCTCGATGCTGCAGTCGATCGGCTGCTCGGTCACCCGTGCCCGCGACCTGCTCACGGTGACCCCGGCGACCTGGCGCCCCGACCTCACGACCGGTGAGGACCTGGTCGAGGAGGTCGCCCGCATCTGCGGCTACGACCGCATCCCCTCGGTCATCCCGACCCCGCCCGGTGGCGCCGGGCTCACCCACGCCCAGCGGGTGCGCCGGCTCGTGGCCGACGTGCTCGCCAACCAGGGGCTCTTCGAGGTGTGGAGCGCGCCGTTCGTCGGCGCCGACCGCTTCGCCGCGCTCGGCCTCGACGTCGACGCCGAGCTGGCGCGCACGGTGCGCCTGGCCAACCCGCTGTCCGACGAGCAGCCCCTGATGCGGACCCGCCTGCTCGCGACGATGGTCGACGCGCTGCGCCGCAACGTCGCCCGCGGCGCCCGCGACGTCGGGCTGTTCGAGCTCGGCCTCGTCGTCGCGCTCGACGGCCCCCAGGGGTCGGCGCCCACCGAGGACGTCGGGGTCCACCCCTCCGACGCGACGCTCGCCGCCATCCGCGATGCCGTTCCGCCGCAACCGCGGCACGTCGCCTTCGCGCTCGCCGGCGACCGGCTGCACGCGGGCTGGTGGGGCGCCGGGCGCCCGGCCGACGTCGCCGACGTGGTCGACCTCGCCCGCAGCATCGGTGAAGCGCTCGGGCTGGCGCTCGAGGTGTCCGCCGACATGGTCGCCCCCTACCACCCCGGCCGATGCGCCCGCGTGGCGCTGGCCGACGGCACCCTGGTCGGCCACGTCGGCGAGCTGCACCCCAAGGGCGTCACGTCCCTCGGGCTGCCGACGCGCACCGTCGGCGGCGAGCTCGACCTCGACGTGCTGACCACGGCGTCGGAGGCCACCGCGCAGGCCAGCACGCTGCACACGTTCCCGATGGCCCAGAGCGATGTCGCGGTCGTCGTCGACGAGTCGGTGCCGGCGGATGCCGTGCAACGGTCGCTGCGCGACGGGGCGGGGAAGGACCTCGAGGCGCTGACCCTCTTCGACGTCTACCGCGGTGACCAGGTGGGGGAGGGGCGCAAGTCCATGGCCTACCGGCTCATCTTCCGCGCGCCCGACCGCACGCTGACGACGGAGGAGGTGAGCACCCTGCGCGACACGGCGCTGCGGGCCGCGGCCGACGCGGTCGGGGCGGTGCAGCGCGCATGAGCGTGCCCACCGAGGTGCCCGTCGACGACGAGGGCGAGGTCGCACCGGAGCCGGCCTCCGAGGACGGGCGTGGTGGGCACCTCGTCGCGGTCGTCACCGGGGCCTCTCGGGGCATCGGCCGCTTCGTCGCCGATGCGCTCGAGGACGCCGGCTACGCCGTCGAGCGCGGGTCCAGCGCGGTGGCACCCGTCACGGACCGAGCCGCGCTGAGCGCGTGGGTGGAGGAGATCGCCGAGCGGCACGGCCGCATCGACGTGCTCGTCAACAACGCCGGCGTGGTCGACACCGAGGTCGACCTCTTCGCGTCCAACCCCGAGCAGTGGTGGCACACCCAGGAGGTCAACGTCAGGGGGGCCTACCTGATGACCTGGCTGGTAGCGCCGCACATGCTCGCCGCCGGCGGTGGGCGCATCGTCAACGTCAACAGCGGGGCCGCGCGCCGACCCGGCGCCGACGCCAGTGGCTACAACGTCAGCAAGACGGCCCTGGCGAGGGTCACCGGCTCGACCCACCTCGCGGGGTGGGCGCGCGGCATCCGGGCCTTCGACCTGATGCCCGGCGTGGTGCGCACCGACATGACCGAGGGCATGGACGCCCACGCGGGTCGCACGCAGTGGACCGACCCGGCCCAGGTCACCGACCTCGTGCTGGCGCTGGTCTCGGGGGGGCTCGACGTGTGGTCGGGGCGCTTCGTGCGTGCCGGCATCGACACGGCGGAGTCGCTGCGCGCCCGCGCCGAGGCCGGCCTCGCCCCGGACGAGCGCACCCTCGTGCTCGCTGTGGGCGAGAACGACCCCCTCCCCTGACCCCGGTCCCAACTTTCTCGCCCGATGCCGGAAGCTTCACCTTCGCACCACTTCTTTCGGGGTGCGAACCTGAAGGTTCTCGCACCGGGCGAGAAAGCTGTTGTGGGCGCGGGGCCGACCCGTGGGTGCATAGAGGTACGTCGAACTGTATAGTCATGCACATGACACGCGTCGCAGTCGCCGGGGCGAGCGGGTACGCCGGCGGGGAGGTCGTGCGCCTGCTCCTGCAGCACCCGGGCCTCGAGGTCGGGGCCCTCACCGCCTCGGCGAACGCCGGGCAGCCGCTCGGCACCATCCACCCGCACCTCACGCCGCTGGCCGACCGGCTCCTCGAGGAGACCACGGCCGAGGTGCTCGCCGGCCACGACGCCGTCGTGCTGGCCCTGCCGCACGGACACTCGGCCGCCCTGGCGGCCCAGCTGCCCGACGACGTGGTCGTCATCGACTGCGGCGCCGACTTCCGGCTCGCCGCCGAGAGCGCCTGGACCGCCTTCTACGACACTCCCTACGCCGGGTCCTGGCCCTACGGCCTCCCCGAGCTGCCGACCGAGGCCGGGCCCCAGCGCGACACCCTCGCCGCAGCCACCCGCATCGCGGTGCCGGGGTGCTACCCGACGGCCGTGTCCCTGGCGCTCGCCCCCGGTCTGGTCGCCGGGGTGCTCGACCCCGACGACATCACGGTCGTCGCGGCATCCGGCACCTCCGGGGCGGGCAAGGGCCTCACACCGCACCTGCTCGGTGCGGAGGTGATGGGCGCGATGTCGCCCTACGGCGTGGGCGGCGTACACCGGCACACCCCCGAGATCGAGCAGAACCTCACCGCCGCGGGGGCCGGCCCAGTCACCGTCTCGTTCACGCCCACGCTCGCGCCGATGCCGCGCGGCATCCTCGCCACGTGCACCGCCCGCGTCCGGCCGGGCACGGGCGCCGACGCCGTGCGTGCCGCCTGGGAGAGCGCCTACGCCGACGAGCCCTTCGTGCACCTGTTGCCGCAGGGCCGCTGGCCCAGCACCGGCAGCGTGCTCGGCAGCAACAGCGTGCACCTGCAGGTCGTGCTCGACGAGCGGGTGGGCCGGGTGGTGGTGGTCGCCGCCGTCGACAACCTCACCAAGGGCACCGCCGGTGCCGCCGTGCAGTGCCTCAACATCGCGCTCGGCCTGCCCGAGGCGACCGGGCTGCCGATCGCCGGGGTCGCGCCGTGAGCCGGATGCCGTTGCACCTGATGGAGCACCCCGAGCACCTCTCGATCGTGCGGCTGCCGGGCGGTCAGGACCCGGCCTTCGACTG
>JBBQNZ010000086.1:0-18284 GCA_038330415.1 Actinomycetales bacterium | reverse complement strand
CACGCGCACCGACTTCTCGCCCGCGGTCCCGAGCACCGGCTCGCCGCCGGCGGCGGTCACCATCTCGGGGATCCAGTGGCCGGGGGCGTACGGCGGGTCGCTCCACTCGAGCACGACCACCCGCGGACGTGGGCGTCCGCGCACCCGGGAGCGCACGGCATCCAGCCGCTCGCGCAGCGACCCGACCAGGGTGAGTGCGGCGCCCTCGTGGCCGGTGGCTCGACCGACCTCCACCACCGACTCGAACACCTCGTCAAGGGTGTGCGGGTCGACGGTGAGAACCGTTGCACGGCAGCCGAGGTGGGCCAAGGCGTCGTCGACGGCAGCGACGTCGACAGCGCAGACGGCGCAGAGGTCCTGGGTGACGACGAGGTCGGCGTCGAGGTCGGCGAGGGCCCCTGCGTCCAGGCGGTAGAGGTCCTCCCCCGAGGCGACCGCGCGCGCCACGGCATCGTCGATCTCGCGCGGGGTGAGCCCCTCCGGCAGTGTCGTGGACGAGACCACCCGTCGCTCGCGCGCCCCGGCTGGGAAGTCGCACTCGAACGTCACTCCCACGACGTCGTCACCGGCGCCCACCGCGAAGAGGATCTCGGTGGCCGACGGGATGAGGCTGACGATGCGCACCCGTCGACCCTACGGCGGGCATGCCGGGTGGCCCGGTCAGCGGACCCGGCTGCGCGCGACCTTCAGCTTCCCGGCCGACTTGGGGCCGTACCGGCCGTCGACGACCAGGCACTCGGTGCGGGCCTGGAAGGACTTGACCGCCCCCGTGGTGAGGGGGCCGAAGCGCCCGTCGACGGCCAGGCCGCTGCGCTGCACGGTGTTCAGGCACGACTGCAGCTGTTTGACGAGGACCCCGGCGCTCCCACGGTGCAGCGTCGGCACGCCGGGTGGCGCGACGTCGCTGCGACCGACCACGAGCGCGCGGTTGCCGGCGGCCTTCGCCACCGTGCCGCCGCGGTACTCGGGGCGCCCGTAGCCGACGATGTTGGAGGCGTAGCGCGCGCGGCGCCGGCATCCGTTGCGGGTGTTGCCCTCGATCGTGTAGACGACGCCGTCGCGCACGCCGGTCACCAGACCGATGTGGTCGATGCGGCCGATCCGGTTGGTCTCGTCCCAGTCGAAGAACACGATGTCGCCGCGCCGGATGCCGGCGATGTCGACGTGCCACTGGCCCTCGGTGCGGAACCGCTGCGCGTGCCAGATCGTGTAGGCGTAGTCGCGGCCGAAGCAGACGGCGTCGACGTTGCCCGACCGGTTGGCCCAGTAGGTGACGCTCATGTTGCACCACGGCGCGTTCGCGAACCCCGACCCGTTGCGCTTGGCGTACCAGCGCGTGATCGGGTTGGGCCGCCCCGTCGTCCCGAGCGACCGCTCCGCCTGACGGACCATCTCCTCGAGCCCTGACATCACGCACCTCCTGGGGTCGGGCCGACCTGGCCGACCGGCGGGGTCACCGGGGCCGGCGGGGTCACCGGGTCCGGCGGGGTCAGTGGGGCCGGTGGGGGCGCAGCGACCGGCTCGGCTGCCGCATCCCCCTCGCCCGGGTCTGCCGGGTCTGCCGGGTCGTCGGACACCGGCGGCGCGCCGTAGATCCCGTCGGCGTCGGCCGGGCCGAACTCGGCTTCGAGCAGCTCGGCCTCTTCCGCCTCGGTCATGTCCTTGAGACCGTTGCCGGTGTCGGTCAGCAGGTCGAACTGGTCCTGCTGGGTGGCCGTGGCGGGTTCCTCGACCGGCCGGTCGAGCGCGGGGCCGCGCGTCGGCACCAGGTCGGGGCCGCGGTCCTCGGGCCCGTCGGCCGGCGACGTGCTCGCCGCCGGGGGCGGCACCCCGGGAGCCGGAGCCGGGCCGGACGCCACCACGTCCCCGCCAGGTGATGCGGGCGACACCGCAGTCCCCTTCGGTGGCGCGATGTCCTCCTTCCCGCCGGGCAAGGGCTCGACCGCCGTGCCGCCGGGGAGTCCCTCGAGCAGGCTCTGGGCCTGCTTGTCGAGCAGCCGCGACAGGGCCTGCTGGGCGAAGCCGAACACGAGCGCGTACGCGAGGATCTGGCCTTGCGAGTCCAGCTCGGTCAGGCCCGGGACGAAGTCGCCCTGGATGGCGACCAGGCCGAGGATCGCGGTCAGCGCCCCCATCGGCACCTTGAGCATGGCCAGGGCCACGGGCACGTCGTACGGCGTCGAGGTGCCCTTGAGGTTGCGGATCGACAGCGTGGCCGCGAGCGCGCCGCCCAGGGCGCCCAGCACCCCGACCACGAGGATGTCGGCGCTGCGTGGGTGGGAGAGCGGTCCCTCGCTCGTCGGGCACGCGTGGACCGGCCCCTGGAAGCACAACGGCATCAGCGAGGGGTTGAAGGCGACGAAGGCGAGGGTGCCCACCACGATCACCATGAGCAACAGTGCTGAGCCCAGCACAATGTTGCGGAAGCTGCGCAGCTGCGCGTGCTCGAGGTCGAGCTCCTCGTAGCTGTCACCCACGAGGCGCCGCACGCGGGCCCGACGCACGTCGGGAGCGCAGGCGAGCAGCTCCTTGACCGTGAGCCGACGGGGGTCGTCGCGGTGCATCGTGGCGTTGGCTCGCGCGACGACGTGGGGGACCTCGGCGATCAGCTCGCTCTCGTCGTAGAGGTCGATCATCTGCGCCCGGGCGGTGTGCATCTCGCGGTAGGCGGCCTCGACCAGGGTCCCCCGCCACCAGTTCCAGAATCGGCCGGGAATCGGGTCCTCGCGCAGGGCGGCCGCCCTGGCCTTGCGGACCATGTCGCTCACCCCCGCGGCCACGACGTCCTGCGACTCGGTCAGGGTCCCCCGGGACCGCGCCGCCTGCACCCGCATCTCGAGCTTGTCGGTCTCGACCGCGACCTGCTGCACCCAGATCCGCTTGCGCCGCCCGTTCGAGCCGTGCTTGCCCGACGTCAGAGTCCCCATGCCGACTCACCTCTTCGCGATCTCTCCATCCCGGCACACCGCGGACGAGGTGCCCCCCACGTGGTGACCGCCCACCCTGCGGCGAGGTCAGCACCGCGGCCATCGCCGCCGACGCACTGACCGACGCAGAGGGAGCACACGTCGGGGCTCAATACCCTCGAGCCGAACCGGCTTTGATGAAAAGGAGTTCAGGAGAACCGCACTGATACGTCGGGTTCTGGATGCCGTGACGCCCGTCAGCGCGCCAGCCGCACCTCGTCGCCGAGGCGGGTCAGCTTGTCGGGGTTGCGCACGAAGTAGAGCGAGGCGACCACCCCGTCGACGGCATCGATCGTGATGACGCTGTCGACCACCCCGTCGATGACGGCGACCAGCCCGGGCTGCCCCCCGACCAGCTCGACACGCAGGTCGACCACGACGTCCTGCGGGGTCACCGCGGCGAGGAAGCGCAGCACCTTGTCGCGGCCGAGGATGGGGCGCAGCGCCGCCTTGCGCACGCCACCGCCGTCGGTGACCAGCACGACGTGGGGCGAGAGCACGTCGACCAGCGCCTGCAGGTCGCCGGTGTCGGCGGCGACCCGGAACCGTTCGAGCACCGCCGCGTGCTCGGTGCGGTCGACACTTCGGCGCGGGCGCCGGGCGGCCACGTGCTCGCGGGCCCGGTGGGCGATCTGCCGCACCGCGGGCGGGGTGCGGTCGACCCCCGCGGCGATCTCGTCGTACGGCACGTCGAACACCTCGCGCAGCACGAACACCGCACGCTCGACAGGGGTGAGGGTCTGCAGCACCAGGAGCATGGCGGTCGAGACGCTGTCGGCGAGCTCCACGTCATCCGCGACGTCCTGCACCGTGAGCAGCGGCTCGGGCAGCCACGGGCCCACATAGGTCTCCCGCTGTCGCGACACCGTGCGGAAACGGTTGAGCGACAATCGGATGACGATGCGCACCAGGTAGGCGCGAGGGTCGCGCACCGTCGTGGCGTCGACCCGCGACCACCGCAGCCAGGCCTCCTGGACGATGTCCTCGGCATCCGCCGCGACCTCGAGCATCTCGTAGGCGACCGTGAACAGCAGCGGTCGCAGCGCCTCGAACTCGGCCACATCGGGCGCCGGTGGCGCGTCGGGTTCGGGGGCTCCCGGCATCCGTGCGTCGTCTCGTGCCGCCCCGCCGGTGCTCACGCGTTCGAGCGTACGGCCAGCGGCAGCTCGCACACGTCGGAGTAGCCCTGCGACTGCAGGCCGGCGGCGCTGTTGAAGCGGGACCGCATGTTCTCGAGCGCGACGAGCTGGGTGAGCTCGACGACGGCCTTGACGCCGAGCGCCTCCTGCAGCCGGTGGCTCAGCTCGTCGTCGACGCCGCACGGGGTGGCGCTCATCGCCTCGGCGTACTCCAGCACGTCGCGCTCAAGCGGGGTGAACACGTCGGACTCTCGCCAGCGGGGCACCTCGCGCACCTTGGCCTCGTCGAGGCCCTCGTCGTGGGCGAGGAAGTAGCCGAAGTCCATGCACCAGCTGCAGCCGATGACCGCGGCGCTGGCCAGCTGGGCGTAGGAGGCGAGGTGCTTGTCGAGGGCGTCCCAGGTGGCGACCTTGCGCTCGAAGCCGAGCACCGCCCGCATCACCTTCTGGTGGTGCCAGAGCACGTAGGCAGTGTCGGGGACGGCGCCCCAGGTGCGGCGGGCGTAGGCCTTGAGGATGCCGGCGTAAGGGCCGGTCATCGTGGCCTTGGGGATGCGGAAGGTGCTGGGCACGGGGTTCTCCTCAGGTGTGCGGGCGGCCCGGGTGGCCGTCCACCCCTGTAGACACCGCTCGCCGCCCTGGTGTGACACCTCGTGGCTGCGACTTCGTGCGACTTCGACACGTTCACACCCGGCAGAGGGCTTCGAGAACCGTGTGCACGTCGCACGAGGTTGCTGCACTTCGGTGGGCGGCGGCGGGTTGTGGATGCCGTCTGCCCCCCTCTGTCGGTGCGCGGTGGTTGGCTGGGGCGATGGCGGCGAAGGCGAGTGGGGCGATGGCAGCGAAGGCGGCGGCGGCGAAGGCGGCGGCGGCGAAGGCGGCGGCGGCGAGTGGGGCGGCATCCGAAGAGTCGATCTGGGAGACGCACCCGGTGACTCCCGAGCGGTTCGAGGACTTCGCCGACATCATCAACCCCAACCGGCGGGCCACGCACTGCTGGTGCCTGTCGCACCGGATCAACGCGCCCGAGATCGAGCAGCTCGGTGGTGGCAGCCGGGAGGCCGCGATGCGCGAGCTGTGCACGCGCGAGCACCCGCCGGGGGTGGTGACCTACCGCGACGGCACACCGGTGGGGTGGTGCAACATCGGGCCACGCAGCGAGATCCCGCGGCTGGAGAACTCAAAGCTGATCTTGCCCACCGACGACCTGCCGGTGTGGAGCATCATCTGCGTGGTGGTGCGTGGCGGGCACCGCCGGCAGGGTGTGGTCGCGCACCTGCTCGAGGGGGCGGTGGCCTACGCCGCGGCGGCCGGTGCGCCGGCGGTCGAGGCGCACCCGGTCGACCCGACCGGGCGGATGGACACGACGATGGCGTTCGTGGGCACCCGCTCGATGTTCGAGAAGGCCGGGTTCGAGGTGGTCGGCACCACCGATGCCGTGGCGAGCCGGATGCCGCGCCTCGTCATGCGCCGCACCCTCACCTGACTCGCTCCACGGAGCTGGGTGCTCAGATGGTGATCCCGCGACTGGCCCGGCGATCACTTCAGCCGCCAACTCGAGCGCGCCACACCGCCGGTGGCTCGGACGTTGGGACAACTTTGACCAATTGGTCGATGTTGTCCCAACGGGTTACGGCAGGTCCGCGTGGACCGTGACGACCACGTTGCCGAGCTTCTGGCCGGTCTCGACGTAGTGGTAGGCGGCCACGATGTCGTCGAGCCGGAAGGTGGTCGGGTCGAGCAAGGGGCGGAAGGCGCCACTCTCGAGCCGCGAGCGGAGGTGCTCGACCACCTCGGGCGAGGTCGACGGGAACGGGAAGACCACGCGGCGGCCGCGGCCCAGCTTGGTGACCATGGGGAGCGTGAGGTTCTGGGCGTACGGCCCGAGGTCGCTCGACAGGTAGACGCCATCGGGCGTGAGGAGCCGCCGGCACGCCCCGAAGGTGCTCTTGCCGACCAGGTCGAGCACGACGTCGACGGTCTCGTCGATGCGCGTGAAGTCCTGCGTCTGGAAGTCGACGACGCGATCGGCGCCGAGGTTGCGCACGAGCTCGACGTGCGCGGTCGGGGCCGTCGCGATCACGTGGGCGCCCAGGTCGGCGAGCAGCTGCACCGCAGCCGAGCCGATCGCACCCGTCGCGCCGTGCACGAGCACCCGGCTGCCCTCCCGCACATCGGCCCGCCGGATGCTGCTCAGGGCGTAGTGGCCACCCTCGGTCGCGGCGGCGGCGTGGCGCAGGTCGACCCCGTCGGGAACGGTTGCCACGAAGGACGACTCGGCCACCGCGACGAGCTCGGCATGGGCTCCGAACCGCGGCTCGGCATACCCGAAGACCCGGTCACCCGGGGCGAAGCGGGTGACGTCCGGACCGACGCCCTCGACGACGCCGGCGTACTCCGTACCCCACACGGGCGCCTTCGGCCCGCGCCAGCCGGAAACAGCGCGGATGAAGAACGGGTAGGCCCGCCGGTAGGCCGCGTCGGTGCGGTTGACCGTGGTGACGTGCACCCGCACGAGCAGGTCGTCGGGGCCGGCCTCCGGTTCGGGCACGCCGTCGCGCACCTCGACCACCTCGGGTGGGCCGTACCTGCTGCTGACCGCGGCCCTCATCTGCGCAACGTACTCCGTCGGCTGGTGAGGGTGCCCGAGGAGAACTCTCGGGCCCTTTCCCGACCCGTCATTGCGCAATACCTTCAGGGGTATCGAGATCGATGGTCGTGAGGAGACGGCCCTGAAGGCACTCCAGTACACCCGCATCGGGTCACCACCAGAGGTGGTCGAGGTCGCGACGCCGGAGCCGACGGGCGGGGAGGTGCTCCTGCGGGTGCTGGCCGCGGGGGCCTGCCACTCCGACGAGTTCATCATGGGGCTGCCGCAGGAGGCCTACGTCTACGGCCTGCCCCTCACCCTCGGCCACGAGGGCGTGGGCGTGGTGGAGGCCGTGGGGCCGTCGGTCACGGGCGTGCAGCCCGGTGACGAGGTGGCCGTCTACGGCCCATGGGGCTGCGGCCGCTGCCACACCTGCGCGACCGGTGCCGAGCAGTACTGCGAGGTGGCGGTCGAGCGCGGCATCCAGCCGCCCGGCCTCGGCGCGCCCGGGTCGATGGCCGAGTTCATGCTCGTCGACGACGCCCGGCACCTTATTCCGCTGCGTGGCCTGAGCCCGACCCAGGCGGCGCCCCTGACCGATGCGGGCCTGACGCCGTACCACGCGATAAGGCCCAGCCTGCCCAAACTGGTGCCGGGCTCGACCGCCGTCGTCATCGGGGTCGGTGGTCTGGGGCACCTGGCGATCCGGATGCTGCGAGCCCTGTCGTCGTGCCGGGTCATCGCCCTCGACCTGCCCGACAAGCTGGACTTCGCCCGCGAGGTGGGGGCGCACCACGCACTGGTCTCGGGCGACGGCGCCCCGGCCGAGGTCAAGGAGCTCACCGAGGGGCGCGGCGCGACCGCGGTCTTCGACTTCGTGGGCCTGGGCCCGACCACGGCGCTCTCACCGCAGCTGGTCGCAGCCCTCGGAGACATCGTCGTGGTGGGGGTGGGCGACGGCACGGTGCCGGTCGGCCTGTTCAGCCTGCCCTTCGAGGTGTCGGTGCGGGCGCCCTACTGGGGCACCATCCCCGAGCTGCACGAAGTGCTCGCGATGGCGCGCAGCGGAGCGCTGGAGGTCGAGACCGAGACCTTCGGCCTCGACGAGGGCCCACGGGTCTACGAGCGGATGAACGCCCGGACGCTACGGGGGCGGGCGGTCGTGGTGCCCTGAGCCACTGGCGGGCGGTCGTGGTGCCCTGAGCCGCGGGTCGCCGGGAGGAGACGCGCGGATGCCGTGCCACACGGGTGTGGCACGGCATCCGTTGGTCGTCGCGTGGGCACGCGGCTCACCTGCCGGGGCTCAGAGCTCGGGCCCTTTGGCGCGCAGCTTGTCGACCTCGGACATCTTCTCGCGCAGCTCGGCGAGCCAGGTGTCGGCGTGCTCGCCGACGACCCGCACCGACCAGGCCAGTGCGTCGCTCCGCGACCGGGCGACGCCGGCGTCGACGAGGGTGTCGAGCACCGCCCGCTCGGGCTGGCGCAGCCGGGTCATGACCGGCACGGCGAGGTGGGTGAACAGCGTGGTGGTGCCACCGACGGCGGCTCCCCAGGAGACGGTGCGCTGGTAGCGGGCCTGGGCCTCCTGGGCGATGGCGATGCGCTCGTCGCGGGTCTCAGCGCGGAAGCGGCTGATCCGCCCTTCGGCCTCGGCCGCGTCGGTGCCGGCGTCGACGCCGGCGAGGGTGCCGATGACGGTGATCTCCTCGCGGTCGGCAGTGACGACGACCTCCTCGAACCAGCCCTCGGGCAGCCGCCCGGAGAACCAGCTCTGGGCGTCGTCGGCGCTGGGCAGGTCGCCCTGCTGCCAGCCGCCCGCCCGGCCGAAGCCGCGCCCGCGGCGCATGCCCTCGGGGCCGCCGCCGGGGCCGGGTCGGCCACCGCGCGGGCCACGGCCGGGGCCGCGTCCGCCACGGGGACCGCCACCACGGGGGGTGAGGTCGTCGTCGGTGATGGAGTCGTGAGTGTGGGGTGTGGGTGGGTGTCGCATGATTCTCTCCTTGCAGTGATTACTTAATTACACCACTGCACAACGTACAGACGCAAGCGTTCTGTTCCCTTGGGTGGTCCGCACGGAGGAGCATGCGCGAACACGGCTCGCTGGCGCAACGGGAACACCGGCATCCCTGCTGCGGCGCTGGTGCTCGCTGCGAGCGCGTCCTATTCGCCGGGCACTTGGCTCTGGTGCACCAGCGCAGCGGTCAGGGCCCCGTGCCAGCCTCCGGGGAAGGAGGACCCCCGCGCGCCACACCCGCACTGCCACTGCCACCTGCCGAGACCTTCGCAGTGGACGAAGGGGTGGTGGCTGAGGCGGGCAGTACGCCGCCGGCGGGTCCTCATGCACCCCACTGTGCTCCCGGGGTGTGACGGTCGGTGGGACGTCGGGGCGCGGCGGGCCGACGCCCTCTCAGCCGGGTGGCCGACACCGTCGCGGCGCGGTGAGCCGAGACCGTCGCGTTGCGGTGAGCCGAGACCGTCGCGTGGCGTCGCGGGGAGCCGAGACGCGTCGCGTCGCGGTGAGCCGAGACCGTCGCGTCGCGGTGAGCCGAGACCGTCGGGGCGGCACCGGCCGGCCGTGCCCGGTCAGTGGGCGATGGGCGGTGCGAGGATGTGCCGGTGCCTGCTCCTCCCCTCGACCGCGTGCACCGGCGCCGGCTCGCCACCCAGCGGCTGTCGTCGGCCGGGCTGCGGCAGGGCGCCGACGTGGTGCGGCTGCTGGGCTGCGTGCAGTCGCAGGACGCGCCGCTGGCCGCATGGTCGCTCGGCATGCGGATGCCGCCGGGTACGACGTATGCCGACGTGCTGGCCGAGCAGTCGGCCGGCGGCTGGGTGCGCACCCACGTGCTGCGACCGACGTGGCACCTGCTCGCCCCGGAGGACCTGCGCTGGATCCAGCGCGTCACCGGGCCGCGGGTCGAGAGCGGGAGCGCCGGGGTCAACCGCCGGCTGGGGCTCGGCGACGAGGTGGTCATGACCGCGCTGCGGGTGCTCGAGTCGCTCCTTGCCGGGCCGACGCCTCGCACCCGTCGCGAGGTGCGGGTGGCGTTCGACGCGGCCGGGCTGCCCACGGACGTGCAGCCCCTGGCGCACCTGGTCATCGTCGCGGAGCTGCGCGCCATCATCTGCTCGGGACCACCGCGCGGGGTGGAGCACACCTACGTGCTGGCCGACGAGGTGCTGCCCCCGGGGCCGAACGACTCGCTCGTCGACGAGGACGCCCGCCGAGAGCTCACCCGTCGGTTCATGGCCGGGCACGGCCCGGCGTCCGAGCGCGACCTGACGCGCTGGTCGACCCTGACGTTGACCCAGATACGCCGCGCCCTGGCCGACCTCACCGACGAGCTCGAGCGGATCGACGTCGACGGGCACGAGCTGTGGTTCGACCCGACCGTGCCCACGCGCACCTCTCGCGAGCCCGGGGCCTACCTGCTGCCGACCTTCGACGAGGTCTGTCTGACCTACCAGCACACCGGTTTCCCACGGCGCACCCCGGACGCCAGTCGGCAACGGCTGCTCTCGGAGTCGGGGGGCGGCATCGTCGTGGTGCACGGCGAGGACGTCGGCATCTGGAAGCGGGTGGTGACGCCGACCTCGGTACGGGTCACCGTGAGCGCCGACGCACCCCTGGGCCGCGAGGACCGGGAGGCCATCGCCGCGGCCGCCCAGACGTTCGCGGATTTCGTCGAGCGCCCGCTCGACCTGCTGCTCGCCTGAGTCGAGGTGATCCGCTACCACCTCAGGACAGATCATCACCTCGACCCCGAGCACCCACGCCTGCGTCGAGGTGAACCGCCACCACCTCAGGACAGATCATCACCTCGAACCCGAGCACCCTCGCCTGCGTCGAGGTGAACCGCTACCACCTCAGGTCAGATCATCACCTCCAACCAGAAGTCGGGGTGGGCCGGCAGGACCCAGGAGCCGGACGCAGGAGCCGGACGCAGGAGCCGGACAGGAGGAAGCCCGGGGCCGGACAGCACGAAGGGCGCCGCATCCCCTGCACGGGGGCGACGCCCTTCGGCGTTCTGAGTCGGGTCGAGGGACTCAGGACGGTGGGACCGGCGCGGACCCCTGGGGTCGGCGGCGGTCGAGTGCGGTCAGGGCCGCGGGATGGCGAGCTGCTGCCCGGCGCTGATCTGGGCCGTGCTCAGCTGGTTGGCGAGCTGGATCGCGACGATGGCCTGGCTCAGGTTCAGCTGGGGCAGCTCGGCGAGCGCGATCTCGGAGAGCGTCTGGCCCGGGGCCACTGTGACGGTGGGCAGCGGCTCGGCCGCACCGGCGCCACCCATGCCCATCAGGCCGACGACGGCGACGATGGCCAGGGCCAGTGCCAGCAGGGCCAGCCGACCGCGGCGGGTGATGCGAACCGGGGCGACCGACGCCGGGCGACCGGCACCACCGGGAAGCACGACGAGGTGCGGTCGTCGCGGGGCCGGCGACCCGGCATACCCGAGGTCGGTGGGGCTCCAATCGAGTGCGCTCATGCTTCCCTCCATCCCGGCGGCCAGGGCCACCGTCGAACCGGTGTTCGATAGAACGTCTGTACGAGTTGTAGCACGGATGTTCGAGCCCTTCAAGACACGCCTCGAAGAAATGTTTGAATTGTGTGTACGAGACTCGTACGATGTGCTCATGCCGGTAAGCCTGCCGAGCACCACTGACAGTCGGGCTGACCTGCGAATACACCCGGAGTCCGCCCGACTCCGGCGCAGGACCGCACTCCCGACAGCAGGGATGACACCGAAGGGGTCGACATGGCACGTCCGAGGAACGCCGACATCCACGAGATGCCCGATCGTGGCGACGGCGGGGCGCTCACGCACCGCCAGCGCAAGGTGCTCGAGGTGATCCGCAACTCGATCGACCGGCGCGGCTACCCGCCGAGCATGCGCGAGATCGGCGACGCCGTGGGCCTCACCTCCCCCAGCTCGGTCGCCCACCAGCTGTCCGCCCTGGAGCGCAAGGGCTACCTGCGCCGCGACCCCAACCGGCCGCGCGCCATCGAGGTCATCTCCCCCGACCTCGCCAGCGACGAGCCCGGCTACCGGGGCGCCGCCGAGCACGACGACGTCGACGTCACCGGCATCAACGACCAGCGCCCGGAGGCCGCCTACGTGCCGGTGCTCGGCCGGATCGCCGCCGGCGTGCCGATCACCGCCGAGGAGGTCGTCGACGACATCTTCCCGCTCCCCCGCCAGATCGTGGGCGAGGGCTCGCTGTTCCTGCTCAAGGTGGTCGGCGACTCGATGGTCGACGCCGCGATCTGCGACGGCGACTGGGTGGTCGTGCGCCAGCAGCCCAACGCCGACAACGGTGACATCGTGGCCGCGATGCTCGACAACGAGGCCACCGTCAAGACCTTCAAGCGGCGCGACGGCAAGGTGTGGCTGATGCCGCACAACCCGGCCTTCTCACCGATCGACGGTGACCACGCCACCATCCTCGGCAAGGTGACCGCCGTGCTGCGCCGGGTCTGACCCGCCGATCGCACCGGGGCCCGACGTCCGACCCGGACGTCGGGCCCTCGTCGCTGCCGTCACGCCGGTCAGTCGTCGCGGTCGCCCATCCACGCGAGCGCGCGGCGGCAGGAGGCGGTGACGTCATCGGCCAGGCCGGCCTCGTCCCACAGCGTCCACCACTCGCTGTCCTGGGAGCGCACCGCCCGGCGCAGCACCTGGCGCGCCTTCTCGACGAGCTCCTCGTCACTGGTCGGCAGCGGCGACGTGGCCAGCCAGCCCGGCAGGTAGGGCTCGCCGACGGCGGCATCGGGGTTCACCGAGGCGCCCACTGCGGCCGCACCCGCCACGGCCTCGCACATCTGCGGCGCCTCGACGTAGCCGGTGCTGAGCAGCACGGTGTCGAGCGCCTCGAGCACCCGGTGCCCCCGCTCCTGCGCCGGCAGGTCGGCGAGCTCACCCAGGAAGTCGAGGGCGTCGTCGTTCTCGAACGGTCCGGACCCGATGGCTCCCATGGGGGCAGCGTATCGCCGCGGTCAGCGGCGCGCGGCGGGGGCCGTGCGGCCGGGCGCCCGGCATCCGGCGGCCTGGCGTCCGGCTAACCGCGCACCCGCTGCCACCAGGTGGTGTCGACCCACCGGCCGAACTTGCGGCCCACCTCGCGCAACGTGCCCACCCGCTCGAAGCCGACGGCTGCATGAAGCGCCTCGCTGGCGGCATTCGGCTGGGCGATGACGGCCAGGCAGACGTGGATGCCGTCGGCGTCGACCCGCGCGAGCAGCTCGTCGTAGAGCGCGCGGCCCAGGCCGTGCCCGCGGGCGTCCGCCGCAAGGTAGATCGAGATCTCGCGGGTGCCGTCGTAGGCGGGCCGCGGTCTGTAGGCGGCGGCATACGCCATGCCGATGACGCGGCCCCGCTCTTCCGCGACAAGGACGTGGTCGCCCGGGCGGGTGCTGGCAACGCGCTCGGCGAACAGCTCGGGCGGCTGCGGCTCGACGTCGAAGGTGGCCACGCTGTGGGCAACAGCCTCGTTGTAGATGGCGGCCAGCGCGGGCAGGTCGGCGGCGGTCGCGGTGCGCAGGGTCACGTGCTCGGATGCCGGGAGCCGGCTCGCGCCGTCGGTCGCGTCGGGTTGGGGGTCGGCCATCAGGCGGCGACGCCGGCGCGGAGCACCTCGCCGAGGGTCGGGGCGAGCGAGGCGTCGACCCGCAGGGTCATCAGGTCGTCGCCGCGGGTGGGCCCGCGCGTCACCGCCATCACCGGGATGCCGCGCTTGGCCGCGTGCCGCACGAACCGCAGCCCGCTCATCACGGCGAGGGAGGAGCCGAGCACGAGCAGGGCGGGGGCGGCATCGGTGAGCGCGTAGCAGGCGTCGACCCGCTCGCGCGGCACCGAGCCGCCGAAGAACACGACGTCGGGCTTGAGGGCATCACCGCCACACACCGTGCAGCGGGGCAGGTGGAAGCCGGCGACCAGGTCGTCGGCGAGCACGATGACGCCGTCGGGGCGGATCTGGCTGCTGACCCGCGAACCGTCGGGCGCCTCCCCGCTCGCCAGCCGGTCGAAGCCGTGGTTGGCCTCGGACATCCGGGCCTGGAGCAGGTCGCGGTCGGACCGGTCGCCGCAGGTGAGGCAGACCACCTCGGCGAGGCTGCCGTGCAGCTCGGTGACGTCGCGGCTGCCGGCGGCCTGGTGCAGGCCGTCGACGTTCTGGGTGATCACCTTGCCGAGCACACCGCGGCGCTGGAGGTCGGCGACGGCGAGGTGCGCGGCGTTGGGCTCGGCGTGGCTGAACCGCTGCCAGCCGATGAAGGACCGGGCCCAGTAGCGCTGGCGCGCCTCGCTGGAGCCGACGAACTCGCCATGCTGCATCGGGATGACCCGGCGGGTGCCGTCGGGGCCGCGGTAGTCGGGGATGCCGGAGTCGGTCGAGATGCCGGCACCAGTGAGCACGAGCGTGCCCCGGTGGGCGCCCAGGAGGGCGGCGAGCGAGGCGGCATCCGGCATGGCAGTGATCTTTCCACCCGAGGCGGGGGCACCGCGCGCCACGTCGAACGTGTGGGGTCGAGCGACGGCGGGCGCACGGCATCCGACGACTGTCGATCACCCACCTGGCAGGGAGGGGCCGGCGCGCTGTCGAGGTGAATATCCGCAATGAGTGGCCACTTCGTGCGATGTGCCTACGGTTCTGGCGACGCCGCGGCTCAGAAACCGTAGCCACGTCGCACGAAGTCGAGGGTATGGAGTATCACGGGGCGTGTGGGGATGTGGCGGAACGATAACGTCGCGTTATAGAATGCGGCCATGATCGACGCTGCGGGCCTTCGGGTCATGAAGGCCATCTCCGACGAGGGCAGCTTCACCGCCGCCGCCGTCTCGCTGGGCTACACCCAGCCCGCCATCTCGCAGATGGTGCGCCGCCTCGAGCAGCGCACCGGCACCGTGCTGGTCGAGCGGGTGGGGCGCAACGTGCGGCTCACCGAGGCCGGGCAGGTGCTGGCGCGGCACGCGACCCCGGTGCTCGCCGCGCTGGATGCCGCCGAGGAGGAGGTCGCGGCGATCGCCGGGCTGCGCAGCGGGCGGGTGCGGATGATGGCCTTCCCGTCGGCGTCGGCCACCCTCGTGCCTCGGGCGCTGTCGCTGGTCAAGCAGCGCTTCCCCGACGTCAACATCAGCTTCACCGAGGCCGAGCCGCCCGAGAGCCTGGCCGCGCTCAAGGCCGGGGAGTGCGACCTGGCGGTGGCGTTCGCCTACGAGGGCACCGACCTCGGGCGCGGCGAGGAGGACCTCGGCCAGTTCGTGATCACCCCGTTGCTCGACGACGAGGTGCGGCTGGCCGTGCCCAGCGGGCACGCGGTGTCGGGGCAGGAGAACGTCGACCTGGCCGACCTGGCCGCCGAGCCGTGGATCGCCGGCTGCCCGCGCTGTCGTGGTCACCTGTTGCAGCTGACGAACGACGCCGGTTTCCGCCCGGACGTGGCCTACGAGACCGAGGACTACGTCGCCGTCATGGGGCTGGTCGCCGAGGGGCTCGGCGTCGCGCTCATCCCCGACCTCATCCTGCGCACGGTGCACCACGGCGACGTCGTGGCGCTGCCCATCACCCCGGCATCGCGGCGGTCGATCATGGCCGTGACCACCCCCGACCTGCAGCGCGTGCCGGCGGTCAAGGCCACCCTCGATGCGCTCGCCGAGAGCGCCAAGGCGCAGTCGACGGCGCCGACGGTGCGCGGGCTGGAGCCGGCCTTCTCGATCTGACGCCGGGGGCGAAGGGCACCCGTCACCTCACTGCGCCGTGACGACAGCGACCGAGCCATCGGGCCGCTGCACGACCGCCACGTCACCGCGCTGGTCGGTGCGGTACACGGCATACCCGTTGCGGCGCAGCACGTCGAGGTGGTGGGCCGCGGGGTGGCCGTAGTCGTTGGCCTTCCCGACGCTGATGACGCCGACGGGTGCGGCGACCGCGGCCATCAGGTCGTCGTCGAGGTTGGAGCTGCCGTGGTGCGGGGTCTTGACCACCTCGAATCCCGTTGCGGCGAGGGCCATCGAGGGCTCGCGGCGGATGCGCAGGAGGAGGTCGTGCGCTGCCTCGCGCTCGACGTCACCGAGGAGCAGCGCGTCGACGGAGCCGGTGCGCACCGCCAGCACGACGCTGGCGTTGTTGGGTACGGACCCGTCGGCGATGCGCCGGGTCGGGCTCCACACCGCCGCGGTGACCTCGCCGACGGTGAGCCGGTCACCGGCGTGCAGCACGGTCGTCGGGATGCCGTGGGCGCGCGCCACGCGCTCGACCGCGTCGGCGGACGGCGCCGGCTCGCGGACCGGGCCGACGAGCAACCGGCCGACCGTGCGCCCGTCGACGGCACCGGCCAGCCCGTCGACGTGGTCGGCGTGGAAGTGGGTGAGGACGACGGCATCGAGCGTGGTGACACCGAGGTGGCTCAGGCAGCGGTCGACCAGGGGCGGGTCGGGGCCGGCATCGACGAGCACGGCTCGGTGCGGGCCGCTGCGCAGCACGACCGCGTCGCCCTGGCCGACGTCGCAGACCACCACCCGCCAGCCGGCGGGCGGCCAGGTGACGGAGCGGGTGGGAACCAGGCCGGCCGCGACGAGCAGCGCCGCGCCCAGGGCCAGCACGGGGTGGGCGGCGACCCCGGAGGCCAGCGCGCGGCCGGTGAGGAGCACCGCCCCGGTGAGTGCGGCGAGCTGCAGCGCACCCGGGGCACCGTCGGGCCAGGGCAGTGTGCCGCCGGGCACCTCGGCGAACCGTCGGGCGACCTGGGCGATGACCTGCGTGGGGACCACCCCAACCCACGCGACCAGCTCGGCGCCCCGGGCCCAGACCAGTGAGGTGAGGGCTGCCGCGACCCCGGCCACGGTGGCCACCGGCACGAGGGGTGCGGCGAGCAGGTTGGCCGCGACGCCGATGAGGCTGACCGAGCCCTGGAGCAGCACCACCACCGGGGCGGTCATGGCCTGGGCCGCCACCGGGATCGCCAGCGCAGGACCGAGACCCCTCACCCGGGCCGGGAGCCGGGCCCCGATCGCGTCACCCCACGGGCGCGTGAAGAGCAGGAGCCCCAGGGTGGCCAGCGAGGAGAGGACGAAGCCGAAGGAGCGAGCCAGCCACGGGTCGACGAGGAGCACCACCACGATGGCCGCGCCGAGGACGGGCGGGCCGGCCGAGCGCCGCGACCGGCTGAGCCCGAGCAGCCCGATCGCGCCCATCGCGGCCGCGCGCACGACGCTCGGCTCGGGGCGGGCGAGCACGACGAACCCGGCGAGTGCGGCGAGGGCGAGCACCGGTCGCAGCCTCCTCGGGACGCCGACGAGCACGCAGAGGCCAAGGGCGAGCCCGGTGACGACGGCGACGTTGCTGCCGCTCACCGCCGTGAGGTGGGTCATCCCGGTGGCAAGCATGGCGTCGGTGAGGTCGGGCGGGGTGCGGCTCGTGTCGCCGATGACCAGCCCCGGCAGCAGACCCCGCGCGTCGGGCGGTGCGTGGTCGACCGCCTCGCGCAGGCCGGTGCGCAGCCGCTCGGCCGCCGAGGCGACGATGCCAGGTGGGGCCAGGACCACCGGCGGCCCGCGCACCGACAGCGTCGCGACCCGGTCGTCGGCCCGCTCGGTCGGTGCCAACCGGCCGTGCACCCGCACCGTGGAACGCCAGGCGGCGTCCGCGATCGCCGGGTCACCGGTGAGCAGCACCGGCGCGGAGGTGTTGCGGCGCAGCCCCCGGGCGTCGAGCACGTGGACGGTGGCCTCGCGCAGCACGACCGGCCGGTCGCCACGGGCGGGCAGCGCGATGGCGTCACCGGTGAGCACGGCGACGGCGGTGACCGCAGCGCGGTCACGAGCGAGCGACTCGACATCGCCGCGCGCCCGCAGGACGCCGTGCCCCACCGCCGCGACCTGCAGCACGGCCAGGAGCGAGACGGTGAGCAGCAGCGGCCCGATCAGGCCGACCCGGCGCAGCGCGCGGCGGGCTGAGCCGAAACCCACCGCTGCACCGACGACCAGGGTGGGCGCGGCGGCCAGCACCAGGTGGCCCCTCGGTGCCAGGCGAGGCCTGCAGCGGCCACCGCCCAGGCGAGCACCGCCGGCCCGAGCAGGCGCAGGTCGGTCGCCGCCCGCACCCGGCGCGGAACCTCGGTCAGGTCGGCGTCAGGAGCCTCAGTCGCGGGAGTGCAAGACCCCTCAGAAGGCCGAGCGGTCGAGGTCCGGGCCTCGCCAGGAGGCCGAGCACCGCTCACAGCGTCACCAACGGGCTGAGCTGGGCCAGCAGCTTCTCGCCGATGCCGCTGACCTCGCCGAGCTCGTCGACGCTGGTGAACCGCCCGTGCGACGAGCGCCAGTCGAGGATGCGCTGGGCCAGCACCGGACCCACGCCGGGCAACGAGTCGAGCCCGGCGAGGTCGGCCGTGTTGAGAGAGACCGGTGCCCCCGAGCCGCCCGACCCCGCTCCCCCGCTTCTCGCGGGCCCCGCGCCGGTCGAGGGCGCCGGCACCACCGGCTCACCGACCGCCGGGACACGCACCTGCTCGCCGTCGACCAGCACACGGGCGAGGTTCAGCGCCGACAGGTCGGCCTTCGTGGCCACCCCGCCTGCCGCCTCGACGGCATCGGTGAC
>JBBQNZ010000085.1:0-18321 GCA_038330415.1 Actinomycetales bacterium | reverse complement strand
AACACGCCCAGAGCCACACGATCAGACAGCCTGCCTTCGTCGGACGGCCTGACCTGCCCAGCACGAGGAGACATACCGGCACGATACCCGATCAGACCCTAAGTTAGCGGTATTGACCCACGGATGAGTCACAAGAGCCTGAAATGTCGGTGTATCAACCGCTGGCTTGAGACGTCCTTGCTGACGTGCATCTTTCCCAAACGCACCACGCGATGGTCACGGTTCGGCAATGATGGCCCCTTCGTTTGGTAAAGAACCGTTTCGCGCCCCGGGGAGGTGTGCGTGAGCCAGCTCGTCGTCGGTGAGGTCACCGCCCGCGGTGCCACGCGCCCGGCGGGCGGCGATGACGGCTGCCGGCCGGAGCCCGCGGATCGCATCGAGGTGCGGCTGCTCGGCCCGCTGCAGGTGCGCCGCGCCGACGGGTCACTGATCCACCCGCAGGAGTGGCGCACGGGCAAGACGGTCGACCTGCTGCGGCTGCTGGCCACGCGCGCCGGTGAGGCCGTCTCGGTCGACGAGATCCTCGAGGCGCTGTGGCCCCAGGTCGACGAGCACCGGGGGCGGGGCAGCCTGCGCAACGCCCTCGGTCACCTGCGCAAGCTGCTCGGCCAGGGCGCCATCGAGCGCCGCCCGGACGGGCTGGTGCTACGCGGCGCCTGGGTCGACAGCGCCGCCCTACTCGCCCTCGCCGACGAGGCGCGGCGGCACGCCCGCCACGGGCGGCTCGCCCTGGCCGTGAAGGTGGCCCGCGAGGCCGACGCCCTGCGCCTCGGCGAGCTCACGACGCACGACCCCGACGCCCTGTGGGCGGTGCCGGTGCGCGAGAACCTCGAGTCGAGGTTCCGGGAGATGACCCTCGACGCGGCCGAGCACGCTGTAAAGCTCGGCTGGATGCGCGACGGGCTCGAGCTCGGCCAGCGGGCCCTCGAGGCCGACGTGACCTCCGAGCGCGCCTACCGCGTGCTGATGCGGGCCTTCACCGGCCTCGGCGAGACCGAACGGGCGCTGCGCGTCTACGACCGGTGCCGGGCGGTCCTCGCCGAGGACCTCGGCCTCGACCCGTCGCCGCAGACCCGGGCGCTGCACCTCGAGATCCTGTCGTCCGAGCCGCGCGACGCCCCGCCCGCCCCGTTCATCGGCCGCGAGCGCGAGCTGCGCCACCTGCTCGGTTGGCTGGCGGAGCGGCGCTCGGCCGGCGACCCGGGCCTGGTCTACGTGTCCGGCGCCGAGGGCTCGGGCCGTACCCGCCTCATCCAGGAGGCCGCCCAGCGCGTCGGCGCACGGGTCGAGGTCGTCGGCAGCCACGACGACCCGGTCGCGGCGGTCGCGTCCGCCGTGGCGGCGGTCCGGCGGGCGGCAGCGGACCCCGGTCGCCGCGGGAGCAGCGGTGGGGCCGCCGGGGTGATCGTTCTCCTGGGCGCCGCCGGCCACGTCACCCCTCCCCAGCGGCACTCGCTGCTGGCCGCGCTCAGCGGGAGCGCCGGCGCAGTGACCGTGGCGCTGCGGTTGTGCGACAACGCCCGTGCGGCCCAGGCGCGCGACGAGGCCCACCACTCCGGTGCCACGACACCGACCCTGGCCCTGGACCTGTTGCCGCTGGCACCGGCCGCGCTGGAACGGCTCGCGACGGCGCAGCTGTGCGGCACCCCGAGCCCGGCACTGCTCGACGAGCTCGTGGTGCGCAGTGAAGGCCTGCCCGGCCGGGCGCTGACCACGATCGACGCGTGGTGCCGCGCCGGCGAGGTCGCCGCGACGTCGCAGGGGCTGGCCCTGGTGCCGCCCCACGACCCCTCGCAGAGCGGCACCGAGCAGTCCACGCTGATGGTGCGGGCCATGGAGCAGACCGGCGCCCGCGACCAGCACGTGCTCCATCTCGTCGCCATCCTCGAGCGCCCGGTCAGCCCAGCAGTGCTCACGCCGCTGCTGCAGGCCCCGGGGCTCGCACCCGACGCGACGTTCTCGGACGACGTCGCCTCGGTCGTCGCGTCGCTGGACCGCCTCGTCGACCTCCAGCTGCTCGCGAGCACCCCTGACGGCTATGCCGTGCGCGACCCCTTCCTGCGCCACGCCGTGGAGTCCTGGCTGCGCCCCAGCGTGCGGCGCCGCCTGCACGCCCACATCGCGGAGCTGGCCCGCATCCCGGCCGCCGAGCGCGGTCGGCACTGGCGCGCCGCCGGCGAGGTGGAGCTCGCCACCGCCGCCGCCATCGACGCCGTCCGCGACGCGATGGCGGCCGGTGACGTGTCCGCCGCCCGCCTCCAGCTCCTGGTCGTCAACGACCTCGCCGTGGGCACCCACGCCCTCGGCGCCGACCTCGCCGACCTGGAGGAGTCGCTGGCCGACGTGTGCCTCGCTGCCGGACGGCTCGACGAGGCGGCACAGCACTACGGGCGCGCCGCCGAGTGGCTCGATGACGAGGCGGATGCCGCCGCGGATCGGTTGCGCGACAAGGCATCCCAGGCTCAGCGATTGCTGTCCGACGCGGCGCGTGATGCCGACTCGGGGGCCCTCGCGACGGCGTCTCCCGACCTGCCGGCCGAGCCCGACGACGAGGCGCGCGAACGCGCTGCCTGGGCCGCCGTGCTGGAGGCGGACACCTGCGGGCCCGGCGGGCAGCGCGTCGACACCAGGGCTCGCCTGGTGCGCGAGCACCTGCTCCCCTCACGCCGGCTGGCCCGCGCCCGCGAGGTCACCGCGGAGGCGATCGCCCTCGCGGCCGAGAGCCCGTCACGCGCCAGTGCTGTGTCGCTGCACCACCTGCCCGACGTCCTGCTCGGGAACGCCATGCTCGCCGAGCACGCGCTGGATGCCGCCTGGGCGGGCTCGGACCAAGAGAAGCCCGAGGTGGGCCACCTCGCGGTGCTGCGCTGCCTGGCCGGCCACGACCTGGGTCGGCGCGGCTTCGACACCCGCTGGGAACAGGCGATGACGCTGGCGCCCCCTGGCTCGGACACGGTCGAGTGGACCTGGGCCCGGGTCAGGATGCTCACCGAGCGCGGCTCACTCGCCGAGGCCCTCGAGGAGGACCGCCGACCGGTCCGGCCCGGCACGAGCACGCTGGGACGCCAGCTGCGGGCGCTGTCGACCTCCGGCCTGCACGCCGCGCTCGGCCGCCCCGCCGACGCCGTCGCGGTGCTGCGCGAGGCGATGTCCGAGGCCGAGGAGGAGGGGTGCTCGCTGCTGCTGCCGGAGGTGACCGCGCGGATGGTGGTGCTCACCGCGCCGACCGACCCCGACGAGGCCATCGCGTTGTTCGAGCTGTTCGACTGGGCCGTCGGCTCCGAGATCGGCCACGCCCGTGAGGGGTACCTGCGGCTGCTCGCCCGGGCCGCCGTGCGCGCCGGCCGCCACGAGCTCGACCGGGCCGCGGCCGCCGCCGCCAACGCCGCCCGCATCGCCCAGGACAGTGGCCTGGTGCTGCTCGCGTCGGAGGCCTACCTGGCCCAGGCGCAGTACCTGTTCGAGGGCGGCTGGTCAGCCGGGGCCCGGGTCGCCACCGCCGGGGCCGCCCGCTGCCTGCGCGCCGCCGGCACCGTCGGCTGACGCCGCAGCAACCACCCGCTGCGGCCGGTCGGCGACGACCGAGCGCAGCACGTCGACGAGGTGGGCGGCCTGCGCGGCCTTGGACACGTGAGCCCGGGCGCCACGGGCGAGGGCGGTCGCCACGGTGACCTCGTCGGCGGCGGCGCTGTGGATGACGACGCACGCGTCGGGGTGGCTCGCGAGCACCGACTCCAGCACCGTCCACCCGCCACCACCGGGCATCGACAGGTCCAGGAGCAGCACGTCGGGCAGCAGCAGGTTGTACGCCTCGATGGCGGCGGCCGTCTCGCCGACCTCACCCACGACCACCAGGTCGGGCTGGCGCGAGAGGCTCTTCACCAGACCCCACCGGAGGATCTCGTGGTCGTCGGCCACCAGGACCCGGATCATGGGGGCGACCCCCACCTGACGGGGAACCGGGCGGTCACCTCGGTGCCACCGCTCGGCTCCGAGGCGATCGACAGGCGGCCACCGACGTGCTCGAGGGTGTCCTGGAGCAGTCGGAGCCCGAAGTGCCCCTCGGGTGCCGGGACGGCCGGGTCGAAGCCCACGCCGTCGTCGGCCACCACGATGACCAGGTCACCCTCGCGCACCGCCAGCGACACCCGGGCCGTGGTGGCCCCGGCGTGCCGCGTCACGTTGCGCAACGTCTCACGCAGCACGCGGTAGCCGAGCACGGCGGCGTCGGTCGTCAGTGACTGGTCGCTGACCGAGGGGTCGACGTCCATCTCGACCTCGACCCCGGAGTACCGCACCTCGCTGACGAGCAGGAGGCTCGCCGGGACCAGCCCCCCCTGGTGCAGGTCGGGGGGGTAGATGTCGGTGATGACCGAGCGCAGCGCGGCGATGTCGCGCTGGACCACCTCGGTGACCCTGTCGAGGTTCTGGCGCGCGTCGCGGGTCTCGGGCAGGTCTGGTAGCGACCCGCCGATCGCGGGCAGGGCGTACCCGATGCCCGCGAGGTCCTGCACCACGCCGTCGTGGAGGTCTCCGGCGATCCGGCGGCGCTCGAGGGCGGAGGCGGCGACCGCATGCCGCAGCAGCGCTGAGCGCTCGGCACCGGCCCTGTCGATCCGCCGGGCCATCGACAGGGCCAGCGGGAGCAGGATGAGCAGGAGCAGCGCCGGGCCCCCCACCGTGATCGGGAGCAGGGTGCGCAGCTGGGCCCTGGACTCGGCCTCCAGCCCGGCGACAGGGACGTACAGCTCGAGCAGGAGCGGCTTCCCGGTGCGGTCGATGAAGCCGAGGTAGATCTCGGCCACGTCACCGACCTGGCTCTCGTAGACGTTCTCCTCCCGCTCCAGGGACGTGAACTCCGCGGTCGAGCCCAGAGTCGTCAGGAGCGCGGCGTCCTGGGGCTCCAGCGGGTAGCGCTGGCCGATGAGCCGCTCGTCGTCGGACCAGACCACGACCGAGTCGGGCGACCAGACCTTCACCCGCATCAGTGACCCGTCGGTCATCCGCGCCGACATCACCGAGTCGAGCCGCTCCAGCGCCTCGGGGTCGCGACCGCGCACGGCGTCGTCGGCCAGGGGGGCGATGATCGTGTTGGCGATGTCGCGGGCCGTGCGCTCGGCCGCCCGCAGCATTCCTCCCCGCGTCGCCTGCTCCGCGATGACGACGGTGCCGGCGGTGACGGCGAGCAGGGCGACCAGCCCGAAGACGGCGAAGCGCGCGAGCGCAGCCCACACCTGTGACCGCCCCGCGGGCGCGTCGCCCGGGTCGGTGGCCGGGGGGGCGGCAGCGGCGCGGGTGGGGCCGGGGCCCTCGGCCGCGTCGGGGGTGGGGGATGCCGCACGCCGGCGTGCGGCGCGGATCGTCGCCATCATGGCGCCATCACCGGTCCGGGCTGACCGAGATGAGGCCGTACCGGTTGGCGGTCACCACGGCCTCGAGCTGCGAGTGCGCGCCCAGCTTGGTCATCACGCCGGCGAGCAGGGCGCGGCACTCGTCGACGGACCTGCCGGTGCGCGAGGCGATCGTGCGCGGGTTCAGGCCGCGCCCGAGCAGGTCGAGCACCTCCAGCTCACCGGCGGTGAGGCTGGGGACGGTGGCGACGGCCGCGACCGGCGCCGCGGCCTCGGTCATCAGCTCGAGCATCTCCGGAGGCAGCACCAGGCTGCCCCGCCGGGCGCTGCGCAGGGCGTGCAGCATCGCAGCCAGGGCGCCGCCCTTCGGGAGGAAGCCGCAGGCGCCCGCCTGGGCCGCCCGGGCCACCACCGAGGGGTCCGGGTGCCCGGTGAGGATGACGACGCAGAGGTCGGCGTAGCGCTCGGTCAGCAGCGCCGTGACCTCGATGCCGTCGCCGTCGCCGAGCCGTACGTCCATGATGACGATGTCCGGCTGGAGCGACTCGGTCAGCTGCACCGCCTCGGCCGCGGTACGCGCGTGGCCGACGGCCTCGAGGTCTGGCTCACGCTCCAGCCCCATGGCGAACAGCTCGGCGAAGGTGCTGTGGTCGTCGGCGATCAGGATGCGTGTCGGTGCCCCAGCCATGCCATCGTCCCCTAACCACCATGGACGTTCCCGTGTGTCCGAGACCGGAATGCTATCCCCCGGCTGCGGGCGGCACCGGGGCTTCGCAGGAAGTGCCCGGCCCGGCCGGCAGTCGGGACCTTCCCGCCTGCCGGCCGCGACGGCGGGGCTGCCGGGTCGGCCCACGTCACCACACCAGCGCGACGCGGCCGTGGATCGCCCCGAGCGGGACGGCGCCGTAGACCCGCGAGTCGATCGAGCCGGACCGGGAGTCGCCCAGGACGAACACCGCACGCTCGGGCACCGTGACGGGCCCGAACCACAGCCCGTCGATGCGGCTGTGGTCGACCTGCGGCTCGTCGACGAGGACGTCGTCGACGTAGAGGTCGGCGTCGCGGATCGCCACGTGCTGCCCGGCGACGGCCACGACCCGCTTCACGGACTCGCTGCCGTCCTGCGGGCTGGCGAAGACGACGACGTCCTCGCGGTGCACCCCGCGCAGCCGGGGACCGAGCTTGTCGACGAGGACGACCGACCCCGGGTGGAGGGTCGGCTCCATGCTCTCGCTGGCGACCTGGCGGGGTTCGGCGACGACGCCGCGGACCAGCAGGACGGCCCCGAGCACGGCCGCGACCGCAGCCGCGACTCGTGCCCGGGACCGGCCGGGGCCACGGCCGCCCATCAGACCCCGTCGGGCGCGTTGTCGTGCCACCCGTCGTCGTACTGACCGGTGTCCGGCTGGCACGGAGCCGAGGTGATGGGGTCGTTCACGTTGACGGCACCCACCGCGAACTGGCGCATCATGTCGTGGTCCTCGTGCGGGAGGTTGTGGCAGTGGACCATGTACCGACCGCCGGCGTTCACCGAGGAACCGCCGCCGCGCTGCAGCGTGAACTTCATCGCGAGCCGCACGGTCTCGCCCTCGCCGATGTACACCACGTCCTTGGGGCCGAGCTCCCACGCGGACGCGGGGCGTCCGTTCCGGCTGAGGACCCGGAAGTCGACGAGGTGGATGTGCAGCGGGTGGAACCAGCCACCGCTCTTGTTCTCGATCTCCCAGACCTGCACCTGATCGGGCTGCGCCAGCGTGATCACGTCCTGATAGCCGCTGTCCACCACGTCGTGCCAGGTCTTGCCACTGATCTCGAAGCGGTTGGTCACGTCGCTGCGCTGCAGGCGGAGCTTGACGGTGCCGGTCGACATGCTCTCGGTGAGGCCCATGGGCTCGCTCGGCACCAGGGTCGACGGCATCGTGCTGATGGTCCGGCTGCCCGCACCATCGGGCGGGAGCGCGGCGTCGTCGACGACCTGGAACCGCATCACCTTGTTGGTGTGGTCGTAGTCGACGTTGTTCTTGTTGCTGAGGTTCTTCAGGTCGACCGTCGTGCCCGGCGCGTAGCGCGAGAAGTCGATGAGCACCTCGTAGCGCTCAGCTCCTCCCTGCCGGAACTCGGCGACCGGCTGCGCCTTCGGCATCAGCCCGCCGTCGGTCGCCACGACCACGAGCGGCGAACCGTCGCTCAGCCGCAGCCGCAGCGACCGCGCGATCGACGCGTTGAGGATGCGGAAGCGGTAGATCTTGCGCTTGACCTGCATCACCGGCCAGGGCCGGCCGTTGACGAGGATGACGTCGCCCCACAGCCCCGAGTGGCTGTTGTCGTCGTAGGCGAGCGACCCGTCGGCCGCGAACATGGCGTCGGAGATGGTGAGCGGCACGTCGTAGACCCCCTGCGGCAGGAGGTCGCGCTCGGCCGCGTCGGTCAGGTGGTACTGCGCGGCCAGCCCCGAGTAGGCGTTCTGGGCGGTGGTGTGCACGTTGTGGTCGTGGTACCAGAGCGTGCGGGCCGGCTGCCAGTTCGGGTACCAGTAGTCCTTGTAGTCGCCCGGGTGCGTGACGTCGTCGGCGTAGCCGTCGTACTGCGGCAGCGACGCCGAGCCGTGGAGGTGGGTGGAGGTGTTGAACGGGTGCCCGAAGGCGGGGTGCACCGCGGGGAGCTGGTTGCGCACCCGCAGCTTGACCCGGGTGCCCTGCGGCACGCGGATGGTGGGGCCGGGGACGCTGCCGTTGTAGCCGTAGACGGGCGTGTCCAGGCCGTTGACGATGCGCGCCATCGACCGCTGCTCGGTCACCGTGTAGAGGCGGTAGGGGCCGTTGGCGTCGCTCATCGCCGTGTACGGCAGTACCGGTGGGCGGATGAAGGACGCGGCGTACGGCTTCGGCATGTTGCGCGGCGCCAGCCGGCTGGCCGACTTCGCCTGCAGCCCTCCGCCCAGCGGGACGGCGAGCCCGCCCACTCCCAGGATTCCCAAACCTCCGGCCATCAAGGCCTCTCGTCGACTCATTCTCATGATGCTGGTGTCCTTGCGTAGTTCCGGGTCCCTGCCGGCCCGGGCACGGGTTCCACGATCCCGGTGGGGAGTCAACACATCGTGAAATGCCGACCGAGGGGGGTGCGAAGCGTTGGCGCGGTGTGGTGCTGGACGGCATCCGGCCCTGGACGCACCGAGGACCGGGCCGCACCGTTGCAGGCGGTGCGGCCCGGTCCTGGCTTGCGGGACCCTTCGGGTCAGTTGGTGACGTTGATGGTGCCGACGGCCTGGTCGCCCTGGGCGGAGACCACCGTCACCGTCGTGGCCGACGGAGCGGTCCTCGGGTCGGGGCCGGTGCCCACGTAGGACCACGCTCCGAGGGCGTCGACGGTGGCGACACCGACGACCCTGCCCCGGGCCGAGGCCAGGGTGGGCTGCCCGGACGCGTTGAGCCGGCTGCCCAGGACGATGGCGACCTTCTGGCCGGCCCGCAGGTCGCTGGTGCCGTTGACCCGCCATTCGCCCCTGGTGCGGTACCGGACGGTGCCCAGGGTGAGGGTCTCCGCGGCCGGCCGCACGACGGTCTCAGCCGTGCTCGACGTCGTGCCGTCGGCGCCGGTGACGGTGAGCACGAACCTGAGCGGCGTCGCGGCCACGGCCGTGTAGTCCGCGTTGGGTCCTGGCGCCGTCGGCAGCGCCATCAGCGGGAACCTGAAGGTCGGCTTCGCGGCGGTGGCACTGCTCAGCGTGACCACGTGGTCGGCCGGGATGACCTGGCCGTCCACGTTCGGCACCTGCTCCCACCGGTAGGTGGCCGCCCCGAGGCTCAGTGTGCCGTCGAGGGTGACGTTCGCGCCCCGCTGGACCGTCTGGGCCGCACCGGCCCGAGCCGTGACGACGGCAGCCGGTGAGACGACCTGGACGCTGATCGGCTGCGCCGGGCTGCGCCCCGAGTCACCGATGGCGACGACGGAGAACTCGTAGAGCCCGGCCCGCGAGGGCGTGAAGGTGGTCGTGACCCCGCTCAGCGGCGGGATCGGGTCGGCCGCGGCGGGTGTGCTCACCACGGTCCACTCGTACGAGGTGGCGTCCAGCGAGCCGCTCGCGTCCAGCGTCACGGGCATGCCCGCGATCGGACGGGTCGGGCTGACCACCACGGCAGCCACGGGGAGGTCGGGCGACGTGAACGCCCCGGACGTGGCCAGCGGCACGGTGGCGGACCCGCCCTCGTCGGAGGTGACGGTGATGACGTGCGGCGGAGCGTCGATGTCGCCGAAGCTCGCCGAGCCGCCGGTCAGGGCACCGAAGCCCGTGACCGCCAGGGTGGCGCCGGGGTCACTGGAGTCGGCCTGGACGCTCAGGGTCGAGCCGTCGTACGAGGCGTCCGTGACGGTGACGACGTCCGAGAGCCGGACCGTCTTGTTGCTCACCGGCACGTCGCCGGCGTTCTGGATGACGATGGTGGTGGCGTCGGCGCCGCCGGTCACCGCGACACCGTCCTTGACCGCGAACCGCCCGTAGTAGCGACCCTCCTGGTGGCTGCTGCCACCGGTCTCGACCGTGAAGTCGTCCGCCTCGAGGGTGATGCCCTTGTACCCGATTTCCGGGGCGATCATCCGGATCGCCTCTCCTGCCTCGGAGCTGGCGAACACCTCGACGACGGTCGTGCCGTCATCCAGGGTTCGGTAGGTGGCCTGCTGCACGTCGACACCGTCGTTGACGGCGAGGCGGCCCTGCACGGTGAAGAGGTCCGTGGTGCCGATCGTCTGCCACTCCCCTGAGGCGTCCTTGAGCTCGACCAGGACCAGGTTGGTGCCGTAGGGGCTGCCCTTGACCTTGTGCGCGACGCCGGGGTCGCCGATGTAGCCGGCCGGCGGCGCGTCCGCACCGGTGGTGCCGAAGGTGTCCCAGGTGAGGTACGGGCCGACGCGGCCCTGCAGCGCCCCGCCGAAGGCGCCCGGCACGGTGCCGACGTCCTCGGTCATGTTGATGCCGGCCCCGTCGGTCACCGAGAACTCGTCGATGCCGTACGGGTGGGTGATCCGGTAGGTGCCGTTCGCGGCGTCCTTGGCGCGGATGCGGATCCGGCCGAAGACCATCTCGTCACCGGCCTTGACCTCGTCGGCGGCAAAGGCGCCCTCGAGGTTCATGATGACGTCGACCGTTCCGGCGACACCGGCCGGCACACTGGCGTCTGCCATCTGGTAGAAGTGCTCGCCGGGGAAGTTGTCCGGGTAGGAGGAGGCGGCGTCCGGGTTGGGGATCTCGCCGGCGAGGGGCTCGCACAGCGGGTCCCCCGTCTGCCAGCAGCCCTCGAGCCGGATGCCGTTGCTGTCGCGGTACCAGTTGGGGAAGCCGTGGTCGGCGATGGGCCCGACCTGGGTGAGGCTTCCAGCCCGCGCGGTCGATGGTTGCACGACGGTGGCGTGGGCGACGAGCGCGAGTGGCGTTGCCAACGCCACCACGCCGGTCAGCGCCACGATGGTGCGCTTGGTGGTGGTATTCATGATTCTCCTGCCGAATCGTCGAACCGGCGCCCCTGTGCGCCGGGTTCGCTGTCGACGATCCGCCGACCGCGTGACGGGACAGTGAAATGCCCGTTGTTCACGGCCTCAGAGGCTGAGCGAGCCTGCGAGACGCAGGTCGGGGGATGCCGCCTGCACGCTCGAGGTAACCGCCGCGGCGGCGTGGTCGCCGCCCTCGGGCGGGGCGGTGCGCGACAGCCCCACGGCGAGCCCGGCCGTGGCCGCCATGACGACCAGCTCGACCGCCGCGAGCGCGAGGAAGGCTCGCGGGCGTCCGGCCGCCACGGCCGGGAGCGTGCGCCGGCGGTGCCGGTGCCCGAGCAGGCCGAGGACGCCGAGGGCCGCCGTCTTCGCGAGGAGGATCTGGCCGTAGGGGGTGCTGACGAGCTCACCGGGGGTGGCCAGCGACACCCAGCCCATGACCAGGCCGGACCCGGCGACCACGGCGAAGCAGGCCAGCGCGACCCGGCTGTAGCGGGGCAGGACGACGTCGAGGAGATCGGCGGAGCGCAGGTGCACCCCGAGGGCGAGCAGGCCCCCGACCCAGACCGATGCGGCGGTGACGTGGCCGGCCAGGCCCAGCACCGCCGTCAGGTACTGGTCACCGTGGCCGGTGTGCCCGGTGAGCAGGAGCGGCAGCAGCGCGCCGATGGCGGTGACGAGGAGGAGGCGGCCGGTGAACACGGTGCTGCACCAGCGGGCGCCGAGCGCCACGAGGGCGGCGAGCCATGCGGAGGAGAGCAGGGCCCGGGTCTGCGGCAGGTCGGTGGCCAGCGACAGCACGTCGGGCGAGAGCGCCTGCCACACCGGCATCCCGCTGACGTCGGACAGCACGAGCGGCACGCTCAGCGCTCCCGCTGCGGCCCAGGCCGCCGCCCAGCGGCCCGCCACGCGCACCAGCCGGGTGCCGTCGGTGGACAGCGCCCCCGCGGCCGGCAGCAGCACCACGGCGGCGACGAGCACCCCGATGGTGGCCATGGCGGTGACGTCGTAGGCGGTGCGGACCGCGAGCAACCCCCAGCGGCTGAGCACCCCGGGGTCGGCCAGCAGCGGAGCAGCGGCGGCGCCCCCGACCACCGAGGCGACCGTGAGGGCGACGGCGGCTGCCGCGGCTGCGGCCAGGGCGAGGCGCCTCCGGCTCGGGGCGGTGGGGCCCGGTGCGGGCTCGACCAGCCGGCCGGCCGACGAAGGGCTGCGGGTCCGGGCGCGCGCGTCGAGGTCGACCGAGGTCGTCATGGTTGTGCTCCTTGTTCCCTGTCGGTTGTCGACAAGGGTTTCCGGGGCACGTGATCCCGGCGTGAAATCCATCGCGAATGCGCAAAGGGTCGTCAGGGCAACCACTTCCGCACTCAAGGCGAGAGGGGGCGGCTCACCAGCCCCAGGAGCCGGGAATTCCCTTGAACGGGCCGACCACCCGCGAGGTGATCCAGCCGCCGTAGAAGCCGCCCTCCTGGGGCTGCACCACCTCTCCGTTGACCGTGCACCGCTGCATCGCGCCCGGCATCACCGCGACGAACCCGGCGATGCCCTCGAAGCCGGGGCTCGGGGTCGGGTACGTCCAGGCGGCCTGGCGCGCGACGGCATCCCCGCCGAGCACGTCGAAGTACGCGGCCTGGCCCTTGAACTCGCACCACGACGAACCCTCGGCGGTGCGCAGCGCCCCCGGCACGAAGTCGTCGATCGGCAGGTAGTAGGTCGGGGGGTGGCTGGTCTCGAGCACCCGCAGCGACCGGGTCGACAGGGCGATGCGCGCCCCACCGAGCCACACCTCGACACTGTCGGCGCTCGGCTCGACCCGCGGCGGGCGGGGGTAGCCCCAGACCGACTCCTGCCCCGGCCGGGGGGTCTCGGGCACCGGATGCCGCGCCACGCTCAGTCCCGCTCGACCTGCACCTCGGCCTTGGGGCGCGGGCCCAGCTTGCCGTCGACGAAGAACAGCTGGGCCTCGGTGTCGGGGTCGAGCACCGCGAAGTCACGGCCGGCGCCGAAGCTGCTCTTCATGAGGTACCGCGTGAAACCGGCCGGGGCCGCAGGGCTGTCGCCCATGATGTGCCTCCATCGAGAGTGGGCTGCCAGCGTACCCACGCCCCCGGGAGGGGGCGTGGGTACGCGCAGGGTCAGCCGCGACCGAGCGGGCGCGGCGTGCTGATCCGCTGCTCGTGCTCCTTCTCGTCGATGTCACCGGAGGCGAAGCGGCGGGCCAGGTCTGCCTCGGCCGACTGCACGGCATCCAGGTGCGGGGGCCCGCCCCACCCACGGCGGCGCCCGAACACGCCGAAGACCAGGAAGAGGAAGAAGCCGACGAAGAAGAACCCGACGAACGGGAAGAAGGGGAACCACCCGTAGCCGCCGTTCCAGGGGCCGGGGTGGGCGGACAGGGTGTGCGCGAGGGTGGTGACGGTGGTCATCGGTCGCTCCTGGGGTCGGGAGTTCTCGGTCGCTCCTGCGATCGGGAAGGGACGACTCCCATCCTTCGCCGGGGCGCCAACGCGTGAATCCCCCTGCGGGAGGCTCCTGCTGCACTCCCGCAGCGGTATGCCGGTGCCCGGCTCCGGTTCGTCGGTGCGGAGTCAGGAGCACGTCGCGGGCGCAGGAGGTTCTCGTCGACGCAGGGGCGTGAACGACCCTGACTCGGCGACATGCTCCTGAGTTCGCGAGGTCCGGTGGATCAGTCGTCGGACCAGCCGGGGCGCACCAGCCCGGACTCGTAGGCGAGCACCACGAGCTGGGCCCGGTCGCGCACCTGCAGCTTGACCATGGCGCGCGAGACGTGGGTCTTGGCGGTCGACGGCGAGACCACCAGCCGGTCGGCGATCGCGTCGTTCGACAGACCCTCGCCGACGAGCGCGACGACCTCGCGCTCCCGGTCCGTGATCGGGGCCAGCTGCTCGGCCGCCCGCACCGCCCCGGGCCGGCTGCGCGAGGCGAACTCACCGATCAGCCGACGGGTCACCCGGGGTGACAGCAGCGCGTCCCCGCCGGCCACCGCCCGCACCGCCCGGAGCAGCTCGGTGGGCTCGGTGTCCTTGACGAGGAAGCCGCTGGCCCCAGCCCGGATCGCCTCGAAGACGTACTCGTCGAGGTCGAACGTCGTGAGCACGACCACCCTGGTGGCGGCCAGCGTCGGCTCCGCGGCGATGACGCGGGTGGCTACGACGCCGTCGGTGCCCGGCATCCGGATGTCCATCAGCACCACGTCGGGGTGGAGGTCTCGCACGAGGTCGACCGCCGCCTGCCCGTCCCCCGCCTCGCCGAGCACGGTGATGTCGGGCTCGTTGTCGAGCAGCGCGCGCAGGCCTGCGCGCAGCAGGGCCTGGTCGTCGGCGAGCACGACCCCGATCACGAGGCGGCCGCCGTGGGGAAGCTCGCGTCGACGCGCAGCCCGCCGAGCGGCGACGGGGCGAGCCGCAGCTCGGCGCCCAGCGCGGCGACCCGCTCCCGCATGCCCCGGATGCCGTTGCCCTCGGGCAGTGCGTCGACGTCACCGACGCTGCCGTCGTCGTCGACGGTGACGACGAGCCGGCCGGTCCGGTGCTCGATCGCGACCTCGGCCCGGCTCGCCCCGGAGTGCCGCACCACGTTGGTGACGGCCTCCTGCACCACCCGGTAGGCGGCCAGCTCGACCCCGGGCGGCAGCGGTTGCGGGATGCCGCTCGTGCGGGTCGCGAGGTCGAGGCCAGCGAGCCGCGCGCACTCGACGAGGTCGTCGAGCGCGGCCAGGCTGGCGGCCGGATGACGCGGGGCCGGCCCGTCACCCTCGCGCAGCTGTCGAGATGCAGCGTTATCTGGGGGCGAGTACAAATTCACGGGCCCTGACCTGCGTCGTCGTGTGGTGGACAGTGTCCTCGACGAGACTCGTGGCGTCCCACAGCGACTGGACATGCCGACGGTCATCCGGGATATGTGGGTGATCCGTCCTCAACTGCCGATGTGCGGATGGCCAGTCGTCGGCCTCTGCCGCATGTGTTGTGGGTCTCCGATGGGCGATCCGAAGGCGCGAGGACCTTCAAAGGCGTGACAATCTTATTCACATAGTGAATAGTTGTCAGCGTGACGACCGGGCACGTGCTGTTGGGACTGCTGTCGAGGGGGCAGCAGCACGGTTATGACCTGAAGCGGGACCACGACGCGTTGTTTCCGGCTGCCAAGGAGCTTGCGTTCGGCCAGGTGTATGCCGCGTTGGGTCGGCTTCACGACAAGGGACTGGTCGAGGAAGCGGTACGTGAGCGTGTCGATGGCCCGGACCGAACGGCGTACCGCATTACGCGGGCCGGCCGGGAGGAACTGGCGAGCTGGCTGACCCGCGTCGAGCCGCTGCCCGAACGCACTGCCAACCCGGTGGCCACGAAGGTGACGTTGCTGCTGCTGACCGAGGGCACCCACGGCGCGGTGGAGCACCTGGTGCGGGAGCGAGCCATTCGCGTGGCCCGCATGCGCGAGCTCACTTCGGCCAAGCATCGACAGGGGACGACCCTCCAGGAGGTCCTCGCGGCTGACCTGACCTTGGCGCACCTGGACGCCGACCTGCACTGGATCGACTCGGCTCGCCGCAGGATCCACGACCTTGAGGGGGAGATCGCATGACCGCACCGGTGCTCAGCTGCCGCGGCGTGGCTCACGACTACGAGGGGGCGCCGGCGCTGCGTGGGGTGGACCTGGACGTGCTCGAGGGGGAGGTGGTGGCGGTCACTGGCCCGTCAGGGTCGGGCAAGTCGACGTTGCTGTTGTGCCTGGCCGGCATCATCGTGCCCGCCCAGGGGTCGGTCCAGCTCGGTGGTGTTGATCTGCGAGCACTCGGTGCGCGCGGACGAGCCACTGTGCGCCGCGAGCAGGTCGGGATCGTCTTCCAGTACGGCACCTTGGTCCCTGAGCTGACTGGGGAGGAGAACGTCGCGCTGCCGCTGCTGCTGGCCGGCCGAGCTCGCAGCGAGGCGTTGAGTGCGGCCCGAGGGTGGCTGGAACGGCTCGACGTGGACGGGGTCGCGCAGACCACCGCCGGGCGGATGAGCGGGGGTGAGCGGCAGCGGGTGGCGCTGGCACGGGCTTTGGTGAACGCTCCCCGCGTGGTGCTGGCCGACGAGCCGACCGGGGCTTTGGACTCGGTCGCCTCGGACCTGGTCGCCGGTGAGCTGGTCAACGCTGCCCGAGGCGCCGGGGCGGCGGTAGTGCTGGTCACCCACGACGCGCGCGTGGCTGCCCACGCCGACCGCGAGGTGCACCTGTGGGACGGGCAGGTCGACGGCGCCGCACCTCCCCGCACCACCGGTGCCGAGGACGAGGTGCTGCGGTGAGCGCCACTGTGCGGTGGGCCGATGCGCTATGGCTGGCCCGTCGGCGCACCCCCAACGACCAGCTCCGCTTCTGGGGCAGCTTGCTCTCGGCAGCGGTCACGGCCGCGCTGCTGTGCACCGCCGGGGGTTTGATGGCTCTGTATGGCGGTGACGTCGCCAGCAGCATTGGTGTAGTCCGCGATGACGGGACCCGTGGTGGGGTCGTCTTCGCAGTACTGCTCGTGGCACTGCCCGCGCTGCATCTGACCGGTCAGACCTGGAAGCTCGGCTCGATCGAACGCAGAGCGCGGATGCGCCAGCTGCGCGACGCCGGCGCTGGCCCTCAAGAACTAGGCCGGATCGCTGTGGCCGACACCGTGGTGCCGGTGTCCATCGGCGGCGTCGTCGGAGTCGTCCTGCTCTGGGGCGCGATCGCCCTGGTCAACCTGCGCGCCGCCTCCCTGCCGACCACTGCCGACCTGCCGGACGGAACGATGCTGCCCGCCGGAGCCGATGTCCGTCTCCCCGGGGTACCGGTACTTCCAGACCTTGTCCTGGCCAGCTGGTGGCCACCGCTTCTGGCCATCGCGGTCGTCACGATCGGCGCGGCGGCTGCCGCGGTGCGATCGGTGGCCAGACTCGACCGTACCCGGCGCGTCCGACAAGGAGTTGTTGCGCGCGTGGCCTCCCGGGCGGCGCGACGCACCGGACGTCCCGACTTGCTGCTCGCTCTACGCCGCCTCGCCGACGAGCCCGGCCCGACCACCCGTCCCGCGATGCTGCTCGGCCTAGCCGCCCTCGTCGCCGCATCCTCGACCTGGCTCAACCGGCAGTACCGGCTCAGCATGGGGCAGCAGTGGCTCGAGGACCCCTTCTTCCGTCAGTCGTTCGACCTCGTACGCCTCGCAACATGGGTCGGTATCACCTTGTGCGCCATCGGCCTGCTCGTCGCCCTGGCCGACGCCACCTTCCGCCGACGTCGCGCGGACGCCGCAGCAGTCGCCGCCGGTGTCCCCGTCCCGACCCTGCGCCGGGCCCTTGTGCTGCAGTCCCTAGTGCCGGCAGTGCCAGCGATCCTGACCGGGCTCGTCCTCGGAGGAGGACTGGCGGTGGCCTTCACCGGCCGACGCGTCGGATACCGATTCGACGAGACATCCGGCCCTCTAATCCCACTGCCCTGGGCCGCCTGGGCTATTTGGGCTCTGGCCCTGCTGCTCGTCGCCACACTTATTGCGCTGCTCGCCTCCACCGCGCTGCGCCACACCACCCGCGACAATGAACTGCGCATCCCCGCCTGACCCAAGAATGCGCACCTTTCCGCCTCCGAATCCGTCCGCTAAATGCCGCAAGCGGGAAGCGCACCTGCGTGCCCTTCGACTGCTCACCGGCAATTGTCGTGACGGCGGTGCCGAAGCACGACATGCTGTTGCACGTCTTGACTGCAGTGGACGACCCAGCACAGGAGGTTGCACCCGATGGGCTTCTTCCCCGACCCGCCCCAGCCGGACCAGGAAGAGCCCGACGAGTACTACCAGCCTGTGTGGTCCAATGCCCCTGAAGACGTCCTGCCGGGGGTGGTGCCCATGGAGTTGCTCATCGCCCGGTCGGCGAGCACGGTCGTGATGCTCACCGGCATCCGTGCGTTTCCCGAGGGGTTGGCCATGAACCTGGCCATACGGCTGCGTGGTCCCCTGGAGCGCCGGGATCTGCACTCTGAGGTGTTTGACGGTCCCTACCTCCACAGCATGGGCGAGCAGTGGCGGGCCGAGCGCCTGAAGTGGGGCTTTGAATTCTCTGACGGTCGCCGGGCCACCAACGTCGATCCACCCGCTTGGGACATTGAGGACGAACGCCCGTGGAAGGACAAGACCTGGCGCCCGGATCGTCCGGTGCTCAACGGGCAGGGAGGTGGAGGCAGCGAGAGCGCGATCGACCGTGACTACTGGTTGTGGCCACTGCCGCCGCCTGGCCGCCTGCGGGTGGTCTTTCAGTGGCCGCAGCAGGGCATCGAGACCACCACTCACGACCTGGACGCGCAGCCGTTCCTTGACGCGGCCGCACGCTCTCAGCCGGTATGGGGCCCGAAGTAGACACCAAACCGTACTGGGGGACGTGCGGGGAACTGACCGGCGTCACGCTCGCGCCGTCCTTGCCGATGTCAGGTCTCGCCACGGTGAAGATGCTTCCGGTCATGCCGC
>JBBQNZ010000084.1:0-18355 GCA_038330415.1 Actinomycetales bacterium | reverse complement strand
GATGTGCGGCGCCAGCGGGGCCACCATGAGCACGAGCTGCTCGGCCGCCTCGGCAGGCACGCCACCCGCGAGCTTGGTGAGCGCGTTGTTGAGCTCGGTGAGCCGGGCGATGGCGGTGTTGAAGCCCAGCCCGGCGTAGTCGGTGCGCACCGCGTCGATCGTGCGGTGCAGGATGCGGGTCGTGGCGGGGTCGAGCGGGGTGTCGACGACCACCGTCTCCCCGGTCTCCTCGTCGACGACGTTGCGCCACAGCCGCTGGAGGAAGCGCTGCGGGCCGACGACGGCGCGGGTGTCCCACGGCTTGCTCTGCTCCAGCGGGCCAAGGCCCATCTCGTAGAGCCGGAACGTGTCGGCACCGAACGCGGCATACATCTCGTCGGGGCTGACCATGTTCTTCAGCGACTTGCCGATCTTGCCGAACTCGCGGCTCACCGGCTCACCGTTCCAGGTGAAGCTCGGGTGGCCGTCGCCGTCGTCACCCTCCTGCACCTCCTTGGCCTCGACGTACTGGCCGCGAGCATCGGTGAAGGCCGGCGCCTGGATGTAGCCCTGGCTGAAGTAGGTGCGGAACGGCTCGTCACTGCTGAGGTGCCCCAGGTCGTGGAGCACCTTGTGCCAGAACCGCGCGTAGAGCAGGTGCAGCACGGCGTGCTCGACGCCGCCGACGTAGAGGTCGACCCCGCCCGGGTCGCGCGTTCCCGCGGGGGCGCCGGTCACCGGCTCGGACCGCGGCCCCATCCAGTAGGCCTCGTTCTCGGGGTCGACGAGGGCAGCGGTGTTCGCCGGGTCGAGGTAACGCAGGTAGTACCAGCACGACCCCGCCCAGTTGGGCATCGTGTTGGTCTCGCGGCGGTAGCGCCGGGGGCCGCGCCCGTCGCCGAGGTCGAGGTCGACCTGCACCCAGTCCTGCACCCGCGAGAGCGGCGGCTCGGGCTCGCTGCCCGCGTCGTCGGGGTCGTAGGTCTTGGGGCTGTAGTCGGGCACCTCGGGCAGCTCGACGGGCAGCATCGAGTCGGGCACACCGTGGGCGATGCCGTCCTCGTCGAAGACCACCGGGAACGGCTCGCCCCAGTAGCGCTGCCGGCTGAACAGCCAGTCGCGCAGCTTGTAGGTGACGGTGGGCTCGCCGAGGCCCTGGTCCTGCAGCCAGGCGGTGATCCGCTCCTTGGCCTCGGGGACGTCGAGCCCGTCGAGGCTCAGCTCGTCGTTGCTGCTGTTGATCGCCGGACCCGCGCCGGTGAACGCGGTGTCGAGATCGTGGTCGTCGGTGGGCTGCACGGTGCGGATGATCGGCAGGTCGAAGGCCTTCGCGAAGTCCCAGTCGCGCTCGTCCTGGCCGGGCACCGCCATGATCGCGCCGGTGCCGTAGCCCATCAGCACGTAGTCGGCGACGAACACCGGGAGGCGGGTGCCCGTGACCGGGTTGGTCGCCCAGCCGCCGGTGAACACGCCGGTCTTGTCCTTGCCCTCGCTCTGCCGCTCGACGTCGTTCTTGCGCGAGGCGGCGCGGCGGTAGGCCGTGACGGCATCCTGCGGGGTCGCGGCGCCGCCGGTCCAGGCGTCCTTGGTGCCCTCGGGCCAGCCGCCGGCCGGCACCAGCTCGTCGACCAGCGGGTGCTCGGGGGCCAGCACCATGAACGTGGCGCCGAACAGGGTGTCGGGGCGGGTGGTGAACACCTCGATCCCCGGCGTCCCGAGAGTCCCGGACGTCCCCGCTGGGTCAACATCGACCAATAGGTCAATGTTGTCCCAGCCGTGGGGTGCCGCGACCGGGAAGGTGACGCGCGCGCCGGAGCTGCGGCCGATCCAGTTGCGCTGCATGATCCGGACCTTCTCGGGCCAGTCGACCCGGTCGAGGTCGTCGGCCAGCCGGTCGGCGTAGGCGGTGATGCGCATCATCCACTGGCGCAGGTTGCGCTTGAACACCGGGAAGTTGCCGCGCTCGGAGCGGCCGTCGTTGGTGACCTCCTCGTTGGAGAGCACCGTGCCCAGCCCGGGGCACCAGTTGACCGGCGCCTCGCTGGTGTAGGCCAGCCGCTGGCCGTCGAGGATGCCGGCGCGCTCGACGTCGCTGAGGTCGTCCCACTCGCGGCCGTCGTCGGCGGGCAGCGGGCGGGTGCCGGCCCGGTACTCGTCGACCAGCTCGGCGATCGGGCGGGCGCGGCCCATGCCGCCGTCGGGGCGCACGGCATCCGCGTCGTACCAGGAGTTGTAGATCTCCAGGAAGATCCACTGGGTCCAGCGGTAGTACTCGGGGTCGATGGTCTGGATGGCCCGGCGGTCGTCGTGGCCCAGGCCAAGGCGGCGCAGCTGGCGCGCCATGATGACGATGTTGTCCTCGGTGGTCTTGCGCGGGTGCTGGCCGGTCTGCACCGCGTACTGCTCGGCGGGCAGCCCGAACGCGTCGTAGCCCAGGCAGTGCAGCACGTTCTTGCCGAGCATCCGGTTGAATCGGGCGACGACGTCGGTGGCGATGTAGCCCAGCGGGTGGCCGACGTGCAGGCCGGCGCCGCTCGGGTACGGGAACATGTCGAGCACGAGGAGGTGCCCGTTCGGGTAGGCGGCGACGGCATCCGGGTCGGCCCACGGGCCTGCCGGGTTCGGGGCGTGGTACGTGCCGCGCTCGGCCCAGCGGTCCTGCCAGGCGACCTCGATCTGCCCGGCCAGCTCGGCGGTGTAGCGGTGCGGGGTGTCGCTCATGTCGTCCTCGTGGGTCTCGGTGGTGGTCCGGGCTGTGCCCATGAAAAAACCCCTCACTCAGGAGGGGTCGCCGCGCGGGCCGGGTGGCCGGCGCGGCTAGGGAAGGAGCTCGAACCTCGTCACCTGCTCAGGGTATCGCAGCAGCGCCAGCCGTTTCCGAAGAGGTCGGCTGGCGTCCGCCCGTTCGTACGGTCGCACGGGCCCGACCCGGCCTGACCCTGCGCGCCCCGGCAGCCGGGTGCCCGCGACGCGCGCGAGGGCCGGCGTGCGCCCGGCATCCGCCCTGACGTCGCCTACCGCCCCGTAGGTGGAGTGATCGGTGCACCTACCAGGCGGTAGCCCAGGGAGAGCCCGGATGCCGGGGCGCCGGGGCGTCGTCAGTGGAGTCCGTGGACCACGGCATGACCCCGGCCGCGGGAGATCAGCCAGCGGTTGACCGGCACGGTGAGGAGGAAGGCCACGGCGAGCGAGACCGCCAGGGACCCCCAGAAGAGGGCGCTGGCGAGGCCGGCGTCCATGGCCCCGGGGATGACGAGGACGACAGAGTTGTCGACGAGCTCCATGACGGTGATCGACACGGTGTCGGCGGCCAGGGTCACGGCGAGCGCAGCCTTGAGGGCGACGCCGGAGCGCAGCACCGGGGTGAGGGTCAGGGCGTAGCCGAAGACGAACGCCAGCACGATCGCGAGCACGATCGTCGCGCCGGTCGACAGCCCGAGAGCGGTGCCGATCACCAGCCCGAGGATCTCGCCGATGGCGCAGCCGGTGAGGCAGTGCAGCGTGGCCCGGGCGGCCTCGGACCACGAGCCGCCGGCGGCGTGCGCGTGCGCGATGTGCTGGGTCTGCGTCGAGGTGTCCATATCACCCGGAACAGATACCCCCCTGGGGTATATTCCCGGGTGCAACATTGACCTATTGGTCGATCTTGACCCGCAGGCGACGGGGCCAGGGAGACACCATCGACCTATTGGTCGACGGTGGCCTACAAGACCGGGTCAGGCGAGGAGCAGGCCGGCCACGATCAGGGCCTGGGCGAGGTGGTAGGTCACCATGACGACGACGTGGGTCCAGCGGCGGTCCTGCACGAACCTGCCCATCGCGAGCACGGTGTCGCTGACCACGAACAGGCTTGCGCCGAGCCCGACGAGCGGGCGGCCGGTCGCCCAGCCGAGCACGGCCATCGCGCCGATCACCGCCATGTAGACAGCGACCGGCGCGGCCAGCGCGACCCCGCCCTGGGCCAGGGCGCCGGGCAGGATGCGCCGCCCCACGACCAGCGCCACGAGCAGCACCACCGCGCCGATGACGCCCAGCGCAGGGCGGTCGAGACCCACCGCGACGAACGACGCGACGTAGGCGAGGTGCCCGACGAGGAAGGCCGCCAGCCCACCGACGAACCGGCTCGGGGTGTCCTCGAGCAGCAGGACGTCACCGACCAGCCCGAGGAGCAGGGCCAGCACCAGCCAGCGGCCGGCGGCGCTGTCGGTGGCCCCCGCCAGCAGGGCCACCGAGAGCAGCCCCACCATCGCGGCGGGTTTGGCCAGGCGCTCGACATCCTGCCGCCGGTGCCACACCCCCCACCAGTCGGCAGCGAACAGGGCTGCGGTGACCACGGCGGCGACCCACACGGCATACGACACGGGTGGATCCTCGCAGCCCGCTCCGCACCGCGGAGGACCGACCCGTGCCCGGCATCCGCCCGACGGGTCGCAACCACCACGGATGCCGACCCGCTCCCCCTGCTCCGGCACGCCGACGGGCCGTGGGCGGCCGAGCACGGCCGGGCGCACCTGCCGTCGGTGTGCCAGGGCGACACACTGCTCTCGCGAGTCGCCCGCGTGGCAGCCCAGCCGGTCAGCCTGGCCAGCTGACACGCCCGACCTTGCAGGTCAGAAACCGCCCCGAGCCGGCATCCGGCGGCGTGTTGCCCGGCTCCTCCCCTACAAAGTCGGGGGAAGAGCGCGGGGGTCAGGACAGCTCGAGGTGGCCGTCGTCGACCGGGCCCAACCGGGTGACCGCCACGTCGTAGAGATAGCTCTGCACCACGCGCCACGGCCGGTGGTGGCCCTGGCGCGGCAGCAGGTGCGCTGCCCGCCGCACGTAGCCCGAGGTGAGGTCGAGCAGCGGCCGCTCCCCCGCCTCCGGCTCGTCGTACCGCGGGGTCGCGACCGTGAGGCCGTGCCGGTCGAGGTGGCGCAGCAGCGTGCAGAACCAGCGCGCCGACAGGTCGGCCCGCAGGGTCCAGCTGGCGTTGGTGTAGCCCACGGCCATCGCCAGGTTGGGCACGCCGGAGAGCATCAGCCCCTTGTAGACGTGCCGGCCCGACAGGTCGACCGGCTCGCCGTCGACGACGAGCTCGGCACCGCCCACGATCTCCATCTGCAGGCCGGTGGCCGTCACCACCACGTCGGCCTCGAGCAGCTCACCGCCGGCCAGCCGGATGCCGTCGCGCTCGAACCGCTCGATGGCGCCGGTCACGACCTGCGCCCGCCCGTCGGACAGCACGTCGAACAGGTCGCCGTCGGGGGCGACGCACACCCGCTGGTCCCACGGGTCGTAGCGCGGGGCGAAGTGGGTGTCGACCGGGTAACCGTCGGGGAGCAGGCGCGCGGCCCGGCGGCGCAGCATCCGGCGGCCGGCCTTCGGGTGGCGCCGCAGCACCTGGTAGCCCGCGGTCGACAGCAGCACGTTCTTGCCGCGCACGAGGCGGTGGGCCACGGCATCCGGCAGCGCGGCCCGCAGCCCGTCGGCCACGACGTCGCGCGACGGCAGCGAGGCGACGTAGCTGGGGCTGCGCTGCAGCATCGTCACCGACGCGACCCCCTCGTGCACCAGAGCCGGCAGCAGGGTGATGGCGGTGGCGCCGCTGCCGATGACGACGACCCGCCGGCCGGCGACCGGCAGGTCCTGCGGCCAGGCCTGCGGGTGCACCACCTGGCCGCCGAAGTCGGCCTGGCCCGGGAACTCCACCACGTGGCCCGAGCCGTAGGAGTAGTAGCCGGTGGCGAGGTAGACGAAGAGGGCGGTGTGCCGCACCAGGCCGTCGCGGGTGCGGCTGGTGACCGTCCAGCGCCGGTCGGCCGAGCTCCACTCGAGCCGCTCGACACGCTGCCCGAAGTGCACCCGCTCGGTGACGCCCTCGTCGTGCGCCGTTGCCTGCACGTAGTCGAGGATCTCCTCCCCCGTGGCGATCGACGACGCCCCGCGCCACGGCCGGAACGGGAAGCCCAGCGTGTACATGTCGGAGTCCGAGCGGATGCCGGGGTAGCGGAACAGGTCCCAGGTGCCGCCGACGGCGTCGCGCGCCTCGAGCACCGCCCACACGGTGCCGGGGCTGTGCCGCGACAGCCGGCAGGCCACGTCGACCCCGGCGATGCCGGCCCCGACCACCAGCACGTCGAGGTCGAGCGGGGGGCCGGGCGGCACCTCGGCCGCGGTGCGGTCGGCGGGCTCGGTCTGGACGACCGCTGAGGTGGCGGCGTCGCGGTGGGACGTGGGGTCGGGCACCGCCTCAGGCTATTGCGGGGCCCTGCGCGGGGTGGCGGGGCCGTCGAACCTGGGCCGACCGGCCTCGGTCGGGGTCACGGCGCGTGTGACGATATGGCCATGACGACGATCTCCGACTTCACCGCGACCACCCTCACCGGCGACGACCGCCACCTGTCCGACTACGCCGGCCAGGTCGTCCTGGTCGTCAACACGGCCAGCGCCTGCGGCTTCACCCCCCAGTACGCCGGGCTCGAGCAGCTCTACAAGGACCTGCACGACGAGGGCCTGGTCGTGCTGGGCTTCCCGTGCAACCAGTTCGGCAGCCAGGAGAAGGGCTCCGAGGAGGAGATCGGCGAGTTCTGCTCGGTCAACTACGGCGTCACCTTCCCGATGTTCGCCAAGGTCGACGTCAACGGCAAGGACGCCCACCCCCTGTTCACCTGGCTCAAGGACGAGAAGAAGGGCCTGCTCGGCGGAAAGATCAAGTGGAACTTCACCAAGTTCCTCGTCGGTCGTGACGGCCAGGTCCTCAAGCGCTACGCCCCGAACACCGAGCCCAAGGACATCGCCGACGACATCCGGGCGGCGTTGGCCTCCGACGCCGCTTGAGCGCCTGGTTCCTCCTGGTCCCCGTCGGGGTCCTGGCCGGGTTCCTCGCGTTCGTCTGGCAGCGCCTCGCCGTCGCCCCCGGCTGGCGCTCCCGCTGGGTGCGGTATGCCGTGGCGGGCGCCCTGCTCGTGCTCACCGCGCTCGCGCTGGCCGGGTTCGACGTGTGGGGCGGCTGGTTCACTCCCGCACAGCTGCGACCCGCGGTGTGGGTGGGGCAGGCGTTCCTCGCGGCCTGCCTCTACCTCTTCCTCGGGCTGGTGCCGGTCTGGGTGGTCTGCGTCGGCATCTGGCTGGTGCGGTGGCGGCACGACCACGGGCGCGACGGCCGCCGCCGGCTGAACCGGGTGGCCTCGCCCCTGGTGGTGGCCCTGGCCGTGGGCATCACGGCCTACGGCGCGGTCGAGGCGGCCCGCCCGTCCGTGACGCGGTTCGAGGTGGCGTCATCCCAGCTGCCGCAGCAGTTCGACGGGGTGCGGGTGGCTCTGGTGACCGACCTGCACGCCGGGGCGGTGCGCAGCGCTGCCTTCACCCGCACGGTCGTCGACCTGGTCAACGCCGAGCACCCCGACCTCGTCGTCATCGCCGGAGACCTCGTCGACGGCACGGCCGCCCGCTACTCCCCCGAGATCGCGCCGCTGGCCGACCTCCGGGCGCCGCTCGGGGTCTACGCGACCACCGGCAACCACGAGATGTTCCGCGACACCGCCAACTGGGTCGCGGCCTTCGAGGACGTCGGCCTCACGATGCTGCAGAACTCCGCGGTGCCGCTGGAGCGTGGCGGCGCCACGATCACCCTGGCGGGAGTGCACGACCTCACCGGCGAGGGCCGTTGGGCGCCCGACTACGACGCCGCGCTCGGCACCACGGATGCCGGTGCCTTCACCCTGTTGGCCGCGCACCAGCCGCTGCAGGCGCTCGACGTCGAGGGGCGTGGCGTCGACGTACAGCTGTCCGGGCACACCCACGGCGGGCAGATGTGGCCGATCAACTACCTCGTGCCCCTCCAGCAGCCGATGCTCGAGGGCGAGGCCGTGGTCGGCGACACCACCGTGGTCACCTCGCGCGGTACCGGTGCCTGGGGCCCGGCGATCCGGGTCGCCGCGCCGCCGGAGGTGCCGATCATCACGCTGAGGCGCTCGTGAGCGGCTCGGGGGTCGTCGTCGGCGACGACGGGCTGGCCCGGCCGACCTGGGCGTCGGTCGACCCGCTGCTGCGCGACTACTACGACACCGAGTGGGGGATGCCGGTGCGCGATGAGCACTGCCTGTTCGAGCGGCTCTCGCTCGAGGCCTTCCAGTCGGGCCTGTCGTGGGCGACGATCCTGCGCAAGCGGCCCGCCTTCCGGGTGGCCTTCGACGGCTTCGACCCCGAGGTGGTGGCCGGCTACGGCGAGGCCGACGTGGAGCGGCTGATGGCGGATGCCGGCATCGTGCGCAACCGCGCCAAGGTGCTCGCGACGATCACCAACGCCCGGGCCACCGTGGCGCTGCGCGAGGACCCCGAGGGCGACCTCGCCGCCTTCGTCTGGTCGTTCCAGCCGGCCGGCACCCCCCGGCCGCACACCTACGCCGACGTGCCCACGTCGTCGCCCGAGTCGCTGGCCCTGTCCAAGGCGCTCAAGCGCAAGGACTTCGTCTTCGTCGGGCCCACGACGATGTACGCGCTCATGGAGGCGGTCGGCATCGTCGACACCCACCTGCTCGCCTCGCACCGCCGCGGGTCCAGCGGGGTCTGGCCCGGCTGAGCGGTGCCGGTCGGCGCTCGCGTCGTCATCGGTGGGACTCTTCGGGGCTATGGCCCCGATAACTCTCACCGTTGACCCGCGACGGTCGGGTGAGCCGCCGCCGCGGGGCTGGCGAACCGGCCGCGGCGGGTCAGACGACGATGCCGCGCCAGTCCGGGGGCGGCTCGGTGTGCCGGCGGGGGCCGTGCGGGGGAACGCGACGAGCTCGTCGAACACCGACCCGATTGCCGCGGACCTCACCGAGAACACACCTCAACGCTACGCCGCGCCTCCCGTGGGCCGGCCCCCTCATCGACTTCGTGCGACTTGTCCGCGGTTTCGGGCCGGTTCGCTGTCCAGAACCGTAGGCAACTCGCACGAAGTCGAGGATGCTGCGGGACGACGAAGGGCCGGACGCGATCGTCCGGCCCGTCGCCACACTGTGGAGCTGAGGGGAACCGTCGCACAGGGGCGCTGCGCGCGAGGGGCTCCCCCTCGAATCCCCCCATACATTTCCAGAAATGCAGATTGGCCCGGACGAAAAGCGTTGTCCGGGCCAATGCGCATTTGTGGAGCTGAGGGGATTCGAACCCCTGACCCCCTCCATGCCATGGAGGTGCGCTACCAACTGCGCTACAGCCCCGAGTGGGTGTCCCCCGAAGGGGCGACGGCGAGTCTACCCATGCACCCGGGCCCGCCCAAATCCGCCTCAGGGCGGGGGCGACCCGGCCACCGACGCCACCCCCGACGACACGTTCCAGGTCTGGATCCGCCAGCCGGCCCGGCCCTCGACGAGCTCGGCCCAGTGGCAGTTGCCCAGCCCGCCGAGCACCCGCCAGGCGACGTCGTGCTCGAGGCCGAGCAGCCAGGCGGCGGCCGTGCGGCCCGACGCACCGTGCGTGGAGACGACGAGGCACTCCCCCGCCCCGAGCGCGTCGAGGTGCTCGGTGAGCGCCGCACCGACCCGCCCGGCGACCTCGGCGAGCGTCTCGCCGGAGTCGCCCCGGCGCGCGTCCTCACCGCGGGCCAGCGTCGCCTGCACATCGGGCCACCCCTCGCCCACCTGCGCCGCCGACAGGCCCTGCCAGGCGCCCACGTCGATCTCGCGGAACCGCGCATCCAGCTCGACGGGGATGCCGCACGCCCGCCCGACGCTCTGCGCCGTCAGCCGCGCCCGGGTCAGGTCGGACGAGACGAGGCGGTCGGGTGAGAGGGCCGCGATCGCCGGCCCCACAGCATCCGCCTGCTGTTGACCGCGCTCGGACAGCGGGGTGTCGAGGTGGCCCTGCCAGATGCGGGCGGCGTTGTGGTCGGTCTCGCCGTGCCGCAGCACGATGACGCGCCGGGGCGCCGCCGCGGGGACGGTGGGGCTCACCGACCGCCCTGCTCGGTGCCGACGACGCCGAGGTCGATGCTCGGGCAGTCCTTCCAGAGCCGCTCGAGCTCGTAGAAGGAGCGCTCCTCGTCGTGCTGCACGTGCACGACGATGTCGACGAAGTCGATGAGCACCCAGCGCCCCTCGCGCTGGCCCTCGCGGCGCACCGGCTTGGTGCCCATGTCGCGCAGCACGTCCTCGACCTCGTCGACGATCGAGCCCACCTGCCGCTCGGACTCGGCGGAGACGATGACGAAGACGTCGGTCAGGGCGAGCTGCTCGGAGACGTCGATGCCCGTGATGGTGGTCGCGAGCTTGGCGGCGGCGGCGCCGGCCGCCGCTCGGGCCAGCTCCAGCGCGCGGTCAGTGGCGGTCACGGTGCTCCTCGGTGGGGATCTTGGGTGTCGTGGTGCTCGGGGGTCACGTCGGGGGCCGGCGCGGCATACAGGTGGTGCTTGGAGATGTACTGCACCACGCCGTCGGGCACGAGGTACCAGACCGGCTCCCCCGCGTGCACGCGGTCGCGGCAGTCGGTGGAGCTGATCGCCATGGCGGGCACCTCCATCAGGTCGACGTGGTCGGCGGGCAGTCCCGTCTCGGTCAGCTGGTAGCCGGGGCGGGTGACCCCGATGAACTGGGCGAGCTCGAACAGCTCGTCGGGGTCCTTCCACGACAGGATCTGCGCCAGGGCGTCGGCGCCGGTGATGAAGAACAGCTCGGCCTCGGGGCGCTGGACTCGCAGGTCGCGCAGCGTGTCGATGGTGTAGGTGGGCCCGTCACGGTCGATGTCGACCCGGGAGACCGTGAAGCGTGGGTTTGACGCCGTGGCCACCACGGTCATCAGGTAGCGGTGCTCGGCGGGGGCGACGTCGCGCCCCTCCTTCTGCCACGGCTCCCCGGTGGGGACGAAGACCACCTCGTCGAGACCGAGGAGGGACTGCACCTCCGAGGCGGCGACGAGGTGACCGTGGTGGATGGGGTCGAAGGTCCCCCCCATCACCCCGAGCCGCATGCGTGCAGTGCTCAGGAGTGGCCGTGCCCGGGGTGCTCGGGCCAGTGCGCCTCGTCGTCTTCGGGGTGCGCCGGGCCGGTGCCGGCCTCACCGGGCTTCACGCCCTGCAGGTCGGGCCGGGCGTACTTCTGCGCGGTGCCACGGAAGGACCAGGTGACCCCGAGGAGGAACGCGAACGCCACCAGGGCGATGACGGCGAACAGCCACGGCGGCATCGGCAGCTCGCGGGCGGTGGGCAGCTCCTCGCTCAGGAAGCGGGCGACGGTCATCGACATGCGGGCCAGCCTAGCGCCTCGGCTGTCCACCGACTTCGTCCACAGCCCTGTGCACGGACGGGGCGCTCGCGCTCACGGCTTGTGGACGACGCGCCGGGGCCTGAGAAACCCCACCCAATTGTTCAGGTGCGCTTGCGCGGCAGGCCATTTCGGCACTAGAAAGGTCATCACGCCCCCGAGACCGCCCCGCCGAGAAGTCGTCGGATCGGCCACGGAGGCAGGTCGTACGGATAACGGCACCGACCTCGCCCGGCTTGCTGGGACGGACGTGGCAGCCCCGCAAGGGCGGTCACGAGCGCGCGACGGCGTGGGCGCCGCGGCCAAACGACCTGAGTCGAAGATCGTCCCTTTAAGGGGGGCGGCGCCACCGTCGCGTGGCTGACCCCGCGGTTCACGCCGCAGGGACCGACCGGCTCGACACGTCGGCACCGCCGACCGCCGGGGGCCCCCGATCTCATACTCGGGGGCCTTCAGCCGGTGCGGGTCGTGGCTGCTCGGGCGGTGCCCGGGCGCCCGCCATCTACCCTTGCCCCATGCCCACCGCCCCGGTCGACCTGAGCGTCGTGGTCCCCATGTACAACGAGGAAGCGGTGCTGCCGCTGCTCGTGGAGCGACTGCGCCCCGCCGCCGACGGATGGGGTGTGTCCTACGAGGTCCTCTGCGTCGACGACGGCTCCACCGACGGCACCCCGGTGCTGCTGCAGCGGCTGCGGCGCGAGTGGCCGCAGGTGCGCGTGGTCCGGTTGCGGGCCAACGCCGGGCACCAGGCAGCCATCTCGGCCGGTCTGGCCCGCGCCCGCGGCCAGTGGGTGGTCACGCTCGACGCCGACCTGCAGGACCCACCCGAGGTGATCGGCGAGATGCTCGCCGTCGCGCACGGCCAGGGCGTCGACGTCGTCTACGGCGTACGCACCGACCGCTCGACCGACACCGCCTTCAAGCGGGTCACCGCCCGCGCGTTCTACCGCTCGATCCGGGCGATGTCGGACGTGGACGCCCGGGTGGATGCCGGTGACTACCGGATGATGTCGCGCGCCACGGTGGATGCCGTGAACGCGCTTCCCGAGCACGGCCGGGTGCTGCGCCTCGTCGTGCCCGCGCTCGGGTTCCCGAGCGGCTCGGTGAGCTACGCGCGGGCGGCCCGCGCCGCGGGCGACTCCAAGTACCCGCTGGGCAAGATGATCCGGCTCTCCCTCGACGGCATCACCGGGTTCTCCACCGCACCGCTGCGCTTTGCGACCTGGATCGGACTGGTCGGTGGGCTGGCCGCGATCGGCGTGCTCATCTACGCGCTCGTGGCGCTGCTGTTCGGGAACACCCTCCCCGGCTGGACGTCGACGGTCGTCATCGTGGCGGCGGTGGGCGCGGTGCAGCTGCTCGCGCTCGGCATCCTCGGGGAGTACGTGGGCCGCACGTACGTCGCCCTGCAGGCCCGGCCGTCGTACTTCATCGCCCACGACTCGCTCGACGTGGCCGCTGGCGAGACCCGCGACGGTCAGACCCGGATCTGACCGTCACCCTCGACGACCCACTTGGTCGTCGTCAGCTCGGGCAGGGCCATCGGGCCACGGGCGTGCAGCTTCTGGGTGCTGATGCCGATCTCGGCCCCGAAGCCGAACTCGCCGCCGTCGGTGAAACGGGTGCTCGCGTTGACCATGACCGCGGCCGCGTCGACCTCGGCGGTGAACCGGCGGGCGGCGGCGCGGTCCTCGGTGACGATCGCCTCGGTGTGGCCCGAGCCGTAGCGGCGGATGTGGTCCAGCGCCGCGTCGAGGTCGTCGACCACGCCGACCGACATCTCCAGGCCGTGGAACTCGGTGGCGAAGTGCTCGTCGGTGACGGCGTCGTGGGCGACGCCCGCGGTGTCGGCCTGCGCACCGGCATCCGGGTCGGTGTGCAGCGCGACGCCCTCGCCGGACAGGGCGGCGAGCGCCTTGGGCAGGAACGCGGCGGCGACGTCGCGGTGCACCAGCAGTGACTCCGCCGCGTTGCAGACGCTGGGCCGGTGGGTCTTGGAGTTGACCGTGATGGCCAGGGCCTTGTCGAGGTCGGCGGCCCGGTCGACGTAGACGTGGCAGTTGCCGATGCCGGTCTCGATGACCGGCACGGTCGACTCGGTGACGACGGTCTGGATGAGGTCGGCGCCGCCGCGGGGGATGAGCAGGTCGACCAGGCCGCGGGCGGTCATCAGCGCGCGGACGGCGCCGTGCCCGCCCTCGAGGAGGCCGACGGCGTCGGCGGGCAGGTTCTGCCGTTCGAGGCTCGCGCGCAGCACGGCGACGGTGGCCCGGTTGGTGTCGGCGGCGGCGCTGCCACCGCGCAGGATGACCGCGTTGCCGCTCTTCAGGCCGAGGCCGGCGGCGTCGACGGTGACGTTGGGGCGGGCCTCGTAGATCATGCCGACCACGCCCATCGGCACGCGGACCTGGCGGATCTGGAGGCCGTTGGCCACGGTCGAGCCCCGCACGACCTCGCCGACCGGGTCGGGCAGCGCGGCGATGTCACGCAACGCCTGGGCGACGGCGGCGAGGCGGGGCGGGTCGAGGCGCAGACGGTCCTGGAGGCTGTCCGGCATGCCGTTCTCGCGGCCGCGGGCGAGGTCGCGCTCGTTGGCCGCGACGACCTCGTCGGTGGCTGCCTGGAGGTCGTCGGCGAGGGTGCGCAACGCGGCGTCCTTCTCGGCGCGGGACAGCAGGGCGAGTCGGCGGGAGGCGGTGCGGGCGGCCTCGGCGAGTTCGCGGACCCGCTCGACGTCGGCCGGGTCGATGCCGGAGGTGCGGTCAGCCATGCCTGCAAGGGTATGCCGCTCCGGCGGCGGGCGCGCTGAGCTGCCCACGGCTCGAGCCGGGAGTTCGGGCCGGGTCTCGGCGCACCGACCAAACCCTCGTACGGAGAGGTCCGGATGCTTCACCGGGTGAGCCAAGGGGCACCAACCCCCTGGTCGCCTCGCAGGGTGGACAGTACGGCACCAACCCCCCACTTGCTTCACCGGGGCGGCCAGCCCGGCAGCAAACCCCCACGTGCTTCACCGGGGCGGGCGGGCCGGCACCACATGGGGGTTTGGTGCCGGACGGCTCACCAGGTGAAGCATCCGGACCTCCCCCACCGGACCCCTGGTCGGGCGCCTCGCGGCGACGCGCCTTCAGCCTCCACCCGCACCCCAGACAGCTTCGACGGCGCACCGCGGGCGCGTCCACCCGGGTGCGAGGATGGGCCGGTGACGACGATCCTGTCCATCCAGTCCTCGGTGGCCTACGGCCACGTCGGCAACTCCGCCGCCGTCTTCCCGTTGCAGCGCCTCGGCATCGAGGTGTGGCCGGTGCACACGGTGCACTTCTCGAACCACACCGGCTACGGCGCCTGGCGCGGCCCGCTGATGGCCCCCGACGACGTGCGCGAGGTGGTCACCGGCATCGAGGAGCGCGGCGCCCTCCCCGAGGTCGACGCGATCCTGTCCGGCTACCAGGGTGGCGAGCAGATCGGCGAGGTCATCCTCGACGCCGTCGCCCGCACCAAGGCCGCCAACCCGGCCGCGATCTACGCCTGCGACCCGGTCATGGGCAACGCGGCATCCGGCTGCTTCGTGCACCCCGCCATCCCCGTGCTGCTGCGCGAGAAGGTCGTGCCCCAGGCCGACCTGATCACCCCGAACCAGTTCGAGCTCGGCTTCCTCACCGAGACCGACCCCGGCGACCTCGACTCCACCCTCGCCTCGGTCGAGCGGGCCCGCGCCATGGGCCCGAACACCGTGCTCGTCACCAGCGTGCTGCGCCCGGACCGGCCCGAGGGCACCATCGAGATGCTCGCCGTGCACGGTGACGGCGCGTGGATCGTGCAGACCCCGCAGCTGCCGATGAAGGCCAACGGCTCCGGCGACGTCACCGCCGCCCTGTTCACCGCCCACCTGCTCCAGACCCAGGATGCCGGCCTCGCCCTCGGGCGCACCGTGTCCAGCGTCTTCGACCTCCTCACGAACACCCACGAGTCCGGGCGCCGCGAGCTGCAGCTCGTGCAGAGCCAGGACGCGATCGCCCACCCCCGGATGCAGTTCGAGGTGCAGCAGCTCCGCTGACCCCGCCCGACGCGCGATCCCGCCGCTTGCCGCTCAGAGCACCACGAGGTCGTCACGGTGGATGACCTCGCGCTCGTACGCCGGCCCGAGCTCACGGGCCAGGTCGCGCGTCGAGCGCCCGAGCAGTCGGGGCAGCTCCGCCGACGCGTAGTTGACCAGCCCCCGCGCGATGACCAGCCCGTCGGGGGTGCAGACGTCGACCGGGTCCCCCGCCGCAAAAGCCCCCTCGACCCCGGTGATCCCCGCGGGCAGCAGCGACTTGCGCCGCACCGTCACCGCCGCGACCGCCCCGTCGTCGAGCAGCAGCCGCCCGCGCGCCGTCGTCGCGTGGGCCAGCCAGCGCTTGCGCGATGCCCGGGTGGCGGCCGCCGGCGCGAACACCGTTCCGAGGTCGGCACCGCCGAGCGCCGCCGTCACGTCGGGCAGCCGGGTCAACAGCGTCGGGATGCCGGCCGCACCGGCGATGCCGGCCGCCTCCACCTTGGTCACCATGCCCCCGCTGCCCACCGACGACCCGGTGCCGCCGATAGTGACGGCATCGAGGTCGCCGGTCGTCGCCACGAGCGGCACCCGCCGCGACCCGCCCTTGGAGGGCGGCCCGTCGTAGAGCGCGTCGACGTCGGTGAGCAGCACCAGCCCGTCGGCCGCCACCAGGTCGCTCACCAGCGCGGCCAGCCGGTCGTTGTCGCCGAACCGGATCTCATGGGTGGCCACCGTGTCGTTCTCGTTGACGATCGGCACGATGCCGAGCTCGAGCAGCCGCTCCAGGGTGCGCCGGGCGTTGGTGTAGTGCGTGCGCCGCGTGACGTCGTCGGCGGTCAGCAGCACCTGCCCCACGGTGAGCCCGTGCGCCGAGAAGGCCGCCTGGTAGGCGGCCACCAGCGCCCCCTGCCCCACCGACGCCGCCGCCTGCTGGGTGGCCAGGTCGGAGGGCCGCCGCGCCAGCCCCAGCGGTCGGATGCCGGCCGCGATCGCCCCCGACGACACCAGCACCACCTGGTGCCCCGCCGCGCGGCGCGCTGCCAGCACGTCGACGAGGGCGCCGAGCGCGTCGAGGTCCAGCGGCCCCCCGTCGGCCGTCGTCAGCGACGAGGACCCCACCTTGACCACGAGGCGGTGCCCCTCGCCCACGGTGCGCCGAAGGCGGGCGGCGGTGTCCGGCATCCGGCTCAGTCCTCGTCGGCCACGGACGCCCAGTGCCCGGAGTCGCGCTCCTGCGCCAGCTCGGTGCGAGCCGCGGTCTGGGCGTCCTTGCGGGCGTGGAAGTGCGCACGGCGCTCGTCGCGGGTCTTGCGCCCGGCCTCCGCCTCGAGCCGCACGTCGCTGCCACGCGGGCCGCCGAGCAGCTCGGCACCGGCCGTCATCGTGGGCTCCCAGTCGAAGACCACGGCGTTGTCCTCGGGGCCGATGAGCACCGTCGACCCCGAGACGGCACCGGCCTTGAGCAGCGCGTCCTCGACACCGAGCCGGCTGAGCCGGTCGGCCAGGTAGCCCACGGCCTCGTCGTTGGAGAAGTCGGTCTGGTTGATCCAGCGCCGGGGACGCTCACCGAGCACCCGGAAGACCTCGCCGTCAGGGGTGTTCTCGCGGCGCACGACGAACCCGGCGTCGTCGACGGCGACCGGCCGGATGACGACCCGCGGGCGCTCCATCACGCGCGACTCGATCTCGGCCCGGGCGGCCAGCACGTGCCGCGCCAGGGCGAAGGTGAGCTCCTTGAGCCCGGTGTGCGCCACCGCCGAGACGATGTGCACCTCCAGGCCGCGCTCCTCGAGCAGCGGGCGCACCATCTCGGCGAGGTCGAGGGCGTCGGGCACGTCGGACTTGTTGAGCACGATGATCCGGGTGCGTTCCGACAGCGGCCGGCCACCGAGGGTGTCGTCGATGACGTAGGCGGCCAGCTCGGCCTCGATCACCTCGAGGTCGGTCATCGGGTCGCGGCCGGGCTCGAGCGTCGCGCAGTCGACCACGTGCACGAGCACCGAGCAGCGCTCGACGTGACGCAGGAACTCCAGGCCGAGGCCCTTGCCCTCGCTGGCACCGGGGATCAGGCCGGGCACGTCGGCCATGGTGAAGCGCTGAGACCCGGCGGTGACCACCCCGAGGTTGGGCACCAGGGTGGTGAACGGGTAGTCGGCGATCTTGGGCCGAGCGGCCGACATCACCGACACGAGCGAGGACTTGCCGGCGCTCGGGAAGCCGATCAGCGCGACGTCGGCGAGCGACTTGAGCTCGAGCACGATGTCGATCGACTCGCCCGGCTCGCCCAGCAGGGCGAAGCCCGGGGCCTTGCGGCGCGGGCTGGCCAGCGCCTTGTTGCCCAGGCCGCCGCGGCCGCCTCGGGCGACGACGAAGGTGGCGTCGTGGCCGACCAGGTCGGCGAGCACCGCACCGGTGCCGTCCTTGACGACGGTGCCCTCCGGCACCGGCAGCACGAGGTCGGCGCCGTCGGCTCCGTTGCGCTCGTCGCCGCCACCGGGCTTGCCGTTGGTGGCCTTGCGGTGCGGCGTGTGGTGGTAGTCGAGCAGCGTGGTCGACTGCGGGTCGACCGCGAGGATGACCGAGCCGCCCTTGCCGCCGTTTCCGCCGTCCGGGCCGCCGAGCGGCTTGAACTTCTCACGCTTGACCGAGGCCACGCCGTGGCCACCGTTCCCGGCGGCGACGTGCAGCACGACGCGGTCGACGAAGGTCGTCATGCTTCTCGCTCCTCAAGGTCTTCGCGAAACTCTGCTGGGATGCCGCGAGGGGCGGGCCGGAAGCGGCCCGCCCCTCACGACGTGGTCATGCGACCGGGTGACGAGCACCCGGCGCCGGCGTCACTCCGCGGCGACGGTCTCCGCCGGGATGATGTTGACGGTCTTGCGGCCGCGCTTGGTGCCGAACTTCACCGCACCCGCGACGAGCGCGAACAGCGTGTCGTCGCCGCCGCGGCCGACGCCGTCACCGGGGTGGAAGTGCGTGCCGCGCTGGCGGACGAGGATCTCGCCGGCGTTGACGGCCTGGCCGCCGAAGCGCTTGACGCCGAGGTACTGGGCGTTGCTGTCGCGACCGTTGCGGGTCGAGGACGCACCCTTCTTGTGTGCCATGTCAGTAGTCCTTG
>JBBQNZ010000083.1:0-18378 GCA_038330415.1 Actinomycetales bacterium | reverse complement strand
GTGGTCGCGCTCGTCGTGGCGAACCGCCGCGGGTCCTCCCCGTGGGCGCGGGCGTTCCGGCTCTACCTGTGGCTCGGTCTCTTCATCGTCGTGGTGCGGGTCGTGCTGCACGTGCTCGTGGGCCTCAAGTTCGGCGAGATCGTGCTGTTCCACCTGCCCGAGGTGACCCTGCCGTCGTGGGCGGCCGGCATCCAGCTGGGTGGCACCGTCTACCTCGAGGGGCTGCTCGGTGCCGCCGTGCTCGGCCTGCGGCTCGCGGTGATCATCGCCTGCATCGGTGCCGCGAACGCCCTGGCCAACCCCAAGCGGCTGCTCCGGTCGCTGCCGTCCGCGCTGCACGAGATCGGCTCGGCCGTCGTCGTCTCGGTGTCGGTCGCGCCGCAGCTCGCAGAGAGCGTGCAGCGAGTGCGCCGGGCCCGGCAGCTGCGTGGGGACACCACGCGCGGCATCCGGTCGGTGCCGTCGGTGGCGCTGCCGGTGCTCGAGGACACCCTCGAGCGCTCCCTGCTGCTCGCCGCTGCGATGGACTCGCGGGGCTACGGTCGGGCCGGCGCCGCCCCGCGCTCGCACCGGCTGCTCACCGGAACCGTCACGCTCGTCGGTCTGCTCGCCGCCGCACTCGGCATCTACGGCGTGCTCGACACCACCACCCCGGCGCTGATGGGCACCCCCGCGCTGCTGCTCGGCCTGGCCCTGTCGACCCTGGGTCTGTGGCTCGGCGGCCGGCACGTCGAGCGCAGCAGCTACCGGCCCGACCCGTGGCGGGGCGCCGAGTGGCTCACCCTCGGATGCGGTGTGGTCGCGGCCGCCGTGCTCGTCACCATCTCGCGCACCGACCCGCAGAGTCTCGCAATGCCGTTGTCCCCGTTGGCGTTTCCACCGCTGCCGATCTCGGCCGTGGTCGGTCTGCTGGTCGGGGCGCTGCCGGCCTACCTCACCCCGGAGCCGCCGCGGCCCGCCTCTCGCGTGCCGCAGCGCGGTGCCCGCGAGGAGGTGCTGGCTCGTGGCTGACGCGATCGCGCTGTCGCGGGTGTCGGTGACCCTGCCCGGATCGACCCGGCCGGTGCTGCGTGATGTCGACCTCGGCATCGACGAGGGGGAGCTGGCCCTGGTGGTCGGCCGCACCGGCTCGGGCAAGTCGACCCTGCTGGGCGCCATGTGCGGCCGGGTCCCCCACTTCACCGGCGGAACTCTCACCGGCCACGTGCGGCTGCACGGCCGCGACACCCGCGACCACCGGCCACGCGACCTGGCCGACCTGGTGGGCGTCGTGGGCCAGGACCCGCTCGCCGGGTTCGTCACCGACACCGTCGAGGAGGAGCTGGCCTACGGCATGGAGCAGCTCGGGCTGCCCACCGCGACCATGCGCAAGCGCGTCGAGGAGACCCTCGACCTGCTCGGCATCGCCGAGCTGCGTGACGTGCCACTGCGCGAGCTCAGCGGCGGGCAGCAGCAGCGGGTGGCCATCGGCTCGGTGCTCACGGCGCACCCGCGCGTGATCCTGCTCGACGAACCGACCTCCGCCCTCGACCCCACCGGCGCCGAGGAGGTGCTCGCCACGATCACCCGCCTCGTGCACGACCTCGCAGTCACCGTCGTCGTGGCCGAGCACCGGGTCGAGCGGGTGCTGCACTACGCCGACACCGTCGTGCACGTCTCGCCGTCGGGCGAGGTGCGCTCGGGGCTTCCCTCCGACCTCATGGTCGACAGCGACATCGCACCGCCCGTGGTCGAGCTGGGCCGGTATGCCGGGTGGTCGCCGTTGCCGCTGTCGGTGCGCGACGCTCGACGCGCGGCATCCGGCCTGCGTACCCGCCTCCAGGCGACCCTGCCCCTGAGACACGATCGACCAATAGGCCAAAGTCCGCACACACCGACGGGACAAGATCGACCAATAGGTCAAAGTCCGCACACGTTCGATGACGTGGTGCTCACCGCCCGCGACGTCGTGGTGCGGTACCCCGGGGACGTGCTGGCCGTGGCCGGCGTCGACCTCGACCTGCACGCCGGGCAGGTCACTGCCGTCATGGGCCGCAATGGGTGCGGCAAGTCGTCCCTGCTCTGGGCGCTGCAGGGCAGCGGCATCCTGACGTCCGGCACGGTCAAGGCCTCAAGGCTGGCAGCCGGGGCAGCGCCGGCAGCCGCGTCTGCAGGGTCCGGCACCGCCGGAGGTGCCGCCCGAAGCGCACGTGATGACACAGCATCCGAGCTGGTCGAGCCCCAGAAGCTCGGTGCGGGAGAGCGCCGCTCGCTCGTCGGCCTGGTGCCGCAGACCGCCGCCGACCTGCTCTACCTCGACACCGTCGGCGCCGAGTGCGACCAGGCCGACCGCGAGAGCGGCGTGCCGAGCGGCACCTGCGCACGGTTGCTCAAGGCGGTGGCACCCGGCATCCCGGCCGAGCAGCACCCCCGCGACCTGTCCGAGGGGCAGAAGCTGGCCCTCGTGCTCGCCGTGCAGCTCACCGCCGACCCTCCCCTGCTGCTGCTCGACGAGCCCACTCGCGGCCTCGACCCCACCGCCAAGGCGGCCCTGAGCCGGGTGCTCCGCGGCCTCGCCGAGCGGGGGCGCTCCGTGGTGGTGTCGACCCACGACGTGGAGTTCGTCGCGGAGGTGGCCGACCGGGTCGTCGTGATGGCCGCGGGCGAGGTCGTGGCCGACGGGCCGACCACCGAGGTCGTGGTGTCGTCGCCGGCGTTCGCCCCGCAGGTCTCGAAGGTGACCGCACCCGGGCCGTGGCTCACGGTCGACGACGTCCGCGAGGCCCTCGCGGTGGTGGCGTCATGAGGGCGCGGACCCGGGCCCTGAAGCTGCGGCCGCGCTCGATCGCCGCCGTCGCGATCGTCTCGGTCGCCGGCCTGGTGGCATTCTGCTGGCCGCTGCTGATCTCACCCGACTCGGGCCTGGCGCACGGCACCGACGCCCCGCTGGTGTTCGCGCTCGTGCTGCCGCTGCTGCTCGCCGTGGTGCTCGCCGAGATGAGCGAGGGCGGCATGGACGTCAAGGCCGTCGCGATGCTCGGCGTGCTCGCCGCGATCGGGGCCGCCCTGCGCCCCCTCGGCGCGGGCACCGCCGGGCTCGAGACCGTCTTCTTCCTGCTGGTGCTCGGCGGCCGGGTCTTCGGCGCCGGGTTCGGGTTCGTGCTCGGCGCGACGACCCTGTTCGCCAGCGCGCTGGTCACCGGCGGCGTCGGCCCGTGGCTGCCCTTCCAGATGCTCGGGGCCGCGTGGGTCGGCTGCGGCGCCGGGATGCTTCCGCCGCTGCGCGGGCGCGCCGAGGTGCTCATGCTCGCGGCCTACGGTGCGGCGTCCGGCCTGCTCTACGGCCTGCTGCTCAACCTGTCGTTCTGGCCGTTCACCACCGGGATGAGCGGCGACCTCTCGTTCGTCGCCGGGGCACCGGTGCTCGAGAACCTCCACCGGTTCCTCGTCTTCACCTTGGCCACCAGCCTGGGCTGGGACATCGGCCGCGCCATCACCACCGCAGTGCTGGTCCTGGTCACCGGCAAGGCGGTGCTCGGGGCGCTGCGCCGGGCCGCTCGCCGGGCCGCGTTCGAGGAGCCGGTCACCTTCGAGACACCCTCAGACCCGACGTCGGCGCGCGCTGCCGACATGGCACCATCGAGGCCATGAGCCACCTCGAGCTGGGCCGCAACACCGGCTGGCTGAGCCGCGAAGAGCTCGACTTCGCGCGCGAGAAGCTGCCGATCCTCTACGTCGACGCCGTGCCGGTGCGAGTCGACCACCGCGGCGCGGTGCAGGCCGTCGGGGTGCTGCTGCGGCTGGGCGAAGACGGCGGCGTCTGCCGCGAGCTGGTGTCCGGGCGGGTGCTGCACCACGAGCGGGTGCGCGACGCCCTGTTACGGAACATCGAGAAGGACCTCGGCCCGATGGCCCTGCCCCGGGTGCCGGCCAGCCCGCAGCCCTTCACGGTGGCCGAGTACTTCCCGACCCCGGGCGTCACCCCGTTCCACGACCCGCGCCAGCACGCGGTGTCCCTGGCCTTCGTCGTGCCGGTCGCGGGCGACTGCGCCCCCCAGAACGACGCGCTCGACCTCACCTGGCTGACCCCCGACCAGGCCCTCGACCCCAGCATCCAGGCCGAGATGGAGCGCGGCCACGGCGTGCTGCTGCGCCAGGCCCTGGCCCACCTCGGCCACCCCGTCTGAGACCACCTCACCGGGCCGCGGATCCTTGACCGACCCGACGCAGCGGCGGACAGTGAGGTGGCATGCCGAACTTCGCCGGAGTGAACCACGTCGCCCTCACCGTCACCGACCTCGACGCCAGCGAACGCTTCTACCTCGAGGTGCTCGGTTTCCGGCGTGCCCTCGACGTCGGGTACGGCCGCATCACCATCCATGCCGCGTCCGGCTTCACCATCGCCCTGCTCACCCACCCGGACGCCACGGGGAGTCCGTTCACCGAGCTGACGACCGGCCTGGACCACGTCGGCTTCGCTGCGGCCGACCGGGCCGAGCTGGAGCAGTGGCAGGAGCGGCTGGACGACCTCGGCGTGCCGTACACCCCGATCCGGGACATGCCGCTGGGTCACCACCTGAACTTCCGCGACCCCGATGGCATCGCCCTCGAGTTCTACGCGCCCACCGACGTGTACTCGGCGGCCCTGCACGAGCTGAGGAGCCGCGACGTCACCGACGAGGAGGTGCGCGAGACCGCGCAGCGACTGCTCGGCGACGACTTCCCCACCCTCTGAAGCCCCCGATCGCACAGCCGTCGGGCCATGATCGAGCTGAGTCCGACACCAGGGGGACAGCATGGCGAGGTTCATGACGATCGGGTACGGCGACGAGGCGGGCTACCAGCGCACCGCCGCCGAGGTGCGGGATGCCGCGCACGCGCACGACGCGCAGCTGGTGGCCGAGGGGGTCGAGATGTGCCGGGCCGGCACGCCGGTGCAGGTGCGCAACGACGACGCGGCCGGGGTGCACACGCAGGAGGGTGCGTTCGTGACGGCATCCCTGCCGGTCGCCGGGTTCGCCATCATCGAGGCCGACACCCTGGCCGAGGCGGTCGAGATCGCGTCGTGGACGCCGTGCGCGGTGGCGCAGGGCGTGGTCGAGGTCTGGCCGCTCGACGCGGGCGACTGACGGTCAGCCGGTGAACTTGTCGCGGGTGCGCGTCATGTCGTGCAGGTCGGCCGCGTGGGCCGCCTCGGGCGTCGGGGCGGAGCCACCGAGCCGGGACGGCTGGTAGACGAGGTCGTCGCCGGTCAGCACCGGGTACGCCGCCTGCTGCACGTCGAGCTGGGCCTGCATCACGGCCTTGAGCCGCTCCGTCGCGGCCATCACGTCGTCGCGGCGGCCGATCTCCATCGGCTCGCCGACCGTGATGCCGATCGGGATCCGGGCCGCCGGGCGCATGTGCTTGGGCAGGTTCTTGGTCCACACCCGCTGGGCGCCCCAGATGGTGGTCGGCAGCACCGGCACCCCGGCGACCTGCGCCATCTTCACCGCCCCGGGCTTGAACTCTTTGAGCTCGAAGGACCGCGACATGGTGGCCTCGGGGAACACGCCGACGATCTCGCCGTCACGCAGCGCCCGGATGGCGGCCGAGAACGCCTCGCCCCCCTTGTGCCGGTCGACCGGGATGTGCCGCATCCCCCGCATCAGCGGTCCGGCGACCCGGTGGCCGAAGATCGACTTCTTCGCCATGAAGCGCACGTAGCGCCGGTGCGGCCAGGCCGGCAGGCCGGCATACGTGAAGTCGAGGTAGGACGTGTGGTTGATGGCCATGACCGCCCCGCCCGTGCGCGGCACGTGCTCCGCCCCGGTGATGGTGAATCGGGAGCCCTGGACGAAGAAGAGCGTCTTGGCGACGTAGATCACCGGCCGGTACACGGGGTCGTTCATGGTGCTCACCCTAGGGCCAGGGCCTTGACCCAGGTGAGCCGCGGCCTCCCGGTCTGGGAGGATGTGCACCATGACCGAGCACCTCACCTCCCTTCGCGCTGCCTCCGTTCCGGAGAGGCCGTCCCTCGACGGCCTCGAGGACAAGTGGGCCGCGGTATGGCAGGCCGAGGACACCTACGCGTTCGACCGCGAGGCGGCGCTGGCCGGCCCGCGCGAGGCGGTCTTCTCGATCGACACCCCGCCGCCCACGGCATCCGGGTCGTTGCACATGGGCCACGTGTTCAGCTACACCCACACCGACTGCATCGCGCGCTACAAGCGGATGGCCGGCTTCAACGTCTTCTACCCGATCGGCTGGGACGACAACGGGCTGCCCACCGAGAAGCGGGTGCAGAACTACTACGGCGTGCGCGGCGACGCGTCCCTGCCGCACGACCCGGCCTTCGAGCCCCCCTTCCGCGGCGACGCGAAGAGCACCAAGGCCGCCGACGAGGTGCCGATCTCGCGGCAGAACTTCATCGAGCTGTGCGACGAGCTCACCGTGCGCGACGAGGAGGCCTTCGAGTCGCTGTTCCGCCGGATCGGGCACAGCTACGACTGGTCGATCTCGTACCGCACCATCGACGACCACTCGCGCGCCACCGCCCAGCAGGCCTTCCTGCGCAACCTGGCCCGCGGCGAGGCGTACCAGGCCGAGGCGCCCGGGCTGTGGGACGTCACGTTCCAGACCGCGGTCGCCCAGGCCGAGCTCGAGGCCCGCGACTACCCCGGGCACTACCACCGCATCGCGTTCCACGGCCCCACCGGCCCGGTGCACATCGAGACCACCCGCCCCGAGCTCATCCCGAGCTGCGTGGCGCTGATCGCCCACCCCGACGACGAGCGCTACCAGCCGCTGTTCGGCACGACGGTCACCACGCCGTTGTTCGGTGTCGAGGTGCCGGTGCTCGCGCACCCGGCCGCCGAGATCGACAAGGGCGCCGGCATCGCGATGTGCTGCACCTTCGGCGACCTCACCGACGTGCTGTGGTGGCGCGAGCTGCGCCTGCCGACCCGCTCGGTGATCACCCGCAGCGGTCGGCTTCAGCGCGAGGTGCCAGAGTGGCTGGTCGGCACCCCGGGCGAGCACCTGTACGACAACGAGATCGCGGGCAAGACGGCCTTCGGAGCCCGTGAGGCGGTCGTCACCGCGCTGCGCGAGAGCGGCGACCTCGAGGGCGCGCCGACCCCGACCAAGCGGATGGCCAACTTCTACGAGCGCGGCGAGAAGCCGCTCGAGATCGTCACCTCGCGGCAGTGGTACATCCGCAACGGCGGCCGCGACGCCGACCTCAACGCGGCGCTCATCGCCCGCGGCGAGGAGATCGACTTCCACCCGGCCTTCATGCGCAGCCGCTACGCCAACTGGGTCGGCGGCCTCAACGGCGACTGGCTGGTCTCACGGCAGCGCTTCTTCGGTGTGCCGATCCCGGTCTGGTACCCGCTCGACGCCGACGGCGAGCCCGACTACACGCGCACCCTGGTGCCGGCCGAGGCCGACCTCCCGGTCGACCCCGTAGCCAACCCGCCGGCCGGCTACACCGAGTCGCAGCGCGGCGAGCCCGGCGGCTTCGTGGGCGACCCCGACATCTTCGACACCTGGGCGACCTCCTCGCTCAGCCCGCAGATCGCCGGCGGCTGGCGCGACGCCGCGGGCACCGGCACCGACCCGCTGTTCGCGAAGGTCTTCCCGATGGACCTGCGCGCCCAAGCCCACGACATCATCCGGACCTGGCTGTTCTCGACCGTGGTGCGCTCGCACTTCGAGCACGGCACGGTGCCGTGGGCCAACGCCGCGATCAGCGGCTGGATCCTCGACCCCGACCGCAAGAAGATGGCCAAGTCCCGGGGCAACGTGGTCACGCCCGAGGACGTCCTCAAGGAGCACAGCGCGGATGCCGTGCGCTACTGGGCCGCCAGCGGTCGCCTGGGCACCGACGCCGCCTACGACACCGGCCAGATCAAGGTGGGCCGGCGTCTGGCCATCAAGGTGCTCAACGCCAGCAAGTTCGCGCTGTCGTTCGGCGAGGTCGACGGCGAGCTGAGCTCGCTCGTCACCGAGCCGGTCGACCTGTCGCTGCTGGCCGGGCTGCGCGACGTCGTGGCGCGCGCCACCGCGGGCTTCGAGGCGTGGGACTTCACCCGGGCCCTCGAGGTCACCGAGCAGTGGTTCTGGGCGTTCTGCGACGACTACCTCGAGCTGGTCAAGGACCGCGCCTACGGCGCCCAGGGGGATGCCGTCGCCGCCAGTGCTCGTGCGACGCTGCGGATCTCGCTCGACGTCCTGCTGCGCTTGCTCGCCCCGGTGCTGCCCTACGTCACCGAGGAGGTCTGGTCCTGGACCCACGAGGGCTCGGTGCACCGCGCCGCGTGGCCCACCGTCGACGAGGTGCCGGCCGGCGGTGACGCCGCGCTGCTCACCGCCGTCGGCGTCGCCCTGGCCGCCGTGCGCAAGGCCAAGTCCGAGGCCAAGGTCGGCATGCGCGCGGAGGTGCCCTCGATGACCCTCGTCGGGCCCGACGCCGCGCTCGCCCACGTGCGGGCCGCCGAAGGCGACCTGCGAGCGGCGGGCAGGCTCACCGGCATCCTCGAGCTCGTGACGGGCGACGAGGTCGCCGCACGTGACGTCGAGCTCGTGCCGGTCGCCAAGCCCACCGCCTGACCGCCTACGACGTCAGGCCGGGGCCGCGCCCAGGTCGACCGCGTAGCCCCGCGAGCGCACGGTGAGCAGCCCCGTGGGGCGCACCGCCACCCACGGCACGTCCCAGCCGCTGAGCCCGAGGCGGCGCTGCACCACGGTATCGCGACGCAGGTGGTCGACGCGGCCGCTGGCCGGGTCGTAGACGTCGAGCATCTGGTCGCCGTCGCCGGGCAGCACGAGCACGACGTGCCGCGGGGCGACCGCGTTGCCGACATAGAGCAGGGCCGGCTCCCCCTCGGCCACGACGTCGACGAGGGTGTCGAACGCGGTGACCAGGTCATCCTGGTCACCGCCGCGCAGCACGTCGAGCGTGTAGAGCGTGCCGATCCGCGCCGCGCCGTACTCGAGCTCGCGCAGCGCCCCCCACGGCGGGGTGCCGAGCCGCCGCGGCCACGGCACGTTGGGCCGGTGGCCGCCCGCGAAGAGGCTGTTCGTGCGGCGCATGACCACGCGTTCATAGGCCGCAAACCGCTGCGCCTCGGTGGCCCCGCTCGGTGACCCCGGTGGGTGGGGCTGCCCGGTGCGCACCCACGACGCGAAGAGCGGGTCCACCAGCATGCGGGCCACGGTGAGGCACGCCGAGCCGCAGGTCACCGGGGACTGCTGCACGGGTCCGGTGTCGCCGGCGCGGAGTCGGTAGGCCATCACGCCCCAATCGTTACCGCCTGAGGCCCCCCGGCGCCACCACCGGTCTGGTTGGGTGGTGGCGTGTCCTCCCGTCCGAGCGTCGTGAACGCCCTGGGTCGGCCACCGATCGTGGCTGCCCTCGGCGTGGTGACCCTGCTCGTCGTGGTCTGGGCGGCCGCGGCACCGCGGCCCGCACGGGTGCTCCCCGGGCTGCACGACGACGCGATCCTGGAGCAGCAGGCCGCGGCCGACGGCTTCGCGACCTTCGAGACCGACCTCACCCTGAAGCGGATCCCCGGCCCGTGGAACCAGACCAGCGACGCCGTCGCACTGGTGCTGGGCTGGGCGACCATCGCCGTGCTGGTCGCCGGTGCCGCGTTATGCCTGTACGTCATGGTCCGCGCGTGGCGCGCGAGCCGTGAGGACCGCACGCCCGTGCTGGACGATGCCCCCGACCTCGACCTGGAAGCCCTGGCCCTGGCCGTGTCGGGTGACGCGTCGCAACGCCTGGACGCCCTGTCGGCCGGCGCCCCCGCCGAGGGCATCATCGCCGCCTGGACCCACCTCGAGGCCACCCTGCACGAGGCCGGCCTGGCCCTGCCCCCGTCACGCACCTCGACCGAGGTCAGCATCGACGTGCTGCGCCGGTTCTCCGTCGACGAGAGCACCCTGCGCACCCTCGCCGGGCTCTACCGCGAGGCGCGCTGGTCGCGTCATCCCCTCACCGAGGACGACCGCAGCCGGGCCGCCGCGGCCTACGGCGCCCTCGACGTCGCGCTGCGGGCCGGGATGCCGGAGGCCAGTCGGGGCACGCGTGGCTGACTCCCCACGTGCCCCTCTGCGCCCCCTGCTCCTGGCCGGTGCCGGAGTGGTCGCCCTCGTGCTCGTCGTGGCTGCCCGTGGGCCGGTGGCCCTGCTGGCCGTGGCGACCGTCGCGGTGCTCGTCGGCTTCGTGCTGGCCGTGCCCCCGCTGATGCGCCACGACGGCATCGACTGGGACTGGCTGCCCGACCGCGCGGTCGAGGTGCCGCCCGAGCCGGGCATCGCCAACCTGCGCCGGCTGCTCGCCCCGACCACCGGCGACACGGCCGCCCCCGAGCAGCTGCAGGTGCTGGTGCGCGCCATCGCCGCCGAGCGGGCCGATGGTGCGGACTACGGCAACGGCCGCCTGGCCGCCTACCTCGCCGCGCGCCCCCGGGTGCTCGACCTCGCCGAGGCCGACGCCGTGATCACCGAGCTCGAAGCCCTACCCCACCAGGAGACCTGAGTGACCGACATCCCCACCGCCCACCGTCGCGCGACGGCCGTGCTCGACGAGGTCGACACCGTCATCGTCGGCAAGCGGGCCGCCACCGAGGTCGTCCTGGCGGGTGTGCTGGCCGGTGGCCACGTGCTCATGGAGGACTTCCCCGGCCTGGGCAAGACCCTCGCGGCGCGCACCTTCGCGCAGGCCCTCGGCCTGGACTTCACCCGGGCCCAGTTCACCCCCGACCTGCTGCCCGCCGACCTCACCGGGTCGTTCGTCTACGACCAGGGTCGCGGCGAGTTCGAGTTCCGCAAGGGGCCGGTCTTCACCGGCTTCCTGCTCGCCGACGAGATCAACCGCACCCCGCCCAAGACCCAGGCCGCCCTGCTCGAGGCGATGCAGGAGCACCAGGTCACCGTCGAGGGGCAGACCTTCGCGCTGCCCCAGCCCTTCCACGTGCTCGCCACCGCGAACCCGGTCGAGTACGAGGGCACCTACCCGCTGCCCGAGGCGCAGCTCGACCGCTTCCTGGTGCGCGTGGCCTTCGGCTACCCCGACGCCGATGGTGAGCTCGAGGTGCTGCAGCGCCGGATGACGCGCCGCCAGGAGGACCAGCAGGTGCGCCGGGTCGTCGACGCCGCCGAGCTGCTCGAGCTGCAGGCGGCCATGGAGGACGTCACCGTCTCCACCGAGCTCGGCCGCTACTGCGTGGCCCTCACGCGCGCCACCCGCAGCCACGAGCACGCCCTGATGGGGGCCTCCCCGCGTGGCTCGCTCGCCCTGATGCTCGTCGGCCGGGCGTATGCCGTGATCCGGGGGCGTGACTACGTGACCCCCGACGACGTCAAGGCGATCGCCCCGGCCGTGCTCGAGCACCGGGTGGTCGTGCGCCCCGAGCTGTGGATGAGCGACGTCTCGGCCCACAGCATCGTCGCCGACCTGCTGCGCACCGTGCCGACGCCGCGCACCGGGGTGCGCCCGTCGTGAGGTCCCGGTGGCGACCCACGCGGGCGCTCGGGCGCGCCACCGCGATCGGGGTCGTCCTCCTGGCCGCCGCGGCCATCTCCGGCCGCGGTGACCTCGCGGTCATCGGCGTCCCCCTGGCCGCCCTGGTGGTGTGGGCGGTCGCGACCCGGCCGACGGCGGTGCCCACGGTGCAGAGCCGGCTCAGCACCGCGGTCGCCCACGAGGGCGACTCCCTCACCTGGCGCGTCGACGTCACCACCGTGCCCGGACTGCGCGACGTGGTGGGCCACCTGCCGGGTGACCGCTGGACCACCACGACACCCACTCATGGCCACGTCGCGGCATCCCCGTCCGGCGGGACGACCGTGCCGATGGCGGTGCTGGCCCGGATCGACCGCTGGGGGGTGCGCCGGCTCGGCCCGGCGCAGGTGGGCGGCTTCGGCACCTTCGCCGGCTTCGCGTGGACCTGGTCCGAGCAGCGGGTCGAGACGGTGGCGACGGTCCCCACGCCGGGGTCGTTCACGTCGAGGGCCGCTCTCCCCCACCCCGTGGGGTTGGTCGGGCAGCACCGCAGCGCTCGGGTCGGCGGCGGCACCGAGCTGGCCGAGATCCGGCCGTTCCGCACCGGCGACCGGCTGCGCCGCATCCACTGGCCGGTGTCGCTGCGCACCGGCGCCCTGCACGTCACGACGACCTACGCCGACCAGGATGCCGAGGTGCGCCTCGTGCTCGACGCCATCCGCGACCTGGGTGAGCGGGACGCGGAGACCGGACGGCGCTCCAGCCTGGACGTGGCGGTCGAGGCGGCCGGGGCCGTGGCGGCTCACTATCTGGGCACCGGCGACCGGGTCGGTCTGTCGGTGCTCGGCGGCGGCGGTGTCGTCGAGGTGCCGGCCGTCGGCGGCCACCACCAGCTCGCCCGCGTGCTGCTCGGCCTGGCCCGGGCCGAGCCCAGCCGGGGCACCGTCGGTGACGAACGCGTGCTGCGCGCCCAGCTGCGCCGCAGCATCCCGCCGGGAGCCTTCGTGGTGCTCCTGTCGGCCCTGGTGTCGGCGGAGCCGCTGGCGCACGCCGTGCGGGTGGCCCGCAGCGGCCACGCGGTCGTGGTGGTCGACACCCTGCCGATCGAGCTGCAGGGCCCGCAGGCTTCCGACGACGCGCTGTGCGCGGTGACCGGGGTCGACGACGCCCGGCTGGCGCGGCTCGTCTGGCGGCTGCGGTTGCTCGACCGCGAGCGCGAGTCCCACCGGTGCGCGATGGCCGGGGTGCCGGTCATCGCCTGGCGCGGGCCCGGCTCGCTCGACACCGTGCTGCGGCAGGCGGCGCGCCGTTCGCGGGCCCCACGAGTGGCCAGCCGATGATCCCCAGCCGGGCCTGGCGCCGGGCGATGGTGGGCACCATCCTGGTCGCCGACGTCGTGATCCTGCTGGTGGCCGGCGTCGGGGCGGCCGCCCTCGTTCCCTTCGCCCTGGGGGTGCTCGCGCTCGGCACGTGGTGGGCCCTGGCCCGCCCCGGCGGCTGGGGTGCGTTCGCGCTCGTGCTGCTGCAGGTGCTGTGCGCCACCGTCCCGGCCGGTGCGCCGACGAGCTGGGTGCAATGGGCCCTGGCCGCCGCGACCGGCTCTGCTGTGGTGCTCACCCACCTGGCGCTCACCCTGCTCGGCTCGTGGCCGGTGCGGGCCGACCTCCCGCGCGCGACGGCGTTGCGCTGGGGCGGTCAGGCGGCCGCCCTGGTCTGGACGGCGATCGGGGCGGCGCTGCTGGGAGCGCTGGCGACGACGACGCCGCTGGGCTGGGCGCCGTGGATCGGCGCGACGGCCCTCGGGCTGGTCGCCGGCACGGTGTGGCAGGTGCGGGCCACCACCAGCCGCGGCTGAGCCACGGCAGCGGTACGGCGGGGGATCGGCTGCGAGGTCTGCAGGCAGCCGGCTCGCTGTCGTCGCACCGCAGGAGGATCCCGTGGGCCGCATGGGGACCTGACTCCTTCTGGACAGGAGCACGTCATGGCCCTGCGGTGGTGCGGGCCCATACCGTCGAAGCAGCTGCTCGTCCGGCATGAAGGAGCCCGGACCAGAGGGACTGGCCCGGGCGAGGACATCAGCAGTTGGGATGCACGACGTCCTTGGCGAGGGTATCGCATGCCCGCGGCGAGGGCGGGGCTCCGGCACCGCCGGGGGTCCACCTGTCCGACGATCGAAGGGAAGACACATGCGCAAGACCGCAGTTCTCGTCATCAGCATCGGCGCACTCCTCGCACCGATGCAGTCCGCCAGCGCTGGCACCGTCTCGCCAGGGCAGCTCCAGAACCGCACGGGTCTGTCAGCAGACCAGCGGGCCGCCATCGACAGCTTCGTCTCGGGGGGCAAGGTCTCGGTGGGGGCGACCAAGCAGCAGTCTGCGAGCGCCGCCGCCCTGGCGTCCTCCAGCCGGCGCGCCAGCTTCTACCGGGGGTCCTTCCTCATGTGGACGCGCGACAACGTCGACTTCGGCTACGACTGGAGCACCGTCACCTGGACCAGCGCCTACCAGCAGGCAGGATCGGTGTTCCCGAACGTGGCCCGCAACAAGGGCATCAGCAAGTACTACAACACGGCCCGCAACGACCGCTTCCGGGCCGCGAACACCATCGGTGCCGGAATCGTGACCCCATGGGGCGATGTGACGGTCTACACGTCGGACTTCATCCACCGGCTCTCGGTGAACTACAACGGCGCCTGGTCGGCCTGGTCCGACTGAGCTTCACCCTGCGGCTGGGGGCCCGACCGGGCCCCCAGCCGCACCCAACCAGAAGGGAAGACCTCGTGGCACTCGACATCACGAACCTGAGCAAGAGGTACGGTCGCCGCACGATCCTGCACGGAGTCAGCGCCTCCTTCGAGCCCAACGCCGTCCACTTCGTCATGGGTGAGAACGGTGCGGGCAAGAGCACTCTGCTGCGCTGCATCATGGGCATCGAACGCCACGGTGGGACCGTCACGTGGATGAACGGACCGTTGCGGCCCCAGCAGCGCCTGGTCACGCCGGTCTTCGACACCGCACCTGCCTACCTCAGGCTCACCGGCCACCAGAACATCGCCGTGCTGTGCCCCGAGGGCCTGGCGGGGCCGACATTCGACCTCAGCCCGGAGAAGCTGCGGGCCCGGGTGAGCACCTACTCCCACGGCGAACGCATGCGGCTCGCCCTCACGATGGCCTTCAACTCGACCTCGCCGATCCTGCTCCTCGACGAGCCCACCAACGGCTTGGACCGAACGTCGATGATCGCGCTGCACCACGTGCTGAGCACGCTCAAGCAGACCCGCACGGTGGTGCTCACGGGCCACAACCTCGAGTTCTACTCCGGCCTCGTGGACACGGTCAGCGTCATTCGCGAGGGGTCCCTCGATCGCGTCGCCCTGCCCGCCTCAACCACCGAGAAGGAGAGTTCCCTTGTTGACATCTATGACGCGTGTGCGTCGCGAGGTGCATGCTGAACTACTCATCTTCACCTACACCAAGATGGCGGTGGTGGCGGCAGCCGTGCTGGCCATCGGCGTGATCGGCTCCTACCTGGGCTCGCGAAGCCACGCGATCGCCGGCGTCCACGGCTTCGAAGCGCAGGTGGCACGCTTTGCGCAGGAGGGCATCACCCTCGACGATGCGCTCGCTGCGCCCATGGTGGTCACGGTGTCCGGCGGGTCGGAGACCATCGACAACCCCCTGAAGTACGACTTCATCGCACTGTCCTCGGCCGTTCAGGCCGTGGAGCCGAGCGCCATGGCGGCCACCGCACTGGACTTCGTCACCTTCCTGGTGGTCCCGTTGCTCTTCCTCTTCCTGGGCACCCGGCTCGCCCTGGTCGACCGGGCCGCCGGCACGGTGGGCTTTCGGGCTGCGCGGGCGTCGTGGCGGTCGATCGTGCTGGCCAAGTCCGTGGTCGTGGGGATCCTCGCCGTCGCCGCAGCTGTACTCACCGCGGCTCTCGGCTGGGCCACCGGGTTCGTCGGCGAGCTGGTCTCGGGCGGGGTGCGCACCGACGTCCCCTATCCCCTCGTCGTGACCCAGGGAAACCCGCTGTGGGCCAAGGTGGCCATGACGGCGGCCGTGGCCCTGGTGTTCGGGTTGATGGGGTACGCGTTCGGGGCGCTGACGGGCTCAGGTTCCTGGCCCCTCGTCCTGTCCGCGCTCGTGCTCTTCGTCGCCCCCTTTGCCGTCGCCTGGGACCTCCGAAACATCATGGCGGTGTTCGGAAACCGGGTCTACGACTTCTGGGGGCAGTTCCAGCTGCGCCCGCCCCTGCCTGTCGACCTCGCATCGGCGGGGTTGGCGCTGACCGGCTACGTCGTCGTCATCGTCGCGCTCGTGGCGCTGACGTCACGACGCGTTCCCCTGTGACGCCGCCCGGGCTTCACCCCTGAACCCGGGTCCACTTCCACAGGCCGAAGGGGCCACGCGATTCGCGTGGCCCCTTCGGCCTGTGACGTGGACACCTACCAGCAGGACGAGCACACCGACGTCGGCCTTGCGCCGGCGCGGGTGGATGGGTTCGCAGAGCTGGCACTGGCGGTGCCGGCCAGCGCACTGAGGGCGACGACGAGGGCAACGACGACCTTGCGCATGGGGATCTCCTTCTCCATGAGGGCATTTGGTGACGTCACCAAGGTTTCCCACGCCGGTGTCAATCGGAAGGACCCAACTCTGGCCGTATCCGGCCGTGACATCAACTGCCGTCGGGTGCGAGGCAGGTCACGGTGCCCTGCATGGCCGCAGTCGACGTTGCGGGATAGGGTCGGCGAACGGATGCGCCGGGAGGGACGGGCTGTGGAGTCAGCGTGCGAAGGGGTGTTTCGCTGCGTCGTGGGCGTCCCGCACGCCTCGGCCGAAGCCATCGGTGAGCGCTTGGGGCGGCCGACCGGTGAGGTCTCGGACGCACTGTCACGCCTGGCGGACCTGGGCGTCGTCCAGCCGTCCCAGGTCATCGCGCACGGCTGGAGGGCCGTCAGTCCGACCCTGGCGATCGGCCGGCGACTCGCCGACCAGGAGCGGGCCGTTGCCCGAGACCTCCAGCAGATTGCCGACACCAGGGAGCTGTTGACCAGCCTGGGCGAGGTGTACCGGGGTGCCGGCGTCGATCGGGAGGCGATCACTCGGCTGGCCGACCGTGACGGCGTGCTGGCCCAGATCAGCGACTTGGTGAGCAGCGTCAGGCACGAGGTCGCGGCCTTTGTCACCAACAAGCCGTCAGCCACCGCGATCGCCCAGTCTCGTGAGCTCGATGACCATCTGATCTCGCGCGGTGTCCGGCTGCGCACCCTGTGTCTCGACGGGTTCCGTCGAGACCGCCGGATGCTGAAGGCACTCGCAGAGAGCGTGTCCGCGGGTGCCGAGATCCGTACCGTCGCTTCCCTGCCGACCAGGATGATCCTGTTCGACCGCACCCAGGCGGTCATCGCGAGCCACCCCACGGACCCGGAGCGCGGGGCCCTGCTGGTCTCCAACCACGCCGCCGTGACCCTGTTCGCCGACCTGTTCGAGCACACCTGGAACATGGCCGACCCCTTCCCTGACCACGCCCCGGACGACGTCGGCCACCAGGAGCTGACCGTCATGGAGCGCCAGGTGATCCGGATGCTCGCGCAAGGGATCAAGGACGAGTCGATCGCCCGCTCCACTGGTCAGTCTGTGCGAACGGTTCGCCGGATCGTGGCCACCGTGACCGAGAGGGTCGGCGCCAAGGGCCGTTTCGACCTGGCCCTGCAGGCGGCAGATCGGGGCTGGGTCTCAGTGACCCGGCGGCCGTGACCCCGCGGGTGCCGGGTCGCTGTCCAGCTCGCCCGCTTCGTCCGCTTCGTCCGCCCCGTCCGCCTCGCTCGGCTCAGGTGGTGTCGGGCCGCGCTCCCCACCAGGTCCGGGTTCGGGCTGGTCAGCCGGCACGCGCGGAACCGGGGGCACGTCGGGACCCCAGGTGATCGCTCTCAGGGGATCGACGGTGAGCACGGACCCTCCACAGTGGTGTCGATGATGAAGACCATCATCATCATCGCGCGCACCCCCTTGCTCGAGGGAGAGCTGCGGCTGTCCCGTGCCGGTGCTGTCCGCTTCCGGTCAGCCGCGCTACGCGGACCGCTTGCGCGGGGTGCGCTTGCGACCGGTCTCGGTCTCGTCGTGCCGCACGATGGTCGGGTTGACGTTCTTGTAGACGACCTCGCCGGTGATCACGACCTTGGCGATCTCGTCGTCGCTGGGCACGTCGAACATCACCGGGAGGAGGACCTCCTCCATGATCGCGCGCAGGCCGCGGGCGCCGATGCCGCGGGCCAGAGCCTGGTCGGCGAGCGCCTCGATCGCGTCGTCGGTGAACTCCAGGGCCACGCCGTCGATCTCGAACATCTTCTGGTACTGCTTGACCAGTGCGTTGCGCGGCTCGGTGAGGATGCGCACGAGGGCGCCGACGTCGAGCGGGGCGACCGTGGTGATGACCGGCAGGCGGCCGATGAACTCGGGGATCAGCCCGAACTTCATCAGGTCTTCCGGCATCACCTCGTGGATGCTCTCGGCGAGGTCCTTGGGGGTGTGCAGCTCGGAGCCGAAGCCCAGGCCCTTCTTGCCGTTGCGCGACTCGATGAGTTTCTCCAGCCCCGCGAACGCCCCACCGACGATGAACAGCACATTGGTGGTGTCGATCTGGATGAACTCCTGGTGGGGGTGCTTGCGCCCGCCCTGCGGCGGCACCGACGCCGTGGTGCCCTCAAGGATCTTCAGCAGCGCCTGCTGCACGCCCTCGCCGGACACGTCGCGGGTGATGCTGGGGTTCTCCGACTTGCGGGCGATCTTGTCGACCTCATCGATGTAGATGATGCCGGTCTCGGCCTTCTTGACGTCGTAGTCGGCCGCCTGGATGAGCTTGAGGAGGATGTTCTCGACGTCCTCGCCGACGTAGCCGGCCTCGGT
>JBBQNZ010000082.1:0-18413 GCA_038330415.1 Actinomycetales bacterium | reverse complement strand
ATGCCTTTGGACAGCAGCGCCCCGAAGGCCGTCGCCGACTTGATCGTCCCCTGGAACGTCGGACCCGCCTCGGTGACCCCGAGGTGGAGCGGCCAGTCGCCGCGCTCGGCCAGCAGCTGGTAGGCGCGGATCATGACGACCGGGTCGTTGTGCTTGACCGAGATCTTGAAGTCGTGGAAGTCGTGCTCCTCGAACAGGCTGGCCTCCCACACCGCCGACTCCACCAGTGCCTCGGCGGACGGCTTGCCGTACTTGTCGAGGATGCGCTTGTCGAGCGAGCCGGCGTTGACGCCGATGCGGATGGAGATGCCCGCGGCCTTGGCGCGCCGGGCGATCTCGCCGACCTGGTCGTCGAACTGGCGGATGTTGCCCGGGTTGACCCGCACCGCCGCGCAGCCGGCGTCGATCGCCGCGTAGACGTACTTGGGCTGGAAGTGGATGTCGGCGATGACCGGGATCTGCGACTTGCGCGCGATGGCCGGCAGCGCCTCGGCGTCGTCCTGGGTGGGGCAGGCGACCCGCACGATGTCGCAACCGGATGCCGTGAGCTCGGCGATCTGCTGGAGCGTGGCGTTGATGTCGGTGGTCGGGGTGGTGGTCATCGACTGCACCGACACGGGGGCGTCGCCGCCGACCTCGACCTTGCCGACCTTGATCTTCCGGCTGACGCGGCGGGGGGCGACGACGGGCGGGGGCAGGGGGGGCATACCGAGGGAGACCGACATGGAACCAAGCGTACGTGCGCGTGCTCGAAGCGCCATGATCGAGCCCGTGCAGACCCGACACACCCTTGACCAGGCCATCGCCGACGACGCCGAGGCGACGCGCCTGCGCACGTCGCTCGACGCGCTGCGCACCGAGGCCGAGGCGACCCGCGAGGAGCAGCACCGCCTGCAGCGGCGGCACCGCGTCGAGGCCGCCGACGTCGCCCGGCTCGAGGGCATCGGCCTGACCGCGGTGCTGGCGGCGGTGCGCGGCACCCGCACCGGGGACCTCGACCGGGAACGCGCCGAGGAGGTCGCTGCCCGCTACGCCGCGCAGAACGCGACGGCCCGGCTGGCGGCGGTGGTCGCCCGGCGCGATGAGCTCGACCGCCGGCTCAGGCACCTCGGTGACACCGCCGGCCGCCGTGAAGCCGCCGCCGCAGCCCACGCCGAGGCGTTACGGGCCAGTGGCCGCCGACCCGACGGGCTCGAGGAGGCGCTCGACGGGCTCGGCGCTGCCCGCGCGGAGGGAGCCGAGGTGGCACAGGCGCGGGAGGCCGGCACCCGGGCCGCGGCCGCACTGGACGCCGCGCTGCTCGAGCTGGGCTCGGCCGCCTCGTGGTCGGCGTACGACACGTGGTTCGGCGGCGGGCTGGTGTCGTCGGCCCTGAAGCACGAGCGGATCAACGCAGCCGGGCGCCGCATCGAGCAGGCCCAGCAGGCGCTCGCCGACCTGGCCCGTGAGCTCGCGGACGTGCCCGGAGCCACGGGGCTGCAGTCCGACCTGGGCATCTCGCCCACGACCCGCACCTTCGACGTGTGGTTCGACAACATTTTCAGCGATCTGTCGGTGCGCTCGAGCATCAAGGCGAGCCTTGGTCGGGTCGAGGAGGCGCGCGCCTCGGTGCGCGACGCGCTGCAGCGGTTGACGGTGCGGGCGGCCGAGCTCGACCGCCGGGTCACCGAGCTGCGAGCCCGGCGCGACGAGATCGTCAGCCGCCGAGGTTGACCGGCTTGACGAGGTCGGCGTAGATCAGCAGCAACGAGGCGCCGAGCAGCACCGTGGACACGGTGTAGGCGATCGGAAGGGCCTTGGCCACGTCGACGTAGCCCGGGTCGGGGCGCCCCAGCAGCTTGGCGAGCCCGCGCTTGAGGCCCTCCCACAGGGCGCCGGCCACGTGGCCGCCGTCGAGGGGCAGCAGCGGGATGAGGTTGAACAGGAAGAGCATGAAGTTCAGAGCAGCGATCAGCCCGATCAGGAACCACAGCTTGTCGCCGGCGGACTTGCCGACCAGGGAGTCGTACTTGCCGCCGCTGGCCTCACCGGCGACCCGCCCCACCCCGACGACCGACATCGGGCTGTCGATCTCGCGCTCGGCCCCGCCGAAGGCCGCCTGCCACACGCCGACCATGCGTTGCGGCACGTGCACCAAGGCCTGGGCGGTGCCGCTCACGTAGCCCCACAGCATGCCGGGCACCGCGGTGACCGGCTGCGGCTCGTAGGCCACCGGCGCGGCCGACCGCACGCCGAGGAAGCCGGCCTCGGTGGTCTGGGTCGTGCCGTCGGCGGCGGTGACGGGCAGCCCCTTGGCGTCGAGCACCGGCACGATGTTGCGGATGGGGGTGGCGGTGACGGTGACCTGCTGGCCGTCGCGATCGAGCACGATGGGCACCGCCTCGCCGACGCGGGGGCGGATGAGCGTGCCGACATCGGTGGTGTCGTCGACCGGCTGGCCGGCGATGGACACGAAGCGGTCACCGGGCAGGATGCCGGCGGCGAGCGCGGGGGTCTCGGGCTGGTCGGTGCAGGTGGTGGCGTCTCCGGCCTTGGTCACCGGCACCACGCACTGCGACACCGAGGCCACCACGGCGCCCGGCTGGGCGGTGGCCACGCCGTGCACGGTGACCAGGAGGGTGAGCAGGACGACGCCGATGAGGAGGTTCATGGTGGGGCCACCGAGCATGACGATGACCTTCTGGTGCACCGGGAGGCGGTAGAAGACCCGGTGCTCGTCGCCGGGCCGCACCTCTTCGAGGCTGGCGGCGCGGGCCTCGTCGACCAGCTGGCTGAACCGCCCCGTGCTCGACACCCGCACCGTGCCTGGCTGGTCGCCGGCGCGCGGGGGGAACATGCCGATCATCCGGATGTAGCCACCCAGCGGCACCGCCTTGACGCCGTACTCGGTCTCGCCGCGCTTGTGCGACCACATGGTGGGCCCGAAGCCGACCATGTACTGGGTCACCCGCACGCCGAACCGCTTGGCGGGCACGAGGTGCCCGACCTCGTGCAGAGCGATCGAAGCGGCGACGCCGGTGGCCATGAACAGGACACCGAGGACGAAGGCGAGGGTGGACATGCGCTATAGGGTACGTCGGCCTCCTGACGACGCCGTCCGGACAGCTGTGGGCCCACTCACTGCCCACTGCACACGCCCACCCCGTGTCCACGGTGGAGGCATGAGTGCTGCCGTCGAGACGTCGGCCCCGGAGTGCATCGTCATCGTCGGCGTGTTCGTCGTCGTGCGTCAGCTCTGGCTGGTCTGTGGCCCGACGCCCAGCACCCGGGCGGCCTCGTCGCGTGCCCATGAGTCCGCCGCCAGCACCCCGTCCAGGCTGTGCGCGTCGCCCTCCCGGCCGGCGTGGGCGTCGACGACCCGCTCGATGGTGTCGACGATGTCGGTGAAGCGGATCGTGCCGTCGTGGAACGCGTCGACGCACACCTCGTTGGCGGCGTTGTAGACGGCCGGGTAGGTGCCGCCGGCGGCGCCGACCTGCCGGGCCAGCCGCACGGCCGGGAAGGCGTCGTCGTCGAGCGGGTGGAACTCCCAGCTCTGCGCCCGGGTCCAGTCGCACGGCACGTCGACGTCCTCGAGCCGCTCCGGCCAGGACAGCCCCAGCGCGATGGGCACGAGCATGCGCGGGGGGCCGAGCTGGGCGATGGTCGAGCCGTCGTGGAACTCGACCATCGAGTGGATCTGCTGCTGCGGGTGCACCACGACGTCGATCCGGTCGAAGGGGATGTCGAAGAGCAGGTGCGCCTCGATGACCTCGAGCCCCTTGTTGACCAGCGTGGCGGAGTTCGTCGTGATCACCCGGCCCATCGCGAAGTTGGGGTGGGCCAGGGCCTGCTCGGGCGTGACGTCGGCCAGCTCGGCCCGGCTGCGCCCGCGGAACGGCCCGCCGCTCGCGGTCACGACGAGCCGGCGCACCTCCTCCTCCCGCCCGCCGCGCAGGCTCTGGGCGATGGCGCTGTGCTCGGAGTCGACCGGCACGACCTGGTCGGGGCCGGCGGCCGCCTTCACCAGCGGCCCGCCGATGATCAGCGACTCCTTGTTGGCCAGTGCCAGCACCGAGCCCGCTGCCAGCGCCGCCAGCGTCGGGCGCAGCCCGATCGAGCCGGTCACGCCGTTGAGCACGACGTCGGCGCCGCAGCCGGCGGCGACCGTCGCGGCATCCGGCCCGACGACCACCTCGGTGGCGGATGCCGGCCGGCCGGCCTCCGCCGCGGCGGCCGCGAGCGCCGCGCGCACCTCGTCGACGTCACCGCGCGCCGCCGCCACGAGGGGCACGTCGAACTGCACCGCCTGGCGGGCCAGCAGGTCGAGGTTGCCGCCGGCCGACAGGGCCACGACGGTGAACCGGCCGGGGTGGGCCGCCACCACCTCCAGGGCCTGGGTGCCGATCGAGCCGGTGGAGCCGAGCAGGGCGACGGAGCGTGTGGTCACGCGCTCATTGTCAGCGGTCGACGACGGTGACGTGGAACCGGGGGTGGCGCGCCGCGACCTCACCGAGCAGCCCGCTCAGGCCGGCGAACGCGAACGGGTCCTCCCCGGCGAGCTCGGCCACCCCGTCGACGACGAGCTCCCACTCGCCCTCCGTGGTGCGCGCGAGGTGACCCAGGCAGTCGGCCAGGGCGTCGAGGTTCCCACCGAACCAGGCCGGGAAGTCGAGCGCCTCGGCGAAGGCGGCCAGCGTTGCCTCCTTGGTCGGGCCGGCTCGCACGAGGTGCACCTCGCGGCCCTCCTCGCGGGCGTCGGCCAGCAGCCCGACCACGTCGGTGCGCGGGCCCAGGTGGCGGATCATCGGCCCTCCTGGACCTGCCGGAACGACGCGTAGTGGTCGGTGGTCCAGAAGAGGTCGCCGTCGGCGCCGGCGATGATCCGGCGCGGCCCGCGGTCGCCCTCTCCGGGTGTCTCGACCGTGTACTCGCGGTAGTAGCCGCTGCCCTGCCGGGGCAGGATCCGCTCCCGGTTGCCGAAGGTCCCGCCGTCCTCCTCGTAGGGGAACGGCCCACCGGCGCGGATGAGGGCCAGGGTGGTGTCCGCCTCGTCGGGCAGGGCGCTCTCGGCCACCGTCGGCAGCCCCGACACCGGCGTGCTGCGGCCACTGGGGGTGGCGCTCGTCGTGCTGCCCGGCCGGTCCGTGGTCGCCGACTGCGACGGGAGGGCAGCGGGCGGGTCGAAGACCTCGCCGGAGCCGTTTCGCGCGAGTGCCCACAACACGACCGCGCCGACCACGAGGGCGACGACGACCCACGCGGGCAGGCGCCGAGCGCGCGCGGAGGGGGGCGGCATCCGGCCATTCTCGCGTCAGGTGGTGAAGACGCGCTCCTCGATGAGCCGCTCGGTGACGACCTGGGCCTGGGGGTGGAAGCGGCCGTGCTCGAAGTCCTTCTGCAGCTCGAGCTCGACCTGGCCCTGGCCGCTGCGGTTCTTCTCGACGGTGAGCACCGACCACTGCTCGTAGCGGCCACGGCTGCCCAGGTCGTAGACGAGGTGCTCGCGCGAGACGATGTTCTCCTTGCTCGACAGGATGAGCACCAGGTCGGCCTCGTAGGCCAGCGCGCTGGATCCCCGCAGGTCGCGGGTGCGCATCCGGTGCCCGGCCCCCAGGGCTGCGCGGTCGGCGGCCGCGATGCACACGATGGGGCACTCGAGCTCGAGCGACAGGTCCTTCATCGTCTCGGTCACGATCGTCACCCGCGCGGTCTCGTCGCCGGCGAACCCGGCCAGGGGCATCTTCTGCAGGTAGTCGACGAGCACGATGGGTGGCTCCCCGGCCTCGCGGGTGATCGCGCTGACCACGCGGGCGATCTCGTCGGGGGTGGTCTCCTTGCCGGACTCGTGCAGGTGCAGGCGCCCGGCGTACTGCTGCAGGGTGGCCAGGGCGTCGGTGCCATAGGGGATGCCGGCCAGCGCCTCCGCGAGGCCGCGGCGGTCGGGGTCGTCGGCCTCGAAGACCGAACGCACCGTGTGCACGTCGGCCGCGAGGGCCGGGTACTGTCCCGCGGCGACGGCCGCTTCAGCCGCCTCGAGCGCGAGGAGCCGCTGCACGAGGCTCTGGGCCGAGTGCTCGTAGGAGAACACGACACCGTGCCGGCCCCCGGCCACCGCGTTGCGCACCAGCTGCAGCGAGATCGTCGTCTTGCCGGACCCCTCGCTGCCCCCGAGCAGCACCAGCTCACCCGAGCGCAGGCCGCCATCGAGGGTGACGTCGAGCAGCTCGAAACCGGTGGGCCACACCTGCGCCCCCGGCCGGGCCCCGCGGCGCAGCGACTGGTCGCTGCGCTCGAGCAGCGCCTCCACGGTCTGCCACTGTTGCGGCCGGCCGAGCGGCTCGAGGTCCGGGCTCATGCCCCCATGACACCACTCGCCGGAGCGTCGTGCCCGGGTTTGGCGCGAACCCGGGCCCGACGCTCAGAGTGCGATGCCGACGTACTTGGTCTCGAGGTACTCGTCGATGCCCTCGAAACCGCCCTCGCGGCCGAAGCCGGACTGCTTCACGCCACCGAACGGGGCGGCCGGGTTTGAGACGATGCCGGTGTTGACGCCGATCATCCCGAACTCCATGGCCTCGGCCACCCGGATCACCCGGGTCTGGTCGTTGGTGTAGATGTAGCCGACCAGGCCGTACTCGGTGCCGTTGGCCTTGGCCACGGCATCCGCGTCGTCGGTGAAGGTGCAGACCGGGGCCACCGGGCCGAAGATCTCCTCGGTCAGGCAGCGGCTGTCGGTGGCGACGTCGGTGAGCACCGTGGGCTGGTAGAAGAAGCCGCGCCCCGGCACCGGGCCCCCGCCGGTGAGCACCGTGGCGCCCTTGCCCACGGCATCCTTGACGAGCTCGTCGACGCCGTCGCGGGCCTTGGCCGTGATGAGGGGGCCGACGTCGACCCCCTTTGTGGTGCCCTTGCCGACCACGAGCGCACCCATCCGGGCGGCCAGCTTGGTCGAGAACTCCTGGGCCAGCGACTCGTGCACGAAGAACCGGTTGGCAGCGGTGCACGCCTCGCCGATGTTGCGCATCTTGGCGAGCATCGCGCCCTCGACGGCGGCATCGACGTCGGCGTCCTCGAAGACGAGGAACGGGGCGTTGCCGCCGAGCTCCATCGACAGGCGCAGCAGCTGCTCGGCCGACTGCTCGACGAGCTTCTTGCCCACGGCGGTCGACCCGGTGAACGTGAGCTTGCGCAGCCGCTCGTCACGGATGACCGGCTCGCACACCGCTCCGGAGTGCATGGTGGTGACGACGTTGAGCACGCCGTCGGGCAGCCCGGCCTCCTGCATGACCCGAGCGAGCAGCAGCATGGTCAGCGGCGTCTCGTGCGCGGGCTTGACGACCATCGTGCAGCCGGCGGCGACGGCCGGGCCGATCTTGCGGGTACCCATGGCGAGCGGGAAGTTCCAGGGCGTGATCATCAGCGTGGGGCCCACCGGCTGCTTCATGGTGAGCAGCCGCGAGGCGCCGTTGGGTGCCACCGAGTAGCGGCCGTGGATGCGCACGGCCTCCTCGGCGAACCAGCGGAAGAACTCGGCGCCGTAGGTGACCTCTCCCCTGGCCTCGGCGACGGTCTTGCCCATCTCCAGGCTCATCAGCGTGGCGAACTCGTCGGCCCGGGCCGTGAGCGCCTCGAAGGCCCGGCGCAGGATCTCGCTGCGGTCGCGCGGCGGGGTGGCGGCCCAGCCGGCCTGTGCCTCGTGCGCGGCGGCCAGCGCGGCCAGGCCGTCGTCGGGCGTGGCGTCGGCGCAGGTGGTCAGGGTGGCGCCGCTGCTCGGGTCGTGCACCTCGAAGCGCTCGCCGCCGCTCGCCTCGCGCCAGGCGCCGCCGATGAGCAGCTGGGTGGGCACGGAGTCGATGAGGGACTTCTGGGTGATGGCCATGGGGCGATCCTTTCGCACGAACGTGGGTCAGCGGTCCTCGAGGCCCCAGGGCGAGCCGTAGCCCTGCGGCTTCGGGGCCGCCAGCAGCTCGAGGAAGGGCACGGCGTCGAACGCCTCCGGGCCGAGCACGCCCGAACCCCGCCAGGTGCCGGCGGCGAGCAGCTCGAGCGCGACCACCGGGTTGACGGCGGTCTGCCACACCACGCACTGGGCGTCGTAGTCACGCATCGTGTCGGCGTTGTCGCTCACGTGGTAGAGGTAGGTGCGGCGCGGCTGGCCGTTCTTGCCGGTGCCCGTGACCCACAGGCCGGCGCAGGTCTTGCCCTCCATGCGCGGCCCGATGGTGGCCGGGTCGGGCAGCACCGCGGCCACGACGTCACGGGGGCTCACCTGCACGCCCGTGACGCTCACCGGGTCGGTGCCGTCGAGGCCCAGGGTGTGCAGCGTGCGCAGGATCGAGATCATCTCCTCGCCCAGGCCGTACTTGAAGGTGACCTTGTCGGCCTCGACCCAGCGCGGCATCAGGAGCACCTCCTCGTGCTCCACGTGCACGCACTCGACCGGGCCGATGCCGTCGGGGAACTCGAACACCTCTGGCTCGGCGAACGGCGGCAGCGTGTAGAAGCCGGCCTCGACGTCGTAGGAGCCATCGGCGCCCACAGCCCGCTCGCGCTCCCACACCACCGGTGGGTTGAGGCACTCCTCGATGATGGTCCACATCGAGAAGCCCGGTGCGAAGACCTCGTTGCCCTCCTCGTCGCGGATGACCAGGTTGGCGCCGTCGCGGGTGCCCAGCTCGTCGATGTGGCTGAACAGGTGGTCGGCGGCGTAGCGCGCGAAGACGTCGGAGAGCCCGGGCTCGACCCCGATGCCGACCAGGGCGAGGCGGCCGTCGACCTCCCACTGCGCGGCCTGGGCCAGCTGGTCGTCGCCGAGTTTGACGCCGACCTTCGCGTAGGGCTCGCTCGGGTGCCGGCTGGACAGGCTCATCGCCATGTCGAGGTAGTCGGCGCCCGCCGCCTTCGCCCCCTCGAAGATGGTCAGCACGAAGCGCGGGTCGACCGCGTTGAACACGTGCGTGGCACCCACCTCGCGGGCCAGCGCGGCAACGGCGCCGGCATCCGAGGCGTCGACCTGCGCGGCCCTGAACCGGGTCTCGCCCTCGTGCCGCGAGGTGACGGCGTCGACCGTGTGCTGGGCCCGGGAGAGGTCGTAGTCGGCCACCACCCAGGAGTCGAAGAAGGGGCGTTCGGCGGCGATCCGGGCGGCGGCGTCGCCGACGCCGCCCGCTCCGACCATGAGGACGTGCATGGGGTTTCCTGTTCGGGAGGGGCAGGGCGGTTGGTGGATGACGAGGCGGGGCTACTTCTTGCGGGCGTTGCCGACCAGCTGGCCGATGATGACCAGCGAGAGCGCGATGACGAACATCGAGAAGCCGATCACGTTGGCCTGGGCGGGGATCCCGCGCAGGTAGGAGACGTAGACGAACTTCGGGAACGTGGTCTCGTTGCCGGAGACGAAGTTGGTGATGATGAAGTCGTCGAAGGACAGCGAGAACGCGAGCAGCCCGGCACCGACGATGCCCGGGAGCACGAGCGGGAAGGTGATCTTCCAGAAGGTGCTGCCCGGCCCGGCATACAGGTCCTGGGCGGCCTCCTCGAGGCGCGGGTCGAGGCTCTGCAGGCGGGCCTTGACCGTGACGACCACGAAGCTGACGCAGAACATGATGTGCGCGATGACGATCGTGGTGAAGCCCAGCCCGAGGCCGACCCGCGAGAAGCCCTGCACGAAGATCGTCAGCAGGCTGGCGCCGAGCACGATCTCCGGGGTGGCCATCGGCACGAAGACGAGCACGTTGCTGACGCCGCTGCCCCTGAACCGGTGCCGCACCAGGGCGAACGCCAGGAGGGTGCCGAGCACCATCGACACCAGCGTGGCGATCAGGCCGATCTCGAGCGAGGTGACCAGCGACTCGCACACGCCGGGCGCACCGCAGGGGTCCTTCCAGTACTTCAGGGTCGGGCTCCCCACCGGGTTCCAGACGATGTTCGACTTCCGGTAGTTGTTGAACGAGAAGACGAACGTGTAGGCCACCGGGAGGAACAGGTAGAGCAGGACGAGGATCGCCGTGATCATGGCGAACCGGTTACCGAGCCAGCGCCTCACAGCAGCTCCTCCGTCCCGAAGCGACGTACGTAGAGGAAGACGAGCGCCAGGATCAGCGCCATCAGCGTGAACGACAACGCCGCCGCGGTCGGGAAGCCACCGAGCACTCGGAAGAACTGGCTCTCGATGACGTTGCCGATCATCTTGGTGTTGTCCGAGCCGAGCAGCTCGGCGTTGACGTAGTCACCGGCCGCCGGGATGAAGGTCAGCAGGGTGCCGGCGAGCACGCCGGGCATGCTGAGCGGCAGGGTGACCGTGCGGAAGGTGGTGAACCCGTTGGCGTACAGGTCGCCGCCGGCCTCGATGACGCGCGGGTCGGCGCGCTCGAGGGAGGCGTAGATCGGCAGCACCATGAACGGCAGGAAGTTGTAGGTGAGACCGGCCACGACCGCGACCCAGGTCTCGGTGATCCGCCCGCCGGGCAGCAGGTGGAAGTAGTTGAGCGTGGAGGCCACCGGGCCCTCGTCGGAGAGGATCTGGCGCCACGCCACGGTGCGCAGGATGAACGAGGTGAAGAACGGCGCGATCACCGCGATGAGCATGACGTTGCGCCAGCGCCCGGCCTTGAAGGCCATCGCGTAGGCCAGCGGGTAGGCCAGGCAGAACGCGAAGAAGGTCGCCAGCCCGGCGAAGGCGAACGAGCGGAAGAACTGCGGGGCGAAGTCGGTGAGTGCCGTGGCGTAGTTGCCGAGGTTGACGTCGCGGTAGTAGAAGCCCGGGTACCCGGGGAACTGCGACTGCAGGCTCACCGTGAACAGCTGCACCAGCGGAAGGACGAAGAAGAGGAACAGCCAGAGGGCTCCCGGCAGCAGCAGCAGGTAGGGAACCCACCTGCGGCCCTTGTGGTCGGCCTGGGGCGCGGGGGGCGGGGTCACCTCGCCGGCCCGAGCGGAGACGTGCGTGAGGGCGCTCACCTCAGACCGCCTCCGCGGCCGCGCGGGCCTCGGCCTCGTCGACCGCCACGCCGAACGCGTGGTGGGGGTCCCAGGTGATCCAGACGTCGTCGCCGGGACGCAGGTCGATCGGCTCTACGTCGAGGTTCTGCTCGTAACAGCTCCACACGGCGCCGCTCGGCAGCTGCACGAGGTACTGCGTGGCGACGCCGGTGAACGAGACGTCCAGGACGATGCCCTTGACGTCGTCGCCCACGCCGTCGCCGCGGTTGCGCATGACGCGCACCTTCTCGGGCCGGACGCCGAAGGTGACGTCGCCGTCATGGACGGCGGTGCGCGACACCGGGATCTTGACCTTCGAGCCCTGAACCTCGGCGACGACGTGGTCGCCGTCGCGGTCGAGGATCCGGCCGGTACCGAGGTTGGACTGCCCGACGAAGTTGGCGACGAACGAGGTGCCCGGGAGGTCGTAGAGGGTCGAGGGGGCCCCCATCTGCTCGATCCGGCCGTGGTTCATCACGGCCACGGTGTCGGCCATGGTCATGGCCTCCTCCTGGTCGTGCGTCACGTGGATGAAGGTGAGCCCGACCTCGGTCTGGATCCGCTTGAGCTCGACCTGCATCTGGCGGCGCAGCTTGAGGTCGAGGGCACCGAGCGGCTCGTCGAGCAGCAGCACCTCGGGGCGGTTGACGATCGCCCGGGCCAGGGCCACCCGCTGTTGCTGGCCACCGGAGAGCTGGGTGGGCTTGCGGGTGGCGAGGTGGTCCATCTGCACCAGCGCCAGCGCCTCGTCGGCGAGCTTCGCCGAGTCGGACTGCCCGCGCCGCTTGGGCCCGAAGGCCACGTTGTCGCGGATGGTGAGGTGCGGGAAGAGCGCGTAGCTCTGGAACACCGTGTTGACCGGCCGCTCGTAGGCGCGGCTGCCGGTGAGGTCGGTGTCGCCGATGAGCACCCTTCCGCTGGTGGGCTGCTCGAGACCGGCCACCATCCGCAGGGTGGTCGTCTTGCCGCAGCCCGAAGGGCCGAGCAGGGCGAAGAACGAGCCGCGGGGAACGACCAGGCTGAGGTCGTCGACCGCCTTGAACTCCGCGAACGCCTTCGTGACGTCCTCGAGGCGCAGGTCGCCCTGGGCCTCGCGGAAGCCGCCTTCATTGGAACCGGCCATCAGTTGCCCTGCACCTTCTGCCACCTGGCGCTGTACTTGGCGTCCTCTTCGGGCGTGAGTGCCCGGAAGCCCTGGATGTTGTTGTCCTTGATGTACTCGGGGCTCGGGAAGATGAACGGGCTGTCGGCCAGCTCGGGGTCGGTCTTCGCGAGCTCCTCCTGCGCCCCGACGACGGGGCACACGTAGTTGACCCACGCCGCCACTTGAGCCGCGATCTCCGGCTGGTAGTAGAAGTTCATCAGCGTCTGCGCGTTCTGGCGGTGCGGTGAGGTGATGGGGATCATCATGTTGTCGCTCCACAGCGTGCCGCCGGACTCGGGGATCACGAACTGCCAGTTGTCGTTCTCGGTCTCGGCCCGCAGCACGAACAGGTCGCCGCTCCACACGATGCCGGCGATCGCGTTGCCCGACTTGAGGTCCTCGAGGTAGGAGTTGCCCTTGATCCGGCGGATGTAGCCGTCGCCCATCCGCTTCTCGATCTCGACGACGGCCCTCTCGAACTCGGCGTCGCCCCAGTCGGGACCGGAGATGTCGACGCCCTGGCTCTGCATGACGACGCCCACGGTGTCGCGGAACTCGCTGAGCACCACGATGCGACCCTTGAGCTCGTCGGTCCACAGGTCGTCGATGGTCTTGGGCTCCTTGGTGACCTTCGACTTGTCGTAGCCGATGCCGGCGAACCCGGACTGCCAGGTCAGCGAGTTCTGCCGGCCCGGGTCGAAGCTGACGTCCTTGAGGCTGTCGAGCAGGTTGCTCGCGTTCGGCATCCGGATCAGGTCGAGCGGCTGGCACAGCCGCTCGCGAATCACCCGGTTGGCCATCCAGTCGGTGAAGACGAAGATGTCGCGGCCGATGTCCTGGCCGGCCCGCAGCTGCGGGGCGATCTTGTTGAAGTAGGAGTCGTTGTCCTCGATGTCCTCGCTGTAGGTGGCCTGGATGCCCGTCTCCTTGATGAACTGCTCGAGGGTCGGGTACTTCTTGGTCTCCTCGTCGTAGTCCAGGTACGCCGTCCAGTTCGCCCACCGGATGATCTTCGAGGTGTCGGAGAGGTCGGTGGGCAGCTTCAGCGCGGCCACCCCACCGGACGGCGGCGGGGGCGGAGCGCACGCCGCGAGGGCCGCAGCGGCGCCACCGATCGCGGCCGTCCCGAGCAGGGAGCGTCGGGTGAGGTTGCTGGACGTCGCGGCGCGGATCAGCTCGCGCGTCATGGGATCGGCCGGGGGCCGCCGTCGGAGTGTCATTGGGGTCGTTCCTCAGCTCTCGATGTTCGCCATGACGTGCTTGATGCGGGTGTAGTCCTCGAAGCCGTACATCGACAGGTCCTTGCCGTAACCCGACTTCTTGTAGCCGCCGTGGGGCATCTCGGCCACGAGCGGGATGTGCGTGTTGATCCAGACGCAGCCGAAGTCGAGCGCCCGCGACATCCGCATCGCGCGCCCGAAGTCCTTGGTCCACACCGAGGAGGCGAGCCCGTAGTCGACCCCGTTGGCCCAGGCGAGCGCCTCGGCCTCGTCGGTGAAGCGCTGCACGGTGATCACCGGGCCGAAGATCTCGTTCTGGATCGCCTCGTCGTCCTGGTTCAGGCCGGAGAGCACGGTCGGCTCGAGGTAGAAGCCGTCGCCGAGGTCGGTGCGGCGGTTGCCACCGGCCGAGACCGTGGCGTGCGAGGGGAGCCGGTCGATGAAGCCCGACACGTGCGCGAGCTGGCGCACGTTGTTGACCGGGCCGAAGAGCGCGTCCTCGTCGGTCGGCAGCCCGACCGGCGCCGAGGTGTTCGCGTACTCCGCGAGGGCTGCGACGAAGTCGTCGTGGATGCCGGGACCGGCCAGCACGCGCGTCGCCGCGGTGCAGTCCTGGCCGGCGTTGAAGTAGCCGGCGATGGCGATGCCCTCGACCGCGGCCTCGATGTCGGCGTCGTCGAAGACCACGACCGGGGCCTTGCCGCCGAGCTCGAGGTGCACGCGCTTGACGTTGGGCGCGGCGCTGGCGGCGACCTCGGCACCGGCGCGTACCGAGCCGGTGATGGCGACCAGGCCCGGTGTGCGGTGCTCGACCAGCATCCGGCCGGTGTCACGGTCGCCGGTGATCACGTTGAGGGCACCCGCCGGGAGGAACTCGGAGGCGATCTCGGCGAGCCGCAGCGTGGTCTCGGGGGTGGTGTCGCTCGGCTTGAGCACCACGGTGTTGCCCGCGGCCAGCGCGGGCGCGATCTTCCACACGGCCATGAGCAGCGGGTAGTTCCACGGAGTGACCTGGCCGACGACCCCGATCGGCTCGCGCCGGATCCAGGAGGTGTGGCCCTTCATGTACTCCCCCGCAGCCTTCCCCTCGAGCACCCGGGCCGCGCCGGCGAAGAACCGCAGCTGGTCGACCATCGGCGGGATCTCCTCGCTGGCCGTGAGCGCCCGGATCTTGCCGGTGTTCTCGGACTCCAGCGCGATCAGCTCGTCGGCGTTGGCCTCGATCGCGTCGGCGATCTTCAGCAGGGCCTGCTGGCGCTCGCTCGGGGTGGTGCGACCCCACTCCGCGAATGCCGTCTCGGCCGCGCCGTAGGCCGCGTCGACATCGGCCTGGCCGCTGACCGGGGCGGTGGCGACGACGGATCCCGTGGCCGGGTTGACGATGTCGGTGGTGGATTCGGTGCGCCCGTCGACGTACTCGCCGCCGATGAAGTTGCGCAGGCTGCGCGGATCGCTCATGTGCATGGCTCCCTGGGGGTGGAGGGGACGGTATTGCAGGGGGACTCTAAACCCCGATCCCGCGAAATCACTAGGGTTTGGGTGGTTAAAAGGAGGTAAAGCCGTACGCTGAGACGCCTCGATCAACGGATTCCGTCATCTGAGGACTTGCGCAACACAGGAATCCGCGTCACGATGACGCGGTGACCCGCAGCACACCGCCGGCCCGCAGCCCGCGCTCGGCCTCCGAGACCCGACTCGACGACGTCGCCAAGCGCATCATCGAGCTGCTCCAGGAGGACGGCCGGCAGTCCTACGCCGCCATCGCCAAGGCCGTTGGTCTGTCCGAGGCTGCCGTCCGCCAGCGCGTGCAGCGCCTCCTCGACGCCGAGGTCATGCAGATCGTCGCGGTGACCGACCCGATCCAGGTGGGCTTCTCGCGGCAGGCGATGATCGGCATCCGGGCCGAGGGCGACCTCATCGCGCTGGGCGCGGCGCTGTCGGGCATGACCGAAGTCGACTACGTGGTGACCACGGCCGGCAGCTTCGACATCCTCGCCGAGGTCGTCTGCGAGGACGACGACCACCTGCTCGACCTGCTGACCAACCAGATCCGCACCCTCCCGGGTGTCCGGTCCACCGAGACGTTCGTCTACCTGAAGCTGAACAAGCAGCACTACAACTGGGGTACCCGATGAGCACCTACCCGTCCGACGTGTGGGAGCCCAGCTCCGACCGCCACACCGCCACCGGCGCGCTCTACTCCGATGCCGCCCGCGACCACCTGTGGATGCACTTCACCCGGCACTCGACCTTCGAGGACTCGGGCCTGGGCCACAACGTGCCCATCATCACCCGGGGCAAGGGCTGGACGATCTGGGACGACCGCGGCAACGAGTACATCGACGCCCTGGCCGGCCTGTTCGTCACGAACGTCGGGCACGGCCGCACCGAGATCGCCGAGGCGATGGCCAAGCAGGCCTCCGAGCTCGCCTTCTTCCCGTTGTGGTCCTACGCGCACCCCCGGGCCATCGAGCTCGCCGAGCGGCTCGCGCACAACGCCCCCGGCGACCTGAACCGGGTCTTCTTCACCACCGGTGGCGGCGAGGCGGTCGAGACCGCCTGGAAGCTGGCCAAGCAGTACTTCAAGCTGACCGGCCAGCCGACCAAGCACAAGGTCATCTCCCGCTCGGTGGCGTACCACGGCACCCCGCAGGGTGCCCTGTCGATCACCGGCATCCCCGGCGCCAAGGTCCCGTTCGAGCCGCTCGTGCCCGGCGGCCACAAGGTGCCGAACACCAACATGTACCGCGCCCCCGAGCACCTGCGCGACGACGAGAAGGCCTTCGGGCGCTGGGCCGCCGACCGCATCGCCGAGGCCATCGAGTTCGAGGGCCCCGACTCGGTCGCCGCCGTCTTCCTCGAGCCGGTGCAGAACTCCGGCGGCTGCTTCCCGCCGCCGGCCGGCTACTTCGAGCGGGTCCGCGAGATCTGCGACCAGTACGACGTGCTGCTCGTCTCCGACGAGACGATCTGCGCCTTCGGCCGGATCGGGTCGATGTTCGCCTGCCAGGACTTCGGCTACCAGCCCGACATCATCACCACCGCCAAGGGCATCACCAGCGGCTACGCCCCGCTCGGCCTGATGATCGCCAGCGACCGGCTGTTCGAGCCGTTCCGCCACGGCACCACCTACTTCCCGCACGGCTACACTTGGGGCGGGCACCCGGTCTCGTGCGCCGCGGCAATGGCCAACCTCGACATCTTCGACCGCGAGGGCCTCAACGACCGGGTCAAGGAGAACGCCCCGGTCTTCAAGGCCACCCTCGACAAGCTGCTCGACCTGCCGCTCGTCGGTGACGTGCGCGGAGCCGGCTACTTCTATGGCATCGAGCTGGTCAAGGACAAGCAGACCCGCGAGACGTTCGACGACGCCGAGAGCGAGCGCCTGCTGCGCGGGTTCCTCTCCAAGGCGCTGTTCGACGCCGGCCTGTACTGCCGCGCCGACGACCGCGGCGACCCCGTCGTGCAGCTCGCCCCGCCGCTGACCATGGGCCCGGAGCAGTTCGACGAGATCGAGCGCCGGCTGCGCTCAGTGCTCACCGAGGCCGAGAACCACCTCTGAGGTGAGCCGGGCCGCCCTCGGCGGGTCGACCGGGCCGCTGTGGTCGGACTCCTCCGCGCGCCCGCGCACGCACCCGGCATCCGACCTGCCCCAGAGCGCGGACGTCGTCGTGGTCGGCGGCGGCTTCACCGGGCTCTGGACCGCTTACTACCTGCTGCGGGCGCAGCCCGGACGCGAGGTGCTGGTGCTCGAGGCTGAGCACGTCGGCTTCGGGGCCAGCGGCCGCAACGGCGGCTGGGTCTCGGCCCTGTGGCCGGTCGCGGCCGACACGATCGACCGCCGCCACGGGCGCAACGCCACGCTGGCGCACCTCGCCGCGCTGCGCGACACGGTCGACGAGGTGGGCCGGGTCGACGCCGAGGAGGCCCTGAGCGCCGGCTTCGTCAAGGGCGGCGCGCTGGTCGTGGCCCGCACCCCGGCCCAGGAGGCCCGGGCACGGGTCGCCGCGGCGCACGCGGCGTCGTGGGGCGACGGCACGGTCTGGCTGGATGCCGCCGCCACCCGCGAGCGGCTCGACGTCGCCGGCGCGCGCGGCGCCACCTTCACCCCGAACTGCGCCCGGGTGCACCCGCGCCGGCTGGTCGACGGGCTGGCGCAGGCGGTCCGCCGGCTCGGTGGCCGCATCGTCGAGGGCGCCCACGTGGCCCGCACCGGCGACCGGGTCGTGGTGCTCTCCACCGGCCACCGCATCTCCGCGGCCAACGTCGTCATCGCCACCGAGGGCTGGACCGGCACGCTCCCCGGCCTGACCCGGCGGGTCGCACCGGTCTACTCGCTGATGGTGGCCACCGAGCCGATCGACGACGAGCGTTGGGCCCGGATCGGGCTCTCCCGGCGGGAGGTGTTCGCCGACCACGGCCACGTCGTCATCTACGGGCAGCGCACCGACGACGGCCGGATCGCCTTCGGCGGGCGCGGCGCGCCCTACCACTGGGGCTCGCAGGTGCGCCCCGAGTTCGACGAGGAGCCCACGGTCTTCGCCGCCCTGCGCACCACCTTGCGCGGGCTGCTCCCCCAGCTCGACGGCATCACCTTCACGCACGCGTGGGGTGGCCCGCTCGGCATCGCTCGCGACTGGCACCCATCGGTCAGCTGGGACCCCGTGACCCGCACCGGTCGGGCCGGCGGCTACGTCGGTGACGGCGTGGCGGCGAGCAACCTGGCCGGCCGCACCCTGGCCGACCTGCTGCTCGGCCGCGACACCGCGCTCACCGCCCTGCCCTGGGTCGGGCACCGGTCACCGCGCTGGGAGCCCGAGCCGCTGCGCTGGCTCGGCATCAACGCCGGCCTGCGGCTGGCCACGCTGGCCGACCGCGAGGAGGAGGCGACCGGACGCCCGGCCCGGCTCGGGGCCCTGCTCGGCCGGCTCACCGCGCACTAGGTGTCGAGATGCAGTGAAGTTGTCATAAGTGCGGTTGGTACGTGTCATACACAATCTCTTGGTCACTAGGGCGAGTCGCATCGTCTCGTTGTGGTTCCGCTGCTCGCCACTTTGGAGCCTGTCCGGCCACTTCTTTGGCCTAGG
>JBBQNZ010000081.1:0-18527 GCA_038330415.1 Actinomycetales bacterium | reverse complement strand
CGGGGGGCGCGGCCCCGGGGGGCGCGGCGGGGGGTTTTAGGGTGGGGGGGTGGGGGCGGGCCCCCCACCCCCCTCGTCCGTATCTCGCCGTGAGTTCGCAGGTGGCTGCCTCGGCGACCACTTCCGCACTCGAGCCGGGTCGATTGCGGTCGCTGTGCGCCGATACACTGGCAACGGAGCGCCGGGAAGTCTGGTCGGCACCGCCTTCGTGACCCCGCGGGGCCACTCGCCCTCACGACCGCAGGAGAACCGGCATGACCGACCCTGACCCGCGCCCCACGCCGACCGACCCGAAGGAGCGCCCGGGCATCCTCAGCCGGCCGAGCTGGGCCGAGGCCCAGGTCGTCGCCGATGCACTGCGCACCGAGACCATCGGCGGCGCCCTGTTGCTGGCGGCCGCCGTGGCGGCCCTGGTGCTGGCGAACACACCGTGGTCCGACGCCTACTTCACGCTGCGCGACACCGTGCTCGGCATCGAGTGGGGCCACCTCGACCTCACCGTCGGCCACTGGGCCGGCGACGGCCTGCTCGCGATCTTCTTCTTCGTCGCGGGCCTGGAGCTCAAGCGCGAGTTCCTCGTCGGCGACCTGCGCTCGCCCGCGAAGGCGGTCGTCCCGGTGGTCGCGGCCATCGGTGGCGTCGTCCTGCCCGCGCTGGTGTTCGTGGGCACCGTCGTGCTCGCGGGTGGCGAGGGTGACGCCCTGCGCGGATGGGCCATCCCCACCGCCACCGACATCGCCTTCGCCCTCGCGGTGCTCGCGGTCATCGGCTCCTCGCTGCCGGCGGCCCTGCGCTCGTTCCTGCTGACCCTCGCCGTGGTCGACGACCTCATCGCCATCACGATCATCGCCATCTTCTACACCTCCGACCTTCAGGTGGGGCCGCTGCTGATGGCGCTGGTGCCGCTGGCGCTGTTCGCCGCGCTCACCCAACGGCGGATCACCCACTGGTGGCTACTGCTGCCCCTGGCCCTGGCGACCTGGGGGTTGGTGCACGCCTCCGGGGTGCACGCGACCGTGGCCGGCGTGCTGCTCGGCCTGGTCGTGCCGGTCAAGCCACGCGCGACGGTTCCCTCGATCAGCACCCACGACCGCGAGACCGACGTGGCGCACAAGTTCGAGCACCGGATGCGGCCGATCTCCGCCGGCATCGCGGTGCCGGTGTTCGCGTTCTTCGCCTCCGGCGTGCGGTTCGTCGACGGAGGCGTCCGCACCGCGCTGACCGACGCGGTCGCGCTGGGCGTGATGGCCGGCCTGGTGCTCGGCAAGGTCGTCGGGGTCTTCGGCTCCACCTACCTCGTGGCCCGGTTCACCCGGGCCCGGCTCGACACCGACCTGTCATGGCGCGACGTCTTCGGGCTGTCCATGCTGACCGGCGTCGGCTTCACCGTGTCCCTGCTCATCGGCGAGCTGGCCTTCGGCATCGGGTCGGAGCGCGACGACGCCGTCAAGCTCGCGGTGCTCGTCGGCTCGCTGCTGTCGGCCCTGCTGGCGTCGGTGCTGCTGCGCATCCGCAACCAGGTCTACCGGCGGATCGCCGAGGAGGAGTCGCGCGACGGCGACGCCGACGGCATCCCCGACGTGTACGAGCGTGAGGCCACGTAGTTCGGCAACGGCCCGCGCTGGGTAAGGTCTGCGTCGAGGGCCCGTGACGTGGGGCCGACGTGGACAGTGAGGCGGACGCGCATGGCAACCGGGACTTCGGGCACGGAACGCACCATCGGCCAGCTGGTGGCCGACGCCACCCACGACCTCGAGGGCATCGTCCGGGGCGAGATCGCACTCGCCAAGGCCGAGGTCACCGACGGGGCCAAGGTGCTCGGCAAGGGCGCCGGGCTGCTCGCCGGTGCGGCATTCCTCGCGCTGATCGGGTTCATCTTCCTGCTGCACAGCGCCGCCTGGGGCATCTCCACGTGGCTGCCCGTGTGGGCCGGCTACCTGATCGTCGCCGTGGTCGTGCTGATCGTCGGCGCCATCCTGGCGCTGCTCGGCAAGAAGGCCCTCGACCAGGCCAAGCCCGCCCCCGAGCGCGCCATCGGCCAGGCCCAGCAGACCATCGCCGCCATCAAGAACCCCCGCGGTGAGCCGGATGCCGTTGCCGTGGCAGCGGGTGCCACGGCGGGCGCCGGCGCGGCGGCATCCGGCAGCACGGCATCCGGCAGCACGGGCGCCACGCCCGGGGCGCCGACCGCGTCAGCCTGAGAGGCACCGCCCCGTCGACACGGGGCGTGAGCCGAGCACCCCACGGCGCAGGACGGGCGCGATCTCGTCGAGGGTGAGCGCGTAGCCGGTGTCGGCGTCGTCGAGCGAGGTGGCGAAGACCATGCCGACGACGTCTCCGCGCCGGTCGATCACCGGGCCACCCGACGCGCCCCGGCGCACCTCGGCCCGCAGCGAGTAGATCTCACGGGTGACGTCGGGGTTGCCGTAGATGTCGGCGCCCCGGGCCCGCAGCACGTCACGCACCCGGGCGGCCCCGACCGACAGCCCCTGGTCACCGGGGAACCCGGCCACGGCGGCCTCGGCGCCTGTGGTCAGCGCGGCCCCCTGCTCGACGACCGGGGCGTCGAGCTCGCTCACCTCGAGCACCGCGACGTCGCGGCGAGGGTCGAAGGCCACCACCCGCGCCGAGTGCTCTCGCCCCGTGCCCCGCACGCTCACCGTGACCCGGTCGGCGCCGGCCACCACGTGGGCGTTCGTGGCGACCCGGCCGCGGGCCACGACCCAGCCGCTGCCGACCTGCGCCTGCCCGCACCCGTCGGACTCCGAGCGCACGTGCACCACCGACTTGAGCGAGCGCACGACGTCGGGGTCGGTCGTCACGGCCCCGTCGGGTGCGTCGACCGGTGAGATCGGCTCGGGGCCGAGGCCTGCGAACACCCGTGGGAAGACCCCGTCGTCCATGGCCTCGGTGAGGTCCTGCACGAGGCCGTCGGCGGCGGACGGCACGAGCCGGTCGAGGGCCGCCACGACCGCCGAGTGGGAGACCAGCTCGCGCGCCGCGCGCGGGCCGCTGGTGCTGACCGCGCCCGCCACGACCCACACGACGAGCATGGCGGTGACGAGCACGGCGAACAGGCCGAGCCCGGAGTCGACCGCCTGCACGGCCGGGTCGGTGACGACGTCGCGCACCCGCCGGGCCAGCAGCAGCATCAGGCCCTGCCCGAGCAGGGCCACGGCGATGACGGCGGCCACCAGCGCGAGCACCCCCACCGGCGTCGCCGGGTAGATGCCGGCGTGGTCCTCGAGCAGCGAGGGAGCGAGCTGCAGCGCGAGCCAGGCGCCGCCGACGAGGCCCACCAGGCCGAGCAGGGCCGACACGAAGCCCTGCCGCCAGCCGCTCCAGGCGTAGAGGCCGAGCAGGCACAGCAGGGTCAGGTCGAGCGCCGTCGACCCGCTCACCCGGTGCTCCCCCGCATCCACGGCGACATCACGCGGTCGGGCAGCGGGCGCTCCACGGTGGTGTCCCACGGCACGGCCAACCCGGCCAGGTCGAACAGGCTGCTGAGCAGCATCGCGGTGAAGCCCCACACGAACAGGTCGCCCACCTCGAAGGCGGGGCCGCGGTAGGGCCCGAACACGGCGGTGAACCGGTTGGCCGGGGCCACGAGGTCGGCCACCGGCACCCGAAGCACCCGCTCCACCTCGCCGCGGTCGACGACCCCCACCGGCACCGGGCTCGGCCACCAGGCGAGCACCGGCGTCACGGCGTGCTGGCTCGGCGCGAGGAAGAGGTCGGGGAACGTGGCCAGCACCTCGACGCCCGTCGGGTCGAGGCCGACCTCCTCCTCGGCCTCACGCAGCGCCGCCGCCACCGACCCGTCGTCGTCGGGGTCGAGCCGGCCGCCGGGGAAGGACACCTGTCCCGGGTGCGAGCGCAGGGTGTGGGCGCGCTCGGTGAGCACGACGTCCTCACCGCCGCGGGGGTCGGGGCCGAAGAGCATGAGCACGGCCGATCGGCGGCCCTCGCCCTCGGGCGGCGCGTAGGTCGCGAACCACTCGTGCTCGGCCACGTCGGTGCGGGCCGCGACGTCGACGAGCCACCCGGGCGTCGGGGCGGTCACGCCGTGCTCGCCGAGCCGGGGCACCGTGCGCGCGCCGTCGTCATGGGCGCCATCGTAGGCAGCAACTCTGGGTGAATCGTCGGGCTCTCGATAATCAGCCCGCTGGGCTGTCGCCCTTGGGGCCGGGCACGGTTGAGTTGGCCACGGTGCCCGCGCCGAAGCGCCGCGGTCGGTCGCGGGACCGCCCGGGCGCCTCACCGGCCGCGGCCGCGACGTCGCCAGCGGCCACGTCGCCGACCGGCTCGTCGCCGGGCAGCGGGCCGGGCGGCGGGTCGGGCACCACGAGCGCGCCGGGCGCCAGCTCGTAGGCCAGCAGCGTGCGAGCCTTGGCCGGGTCGGTCTCGCCCTCGCCGTAGGACGGGCACCACTGAGCGACCGGGCAGGCGCCGCAGGCGGGCTTGCGGGCGTGGCAGGTGCGCCGGCCGTGGAAGATCAGCACGTGGCTGAGCATGGTCCAGTCGCGCCTGGGGAACATCGCCCCGATGGCGTGCTCGACCTTGACCGGGTCGGTCTCGTCGGTCCACCCGAACCGGCGCACCAGGCGGCCGAAGTGCGTGTCGACCGTGATGCCGGGCACCCCGAACGCGTTGCCGAGCACGACGTTGGCGGTCTTTCGGCCGACCCCCGGCAGGGTCACCAGGTCGGCGAGCCGGCCGGGCACCTCGCCGTCGAAGCGCTTGACGATGGCGGCGCTCAGCTTCATCACGGAGTTGGTCTTGGCCCGGAAGAAGCCGGTGGGCCGCAGCACGGCCTCCATCTCCTCGCGGTCGGCGCCGGCCAGGGCCTCGGCCGTGGGCCAGCGCGAGAACAGCGTGGGCGTGACCGTGTTGACCATGACGTCGGTGGTCTGTGCCGAGAGCACGGTGGCCACCAGCAGCTGCAGCGGCGTCTCGAAGTCGAGCTCGCAGTGGGCGTAGGGGTAGCGCTCGAGCAGGGCGCGGTGGATGCGGCGCGCCCGGCGCGTGCGGGCGACCGGCGACTCGGCCGCGAACCGGGCTCGCTTGGCGGCGGAGGGGGTCGTCACGGGCACCGCGTCAGCCTACGGTGCGGGCCCGACGCACCCGCCCACCTGCGCTTCCGTCACCGCGTCCGGATGCCGGTCGCCCGCCGCGCGGCGGCCGTCCCCTCCGCGCAACGACTGTGTTCTCTGGCACACTGTGCCGCGTGGATCACGACGTCGTACGCAGAGCGCCCCTGTTCGCTGCCCTCGACGACCAGATGGCGGAGTCGCTGATTGCGACCATGAGCCCGTCGCGCCTCGAGCGCGGCGACATCCTCTTCCACGAGGGTGACCAGGGCGACCGCCTCTACGTCATCGGCGAGGGCAAGATCAAGCTCGGCCGCACCAGCAGTGACGGCCGCGAAAACCTCCTGGCCATCCTCGGCCCGGGCGAGATGTTCGGTGAGCTGTCGCTGTTCGACCCCGGCCCGCGCACCGCCACCGCCACCGCCGTCGCCGAGACCCAGGTCGTCTCGATGGGCCACGAGCAGCTCAAGGAGTTCCTCGCGACGCGCCCCGGCGTGGCCTCGACACTGCTGGCCGCCCTGGCGCGCCGGCTGCGCCGCACCAACGAGGTGCTCGCCGACCTGGTCTTCACCGACGTGCCCGGCCGCGTCGCCAAGGCCCTGCTCGACCTCGCCGCCCGCTTCGGGCGCCCGGTCGACGAGGGCCTGCTCGTGGCCCACGACCTCACCCAGGAGGAGCTCGCCCAGCTGGTCGGCGCCTCCCGCGAGACCGTCAACAAGGCCCTGGCCGACTTCGCCTCGCGCGGCTGGCTGCGCCTCGAGGCCCGCGCGGTGCTGCTCATGGACGTCGAGCGGCTCAAGCGTCGCGCCCGCTGACCGCAGCGGCACGGCATCCGGCCTGCTGACCCAGTGGGCCGGCATCCGAGCTCAACGCGACAGGTACTCGAGCTGGGCGCGGATCGACAGCCGCGCCGCCGGCCACACCGCTGACGGCACCTCGGCGTAGACGCGGCGCAGCACGCCCTCCACCGGGTCGTCCTCGGCGGCCGCGCCGTCGGCGAGCGCCTGGCGCACCTGGTCGAGGCGCTCGGCGCGGTGCACGCGGTAGAACGCGACCATGGCGGCGGCATCCGGCACCACCGGGCCGTGCCCAGGCAGGATGCGCACGACCGAGCCGTCGCCGGTGAGCGAGCGGAGGCGCTCGAGCGAGTCGAGGTAGGCGGCGAGCTCGCCGTCGGGGTGGGCGACGACCGTGGTGCCGCGGCCCAGCACGGTGTCGCCGGTGAGCAGGGCGGAGTCTGCGGGCACGGCGAACGAGATCGAGTCGGAGGTGTGCCCCGGCGTGGCGACCACCCGCAGCTCGAGCCCACCCGTGGTCACAACGTCACCGTCACCCAGGTCGTCGTGGCCGCGACCCACGGCCCGCACCCGGGTGCCCGTGAGCTCGGCGAAGCGGGGCGCGCCCTCCGCATGGTCGTGGTGCCCGTGGGTGAGCACCGTCTCGGCCACCCGGGCGCCGCGCTCGCGCACCACCCGCAGCACGGCGGCGAGGTGGCCCTCGTCGAGCGGGCCGGGGTCGATGACGACCGCCTCGGTCGAGCCCGGCTCGAGCAGCACCCAGGTGTTGGTGCCGTCGAGGGTCATCGGGCCCGGGTTGGGTGCGAGCACGCAGTGGGCTCGGGGCGTGACGTCGCCCCCCGCCCACGGGGCGGTCACCGACGGCGGCGGGGAGGCGGTCACCCGGCCGAGTATGCCGTGGCGCGCTGCTCCTGCCGGCCCGGCGTCGCCCGCCGCCGACCACGCCCAGCATCGTCGCCATGCCACATGAGTGCGCCGTCGGACGGGTGAATGAAGGGCGGCCGCCCGCCTCAAGTGCTGGCTGAGCATGCCGGGACCCACGGCCCCGGTCACTACACCGTCCGGCGACGCACCCTGGCCTGTGGATGACGCCAGCACCCTGGAGCGTGTTCGCGCCACGATGGGTGGATGCCGGAGCGCACACGGGGGACGACGACCGACGTCGCCGACACGATCACCTTCCTGGGCGGGGTCAGCACGTGGGGTGAGCTGCGGGTGGTGCACCCGGCCCGCCTCATCCGCCACGCCGTGACAGCGGAGACCGTGGTACGAGCCACTCGAGGTCGCTACGTGCTGCCCACGACGGCACAGCACCTCAGCACCGCGCAGTCGCGCAGTGCCGTGCTGTCCCACCTGAGTGCAGCGGCGCACCACGGGTGGAAGGTCAAGGTGGTGCCCGACGCCGCCTGGATCACCGTCCCCGGCAACCGTCGCCTGCGAGCGCCACAACGCGTCGGTGTCGTTCCCCGTTGGGCAGTCCTCGGCCCGGACGACGTGCGACACGGTGTGACGACGCCGCTGCGGACGGTGCTCGACTGCGCCCGCGCGCTGCCCTTCGACGAGGCGCTCGCGGTGGCCGACTCGGCGCTGCGCGGCCGCAGTGTCACGCGCGCCGAGCTGGTTGGCGCTGCCTCGCTCGCAGCCGGCCCGGCATCGCGCCGGGTCCGCCGGGTCGCGACCCACGCCGATGGCCGCGCGGCGAACCCCTTCGAGTCGGTCTTGCGCGCGCTGTGCATCGAGGAAGGGTTCGACCTGACCCCGCAGCTGCAGATCGCCGACCCGGGGCTGTACGCCATCGTCGACCTGGGCAGCGAGGAGCTGCGCCTGGTGGTGGAGGCCGACGGGTTCGAGCACCACGGCACCCGGAAGGGCCTGCGCAAGGACTGCCGCCGGCACACCGAGCTGTCCGTGTTTGCGTACTCATCGCTGCGGTTCGCCTTCGAGGACGTCATGTACGAGCCGCACTGGGTTCGCTGGGCACTGCGCACGTGGCGCGTCGTGCGAGCCGGCGGAACCCCGGAAGATCCACCGAAGCGCTCCCCCGGACGGGAAACCGCGGCCTGAGGTGCCGCAGCCGTGCGTGGGCACGTCCCGGGGCGGCGCGTTCACCCGTCCGACGGCGCGCTCAGGCGCCCGGGGCAGTCCCGGTCGCCCGGCAGGGCAGCCCAGGCGCGGCGGCCCACCGCGATCGTCAGGGCATCTCGGTGCGCAGCACCGGCTGGCCGTCGGCCCCGACGACCAGCACCGGCAGCACCTTCGCCACCACCGGCCGGTGGGCGAGGAAGTCGGCCGCAGCACCGAACCCGGCCAGCTCCTCCAGCGACACCGTCGTCGGCGGCAGCATCCGCACCTCGCCGGCCGCGTGCCGGGCCAGCAGGTCGCCCGGCCGCACCCACGCACTGTGGTCGGACTCCGTCGTGGTGCCGGTGGCCTCCTCACCGTGCGGCATCCCCGCGGCGAGGATCCACGTGTCGTAGCGCCGCGGCTCGAACTCGGGGGTCACCCAGTGCGCCCGCCCGCGCAGGTCGGCGACCGACAGGCGCACCCCGCACTCCTCCTCGACCTCGCGCACGGCCGCCGCGGCATACGGAGCGGCCACCTCGACCGACGCCCCCATCGCGGCGGCGAGCTCGGCCAGCCCGGCCGTCGTCACCGGCAGGGCGGCGTCGGCGGGGTCGATGCCGCCACCGGGAAACACCACCGTCGACGGCGCGAACGCCATCGTCGCCACCCGCCGCTGCACGAAGACCTCGACCCCCGAGGCGCCGTCGCGCACCAGCATCACGGTCGACGCGCCCCGCGGCTCGACCACCACCCGGTCTGCCGAGGCCAGCCAGGCGGCAGCCCGCGCCCCCAGCCCGGGGTCGCGCGAGATCGGGTGGTCGACGGCGCGACGGGTGCCCACGGCATCCGCCGACACGCGCCCGGATGCCGTGCCCGCGCGGTCCGCGGGCCCCTCACCCGCCGCCACCGGCGGTCAGTCCCGCACGTGGAGGACGGCCTCGACCTCGACCGGCGCGTCGAGGGGCAGGGCCACCACCCCCACGGCCGAGCGCGCGTGCACCCCCGCGGAGCCGAACGCGGCCGCGAACAGCTCGGAGGCGCCGTTGACCACCCCGGGCTGGCCGGTGAACGAGGGGTCCGAGGCCACGAAGCCGACCACCTTGACCACCCGCTCGACCCGGTCGAGGTCACCGACCACCGACTTCACGGCGGCGATCACGTTGAGCGCACAGAACGAGGCGAGCTCCTTGGCGCGCTCCGGCGACACCAGCCCCGGCCCCTCGCCCACGCGCCCGGTCTCGGGCATCGTGCCCTGCACCATCGGCAGCTGGCCCGAGACGTAGACCCGCGAGCCGTCGAGCACGGCGGGCACGTAGGCGGCCACCGGCGGCACCAGCTCGGGCACGACGAGCCCCAGCTCGGCCAGCAGCTGCTCGACCTCACCCACGCTCAGGCCCTCGGCCGCTTCAGGTAGGCCACGAGGTTGCCCTCGGGCATGACCAGGACCTGCACCAGCTCCCAGCCGTCTTCGCCCCACTGGTCGAGGATCTGCTTGGTGGCGTGCACGATCAGCGGCACGGTGGCGTACTCGAACTTCGTCATGCCCGTCACCCTAGCGCCGTCGCACCCGGCGGCTACCGTGGCGGAGATGAGCGACGACGACCCCGGCATCATGGCGCGCAGCGCCCGCCCGCCCGACCGCACCGAGGTCACCGGCCCGCTGCAGACCGACGTCTACGACGTCTGGGAGCCGACCCCGGGCCGGGCCCGGCACGTCACCGTCGCCCTCGTGCACGGCGGCTTCTGGCGCGAGCAGTACGACCGCACCTCCACCAACCAGCTCGCCGAGGCACTGGCCCGCGACGGCTTCCACGTCGCCAACCTCGAGTACCCCCGCATCGGGATGGCGGGCGGCGGCTGGCCCGGCACCGGCGCCTCGGTGCTGGCCCGCCTCGAGTCCGTGCACGCCGACACCCACCTGCCCGACCGGGTCGTCGTCGTCGGACACTCCGCCGGCGGTCACCTGGTGCTCTGGCTCGCCTCCGATGACCACGCCCCGTGGGTCACCGGAGTGGTCGCGCTCGCCCCCGCGGCCGACCTCGGCGTCGTCGACCGGCTGGGCCTCAGCAACCAGGCCGCCCGTGCGCTCCTCGGCGCCACCCCCGACGAGGCACCCGACGCGTGGGCCGACGCCGACCCCGCCCGCCAGCGCCTCACCCGCCCGACGGTCATCGTCACCGGCGAGCTCGACGACGTCGTCCCGGCCGAGGTGGTCGACTCCTACCTCGCCTCGCGCAACCCCGACGAGCCCCTGCGCACCGCCGTCGCCCGCGGCGCCGACCACTTCGACGTCATCGACCCCACCAGCAGCGCCTACCTCCTCGTGCTCGCCGAGATCGAGGAACTCACCCTCACCACGCACTGACGCGGCGTCCCGTCGAAGGTGCGGCGGGCGGCGTCAGGGCCTTGCGGCCACCCCCTTTAGGGTGGATGCCGTGCCCACCCCTCCGCTGTCTCGCGCCATGGACGGCGTGCGCCTGCACGTGGTCACCGGCAAGGGGGGTGTCGGCAAGACGACGGTGGCGTCGGCCCTGGCGCTGGCGCTGTCCCGCCAGGGCAAGCGGGTGCTGATCGCCGAGGTCGAGGGACGCCAGGGCATCAGCCAGACCTTCGACGTGCCGCCACTCGGCATCGAGGAGGTGCGCCTGGTCAGCCACGCGGGCGGCGGCGAGGTGTGGGGCATCTCGGTCGACGCCAAGGCCGCGCTGCTCGAGTACCTCCAGATGTTCTACAAGCTCGGCCGCGCCGGCGGGGCGCTGGAGCGGATGGGCGTCATCGACTTCGCCACCACGATCGCCCCCGGCGTGCGCGACGTGCTGCTCATCGGCAAGGTCTACGAGGCGGTCGGCCGCACCACCGGCACCCGCCGTCACCAGGGCCCCAAGGCCTGGGATGCCGTGGTGCTCGACGCGCCCCCCACCGGCCGGATCACCCGCTTCCTGAACGTCAACGTCCAGGTGGCCGACCTCGCCCGGATGGGCCCGATCCACTCCCAGGCCGAGTCGATCACCCGGATGCTGCGCGACCGGCAGAGCGTGGTGCACGTGGTGACCCTGCTCGAGGAGATGCCGGTGCAGGAGACCGTCGACGCCATCGGCGAGCTGTCGGATGCCGGGTTCGGCCTCGGCACCGTCATCGTCAACCAGGTGCGCGAGCCGCTGGTCGACGAGGCGCTGCTCGACACCGCCGCCGCCGAGCCGGAGCGGGTGGCGGCCCGGGTGCGCGACGACCTCGCCGCCGTGGGGGTGCGCGCGGCCCCCAAGACCGTGAGCGGTCTGCTCAGCGAGGCCCACGACCACGCCCAGCGGGTCGAGCTCGAGCGTTCGCTGACCGACGAGGTCGCCTCGCAGGGGCTGCCCACCCTGACCCTGCCGGTGCTCGCCCAGGGCATCGAGGACGGCGGCATCGCGGTGCTCGCCGACGAGCTGCTCGCGCAGGGGGTGCGCTGATGGCCGCCCGTTCCGGCAGCACCGCACGCTCCTCCCGGGCAACGCAGGAGGCCCGCACCGCACCCGAGGACATCGGCATCGACGCCCTGCTCGCCGACCAGGCCACCGGCATCATCGTGTGCTGCGGCTCAGGCGGCGTCGGCAAGACCACCACGGCGGCGGCGCTGGGCCTGCGGGCGGCCGAGTCGGGTCGTCGGGTCGTGGTGCTCACCATCGACCCAGCGCGCCGCCTGGCCCAGTCGCTCGGGCTCACCGAGCTCGACAACACCCCGCGGCCGGTGGCCGGCGTCGGTGACGAGGTCGGCGGCTCGCTGCACGCGATGATGCTCGACATGAAGCGCACCTTCGACGAGGTGGTCGAGGCGCACTCCACCCCCGACAAGGCGGCGCAGATCCTGGCAAACCCCTTCTACAAGTCGGTCTCCAGCTCGTTCGCGGGCACCCAGGAGTACATGGCGATGGAGAAGCTCGGCCAGCTGCGCGCGCAGGCCGAGCGCGAGGGCACCTGGGACCTCATCGTCGTCGACACCCCACCGTCACGCTCCGCGCTCGACTTCCTCGACGCCCCGAAGCGGCTGGGCTCGTTCCTCGACGGGCGCTTCATCCGGCTGCTCACCGCGCCGGCCCGTGCCGGCGGCCGCGCCTACCTCAAGGTCTTCTCGGTCGGCGCGACCATCACCGCGGCGACCATCTCCAAGGTGCTCGGCGGCCAACTGCTCGCCGACGTGCAGACCTTCGTCTCGGCCCTCGACACCATGTTCGGCGGCTTCCGCGAGCGGGCGGACGTCACCTACGCCCTGCTCAAGGAGCCGGCCACCGCGTTCGTCGTCGTCGCGGCGCCCGAGCGCGACGCCCTGCGCGAGGCGGCCTACTTCGTCGACCGGCTCGAGAGCGAGGGGATGCCGCTCGCCGGCGTCGTCGTCAACCGGATGCAGACGCTGGCCGCGCCGGCCCTGAGCGGCAGCCGCGCCGCCGCCGCCGCCGAGCAGCTCGAGGACCCCACGGCGTCGACGGATGCCGGTGACGACGACCTCGCCGGCCTCACCTCGGCGCTGCTGCGCCTGCACGCCGACCTCGCCGCGGTGGCCACCCGGCACGAGGGGCACGTGCGCCGGTTCGTGGCGGGCCACCCGGGCGTGCGGCTCTCGACGGTCCCCGCGAGCGCGACCGACATCCACGACCTCGAGGGGTTGCGCACCGTCGGCGACGACCTCGCCGCCGGCTGAACCCTGCATCCACGCACGGGCGGGGGGCGCTCAGGTGATGGCGCCACACCTCTGGTGGGCGAGGGGTGGATCAGGCGATGGCGCCCTTGAAGGTGCCGATCTTGGCCTGGGTGAGCAGGTCGGTCCACGAGCGCACGTCGGGGCGCCGGCGGAGCAGGGCCCGACGCTCACGCTCGGTCATCCCACCCCAGACACCGAACTCGGTGCGGTTGTCGAGGGCGTCGGCGAGGCACTCGGCCACCACCGGGCAGCCCTTGCAGACCGTCTTGGCGGCACGCTGTGCCTTGCCCTGCACGAAGAGCGCGTCGGGGTCGGCCCCCGCGCAGCGACCCATGCCGGTCCAGTCCGAGACCCACTGACCCTCTGTGGGGGCGACCGCGGTTGCGATGCTCATGTCCACCTCTGTTTTCGTGGTGCTCTTCTCGTCCGCCCCCACCGTTCGTGCCTGGCGACTTCTTTAAACGCTAACGAGGACGCGCCGACCCGGGTATCGTCCGAAACGGTCGAGGAGTCAGCCGAACGGTTGACCCGTCCATCACCCGGTCGTCCCCCAACGTCGTGACGCGGCTACCCTGAGCGGAGCCACCGGGCCCCGACGCGCGCGTGTCCACCACCCGCACGGTGGCGGGCTGACCGGCATCCGCGGGTTACCCTTGCGGGCATGGATGGTCGTGCCCACAATGTCTCAGCCGTGCTCCGGCTCTTGTTCGGCTTCGTCGTGCTCAGCACGGTGGCCGGGCTGCTGATGGCCGGGCTCGCCATCCCGGCGGTCGGTGCCACCGGTGAGGCAGCCAAGGGCGGCGTCAACTTCTTCAACGACCTGCCCAGCGAGTTCACCGTCTCGCCGCTGGCCCAGCAGTCACGCATCCTCGACGCCGACGGCAAGCTGATCGCGAACCCGTACGACGAGAACCGCATCATCGTGCCGCTGAAGAAGATCTCCAAGAACATGCAGAACGCGCAGATCGCCATCGAGGACTCGCGCTTCTACAACCACGGTGGGCTCGACATGCGGGGCTTCAGCCGCGCGATGATCTCGAACCTTCAGGGGGGCTCGGTGCAGGGCGCCTCGACCCTCACCCAGCAGTTCGTCAAGATCACCCTCCAGGAGAACGCCCTGAAGAAGGGTGACAAGAGCGCCGCGAGGGCTGCGACGAGCAAGACCTACTCGCGCAAGCTCCAGGAGCTCAAGTACGCGCTGAACGTCGAGGAGAACTTCACCAAGGACCAGATCCTCGAGGGTTACCTCAACCTCGTCTACTACGGCGACCAGGCCTACGGCGTCGAGGCGGCCTCGCTCAACTACTTCGGCGTCAGCGCCAGCAAGCTCTCCCTCGGGCAGGCCGCCCTGCTGGCCGGCGTCGTGCAGCAGCCGACCGCCTTCAACCCGGTGCTCAACCCCCAGGCGGCCGAGGCCCGGCGCAACGTCGTGCTCGACCGGATGCAGTCGCTGGGCGTGGCCAGCGCCAAGGACGTCACCGCGGCCAAGAAGGTCCCGGTCAAGAAGATGATCAAGAAGCAGCAGGTCAAGGGCGTGTGCCACCGCTCCCCGCAGCCCTACTTCTGCGCCTACGTCCTCGAGTACCTCCAGAAGTCGCCCCAGATGGCGGTGCTGGGCAAGACCCCCGCCGACCGGCTCAAGACCATCAACCAGGGCGGCCTGACCATCCGCACCACCTTGAAGCCGGCCATCCAGAAGGCGGCCCAGAAGGAGATCACCAAGGCGGTGCCGATCGGCAACAAGGAGAACCTCGGCGCCGCGGCCACCATCCTCGAGCCCGGTACCGGCAAGATCCTCGCGATGGCCCAGGCCAGCGACTTCGACAAGTTCCAGACCAACATCAACGTCGACCAGAAGTACGGCGGCGGTCCCGACGGCTACCAGTTCGGCTCGACAGCCAAGACGTTCGGCCTGATCACGGCCCTGGAGAAGGGGATGCCGCTCAACGGCACCATCAAGGTGCCGTTCGCCGACGGCAGGAAGCCCTACCAGTTCAAGCAGGAGTCGCTCTTCAAGTCCAAGTGCGGCGGCAGCCGCCCGTCCTGGCCGGTCAAGAACGACTACGCCGCCGGCGGCAAGATGATGACCCTCGGCGAGGGCATCGCCAAGTCGATCAACACCTGGGCCGCCGAGCTCGTCATCGAGACCGGCCCGTGCGAGGTGCGCGACACGATGACCAAGATGGGCCTGCACAAGGGCGACGGCAAGCCGATCAACCCCTACGTCTCCGACATCACCCTGGGGTCGGGCACCACCAACCCGATGAGCCTGGCCAACGCCTACGCCACCATCGCGGCCAGCGGCAAGTACTGCGAGCCCTACGCCATCACCTCGATCACGACCTCCGACAAGAAGGCCATCAAGGTGCCGGGCCCGGCGTGCAAGCAGGTCATCACGGAGGACGTAGCCAACGGCGCCACCGAGCTGCTGAAGGGCACCCTCGAGTTCGGCACGGCCAAGGGCTTCTGGGACGTCAACGCGCGCCCGGCGGCTGGCAAGACGGGCACCACCGAGAAGCACAACCAGAGCTGGTTCGTCGGTTACACCAAGCAGCTGGCCAGCGCGGTGTGGATCGGCAACGTCAAGGTCGCCAGCAGCAAGGGCAAGCCCTACTCGTTGAACGGCAAGTGCTTCGGTGAGTACGGCTGCATCAGCCAGGTCTTCGGTGGCACCGTCTCCGCGCCGGTGTGGTCGAAGATGATGCGCGCCGCCTCGAAGGGGATGCCGGTCAAGGACTTCCCGGCCCCGTCGGCCAAGCTCCGCAACGGCAACCTGGTCCCGCTGCCCGGCGTCGTCGGCGCCAGCATCGCCCGGGCACAGAGCCGGCTGAGCAATGCCGGCTTCGACAGCTTCGTGGCGGGCAACGTCTCCAGCTCGTCGCCGGCCGGCACGATCGCCTACACCAACCCCTCCGGTTCGGCCTTCGCCGGCGCGAAGATCGCACTCTACGTCTCCACCGGCGGCGGGTCGTTCCAGCAGGCGCCGGCGACCCAGGGCAACAACAACAACAACAACAACAACCAGAACGCGAACGCGCGCAACAACAACAACACCACCACTACCAAGAAGAACAACGGCAAGGGCAAGGGCAACGGCAAGGGCAAGACCACGCCGCCGCCTCCGGGCTGACCACGGCTGCGGGCGTGACAGTGCACCCCGACGGTGCGGCTGCGCCCCGACCCTCCGGCGCGGCTCAGCCCCCGGACAGCACCTGCTTGACGACAGCGGCCACCCGGCCGCCGTCGGCGCGTCCGGCCACCTCGGCCTGGGCGGCCTTCATGACCAGACCCATCTGCGGCATCCCGGTCGCGCCGGTGGCCTCGACGGCGCGGGCGACGATGGCCTGCAGCTCGTCGTCGCCGAGCTGCGGCGGCAGGTACCCCTCGAGCACCACGAGCTCGGCCTCCTCGACCGCGGCCAGCTCGGGGCGGCCGGCGCCGGTGTAGGCCGCTGACGACTCCTTGCGCTTCTTGGCCTCCTTGGCCACGACCTTGAGCACCTCGTCGTCGCTCAGCTCGCGCGCCTCGTCACCGGCCACCTCGGCGTTGGTGATGGACGTCAGGGCCATCCGCAAGGTGCCCGAGCGCACCTTGTCGCGGGCCTTGATGGCGTCGTGCAGGTCGTGCTGGAGCTGCGCCTTGAGCGTCGCGTCGGTCATGGGCCCAGTCTCCCACCCACCGGCCCTCCCCGACTTTCCCTCCCGGCGTCGGGGCAACACGCCGCGGGAACCGGGTTCGGGCGGCTACCGGCAGGAAAGGTGAGGTGGATGCCGGGCCGCACCCCGGCATCCGGGCTGGGGTCCGATTCGGCCGGACGCCACCGGCTTTGCGAAGATGTGCGGATGACCGACCTCGCCCGCACCGCCGTGCGCACCGTCGGCGGCCTGGTGGGGGCCGGCATCGCGGGCGTCGCGTACGCCGCACTCGTCGAGCGCACCTGGTTCACGCTGCGCCGGTTCGCGGTGCCTGCCCTGCCGCCCGGCAGCGCCCCGGTGCGCATCCTGCAGGTCAGCGACCTGCACCTGACGCCCGGCCAGCAGAAGAAGATCGAGTGGGTACGCTCGCTGGCCGAGCTCGAGCCCGACTTCGTCGTCAACTCCGGTGACAACCTGGCCCACGCCGAGGCGGTTCCCCCACTGCTGCGGGCGATGGAGCCGCTGCTCGAGCGGCCTGGGGCCTTCGTGCTCGGCTCGAACGACTACTTCGGCCCGGTGCCGAAGAACCCCGCGCGCTACCTCACCCGCACACACGCCGAGGTGAAGGGCACCCGGGCCGACCTGCCCGTGGGCCGGCTGGTCGAGGGGCTGCGCGAGGGCGGCTGGGCCGACCTCAACAACGCGCGCACCGTCGTGCGGATGGGCGACCACGATGTCGAGCTGGTCGGCGTCGACGACCCGCACGTCGGGTTCGACCGCTACCACGAGGTGTCCGCTCCGGCAGCCGACGACGTGACCCTCACCATGGGCCTGCTACACGCGCCCTACCAGCGGGTGCTCGACGCGATGGTCGCCGACGGGGCCTCGGTGGTGCTCGCCGGGCACACCCACGGTGGCCAGCTGGCACTGCCGGTGTGGGGTGCCCTGGTCACCAACTGCGACCTCGACACGGGTCGCGCCAAGGGCGTGTCGCGCTGGTGGCCCGGTGCCGGTTACGCGGGGCGGGCCGGTGGGGCCGCGCCGTCGGCAGAGGCTCCGCTAGACGCCGCGTGGCTGCACGTCTCGGCCGGGCTCGGCACCTCGCCGTACGCCCCGGTGCGCTTCGCCTGCCGGCCGGAGGCCACCCTGCTCACACTGGTCGCCCGCGACGCCTGAGCGGCGAGGGCGGGCCCCCGGACGGTGCCGGCCGGGTGGGGCCGGACCGATTTCAGCGGGCCGGGGCGGGTCGGCTATCCTCGGGTGTCGCCGCGCCCCCGGGCTCTGCGGCACAGCCACGGGGTGTGGCGCAGCTTGGTAGCGCGCGTCGTTCGGGACGACGAGGCCGCAGGTTCAAATCCTGTCACCCCGACAGTTGAATTGGGCCCCTGACCTGCAGAGATGCAGGACGGGGGCCTTCTTCATGCTCGATTCGTGCAACATACGTGCAACAAGGATCTTCCGTCTGAGCTGCCCGCCGCCGCCGCGGACTTTTGGGTCCCATTCTGGGTCCCCTGGGGCCCAGTAGGGCGCTCCTCGCAGCAGGATCGAGGGATGGCCTCGGCCGCGTTTCCGCTGGTCAAGGGCCCGCCGTCTGTCTCAAACACAGAGCGCGGCCGAAGGGATTCGAACCCCGAACCTTCTGATCCGTAGCAACTCGATCGACCCGCCACCAGCCGAACCACCCCGCCATTGGGACGCAACAGATCAATGTCTCCGCAGGTCACGGGCCTGAGGTCGCGCTGTGACGGGCCGGTTCGGATCGTTGCGGAACCGAGATCCGACGAATTTTGGGTCCCATTCTGGGTCACCTGCTTGGCGGTCTGGCGTCAAGCGACCCAGGCAGAAGTGGCGCGCCGCCCTCGAGGCCCGTGCGAGCATCTTCCGGACGATACCGGGGTGTCGACGAGGGCCTGGTCTACCTACCGCGCCAAGCGCGATCACGCGACGACCTCGGAGTCCGTGCCGGGTTGTGGCTCGACGGCAACCACCTCAAGGTCGGCGTCGAGCCGTTGAAGATGTTCCGGCTGGTGATGATGGAGCCGGGTGCCGACGGCACCAAGGAATGGTCGCCCTGGACGCCGACAAAGCGAATCCGCACGGTCGTGCGCTCCCCTGCTGCTCTCGTGGCCAAGGGAAGAGGATGCGGTAGCAGCTCTCCCCGATGACCGCGCACGCCCGCCGAGTGAGATGGCGACGCAACGGCTACCGCAGACAGCGCCCGTCGCGGCAGCGTCACAGCTCCACTGGCGCTGCGTCTCAGCGCCCA
>JBBQNZ010000080.1:0-18764 GCA_038330415.1 Actinomycetales bacterium | reverse complement strand
GATGGACCCGGCCCCGGACTCCATCGCCTTGAGCATGGCCAGGACCTCGTGGCCGCGGACCTCACCGACGATCTGGCGGGACAGGTTGAACCGGAAGGAGTCGAACAGGGCCTCGCTGAGGGTGAACTCACCGGCTTGCCGCCCGTCCGGGCCGCGCTCCCCGGACCCGGGTCGGGCCTCCCACGCGAACACGATCGGGTGCTGCTCGGGCAGCTCGTGCAGGTGCAGCTCGTACTCGGTCTCGAACGTGCCGATCGCCTCATGCGTGGGGATCTCCGCGCACAACGCCCGCACCAAGGTGGTCTTGCCGGCGCCCTGGGCGCCGGTCACCACGATGGACCTGCGGGCCTTGACCGCGGCCGACAGGAACGACGCCGCGACCGGGGTCAGCGTCCCCAGCTCGACCAGGTCGGCCAGGGTGACCTTGCGCAGCCGGTGCCGGCGGATCACCACCGACGGGCGCGGGGTCACCCACGCGGCGGCGGCCAGGCGGGCGCCGCCGTCCAGGCGCAGGTGCAGCCGGGGTTGGGCCTGGGAGAACGGTCGGGCGTTGACCTCGCTGCGCGAGGCCAGGAAGACCAGGAAGTCGACCAGCTCGGCGTCGCTGTCCGCAACGGGCGGGCCGGGCACCAGGCGCCCGTCGGTCAGCTCGAGAGTGACCCGGTCGTGGCCGGTGATGATGATGTTCTCCACCGTGTCGTCGTCCACCAGCGGCTGCAGCCGCCCCAACCCGAACAGGGCCGCCTCGACCGCGGCAGCCATCGCGGTCTCCTGCGCGGGGGTCCAGGTGGGCACCCCGGCTGCGATCCGTTCCGCCGTCTCGCCCTCGAGCAGCTCGGCGATGATCACCCGCCCCGAAGCGCGCTGTTCCGCCGCGCTGAGGCGGGTCCGGTCCTGCCCCAACGACGCCGACAGCCGGTCCGACGCCTGCTGCCGAAGGGTGGCCACCAACGGCCAGTCGAGCTCGCCAGCGAACGGCCGCGGCACCGGCCGCGACACCGGCCCGGCCACCGCAGGGGGCTGCCCGGCAAGGGTGGGGGCTGTGGGGGTCATCGTGAAGGAGCCGCGGACCCGCCCAGGCCGGGGGATCGGCGCCGGTGCGAACAGCGGCAGGTCGCTGGGGTCCGGGGCGCCCGCGGTGGCAAGTTCTTCGGTGCTCATGCCGTCCTACCTGCCCGCCGTAGCCAACCGCCGGCCTTGACGGCCGCGGACGGCGGCGGCTCGGCCCCGGTCAGGCGGGCGTCCGCCCGGCCGATGCTGGCCCGGGCCGCGTCACCCGCTGACTGCAGCGACCGCAGCAGCGGGCCACGGTCGAACCCGCGCGGGCTGGGCGCGCCGTGGGAGAACACCGCCGCCGCCTCGGTGTCCCAGGCCAACGACGCCAGCACCGGCAGCGCCAGCACCTTAGCGACCTCCCGAGCCCGGTACGGGCGGCCCTCCCCCACCGTCAGCAGCGCCACCGCGGACCCGGCGCCCTGCTGCTCGAACCCGCCGCGCAGGGTGCCCGCCCACGAGCGCGCCGCGGACAGGGCGACCAGGTCGGTGCGGGTCACCAGCAGGCACAGGTCCGCGCCGTGGACCAGCGGTTCGGGGGCCCCGGCCAGGCCGAGCCGGCCGGCGTCGACGATGACGTCCTGACCGACCGGGTCCAGCTGCTTCAGCGCCGCCGCCAGCGGTTCCCACAGCCCGGTCAGGGACCGGGCCTGACCGTGGGACTGGGTGCCCGCGATCATCGCGACCGTGGTGTCCGGGATTCGCATCGACACCGAAGGGATCGCCTCAACCAGGGCACCCGCGCGGTGCGCGAACGCCAGGTCGAGCAAGGTCTGCGCCGGGGAGGTCTGCCCGCGGAAGTACCCCGCCAGCAGGGCCGACCCGCCGGTCGGGTCGGCCTCCACGAGCAGCACCGGCCGGTGCCACGTCAGAGCCAGCCCAAGCGCGGCGGCGGTCACCCCTGGGGACCCGGCCGCGGACGTCAGCACGATCAGCGCCATCACCGCTCCCGCGAGTCCAGGACCAGAGCCACGTTGCCGGTCGCGGCACGCGCAGCCAGCTCGGGTGCGTCGCCGGCCGGGACCTGCACGCTCACCACGGACTGCCCGTTCTCGTCGTTCACCCGGACTCCGACGACCGTTGCGGCGATCGTGACCGGCTCCCCCGCCGTGACCTCGCCGGCCGGACCGGGTGTGGCCACGACCCGCACCCGGTCCCCGACCAGCAGCGGCTCACCAGGCAGCTGCGCCGATGGCAGCCCCACACCCACGATCGACATGCCCGCCGCTGGCAGGACCGTGTCGCGCACCTGCTCACGGGTCACCAAGGTGCCGGCGGCCAGATCGGTCGCGGCCCGCTGCCCCACCACCGTCGACGCCTGCGACGCGGGCACCGGGGTCAGGGCCGGGTCGGCGCTGACCTGGACGGTCATCACGTCGTCCTGCGCGATGACCGCTCCCCGCTCCACCGCGGACCGCACCCCGAGCACCGACTGCGTGGTGCTCGTCGCGGTCCACGCGAAGGCCGCTACCACTGCGCCTGCAGTGATCGCCGCAACCGACGCGGCGATCAGCGCCGGTCGGCGTCGCAGCTTCGGCGCGGGAGCGACGCCCGGCGTGCCAGCGCGCGCCGTCGTCGCTTTGGCCCCGTTGAGGTCCGTCGTCGTGGTCATCTCAATCCCCTGTTCGTGCTTGTTCGCTACTGGGTGAGTACCTGTGCCTCGCCGATCGTGACCCGCACCGAGTCCACGAACGACAAAGGGATGGACCCGCTGCGTCCCATGCCAGACCAGTCCACGGTCCAGTACGACCTCGCCCGAACCACGTACCGCCCTTGTTGGGTGTAGGTGTACCCGCAGTCCGGGCTGTCCTTCATGCCGAAGGAATCCTGGTAAGGGGTCCCCGGGGTCCGGCACACTGTGACCTCGCCGTCGCCCATCGACCACACCACCCGCGAGACCTTGGCCGTTGCGGTTACGGTGGACCCGCCGGCAGAGGCCGACTTCGTCACCGGGCCCCACGATGACGCACTCGGGTTGGTGTCCCACATCCACACCGGCAGCCCCACCAAGCCAACCGACCCGGGGCGGGCCTCGGGCACGATGCCGATCGAGACCGCCTGCAGGTTCATCGCCGCAACCGCACGCTGCGCCAGCACTCTTGGGTCCGGTGGGGCACCTGCCGGTGGCTGCGCCAGCCAGATCAAGAAGACGGGCGCGACAAGACCGAGCGCGGTACCGGGGCGGGTGCACTCATATATCTGGCCCTGCGCGCGGCCACCCCACGCCGGGTCGCTCAGCGGCGGCTGCGGCGACGCCGCCTTGCAGTACGCCTGCTGCGACGCCGACCACCAGCCGTCCTTACTCAAGCACGGCATGTCCATCGGCTCACCAAGCAAGGTGAAGGTGCAGGTCCGCTTTGCCGCTGGCTGAGGGTTGGCGCCACCACCACTGCCACCTCCGTTCGACCCGCCACCGCCGGGTGTCGTGGCGATGATCAGGCACTCGCCGCTGCTGGGGTCCGGCGTTGATCCGGACGGGCAGGCAATGGGGTCAGCAGACGCGGGACCGGCAGCAATGGTGAGACTCACGCTCAGGACAAGCAGGATCGTGGCTCGCCTCAACATGGCTTCCCCTTGAGGGTGTCCCGGGTGACGAAGAACTCGTTCTTGGCCTTGACCACTGTGTAGTTGAAGCTCTGCCGATCCGGACGATCGGGATTGACCTGCGAGTCGCCCTTCTCGTCGACGAAGTCGATGCCGCTGACGTCCACGCAGGCCGTCACGCTGAAGGTCTTTCCGTCCTTCGTACTCGCCGTCACCCCGCTCAATGCGGCTGTGCCCGACTGAACCCAGCCTTTGGCGGCGTAGGTGCCCAGGGCAATCTGCCGTTGGGCCCTGGCCTGGTCGCGGGCCACCGGGTCAAGAAGGTTGACACTCTTCGCCGGGTTGGCTGCGAGGTCGTCGACGACGGCCCAGTACTTGACCAGAGCCTCACCTGCCAGCCTGGCGTCTCGCTCTTCCGGTGTCTCGCTCTTGGTATGCGACGGCGAAGGGCTCGGCGTGGCGATGGACGGCGTCGACGAGACCGACGTTGTGCGGGTCGGGTCTGGAGTCTCCGCATCGTTACAGGCCGTGACCAGCAGGAGAGACACCCCAGCCGCCGCCGTGGCTGCCCGACCCCGCCTCGCCGCGCCAGCTGCCCTGTCCCGCATCTGAGCCTCCCAAACCAGTCCTACCCACCCGCGTAGCGAGCGGAGTGCAACCACGGTGGCATGCGATTCGGCACTTTTCTCGTCGAGAGCGGAACTGTGGACAACTCCAACTTCCGGGGTTGCCCTGTGGATAAAGCGCCCCAGCTCCAGCAGCGGCAACCCGCCGAACACCGCTCGCGGCAGGCGCAGCCCGCCCCCGCAACTATCCCGGCCGATGACCATCACAGTCGCGAGAACCCGGTCGGGATGCGGGTGAGCAACCGATCGACATCTGCCGGGTCAACCCGGATCAGACGGCCAGTCCGGTACGCGGCAAGCTGCCCACAGGCGATACGCCGCCGCAGGGTGCGGATGCTGACGCCGGTGCGGTCGGCGGCCTGAGCAAGGGACTCGTACGAGCGGTGCTGGGTTGTCGTGTTCATCTGGCACCTCCTACCTCCCTACGCATCTGGCCGAGCCCTTACGGGACACGCTTGGCGTGGAGGTCGCAGAAATCTTCGGCCACTCTTCGTCGCTTCTCGTGCACGCAGTGGCCCTCCACCGAGGGCGGGGACGGCCCCTGAGTGTGTCCTTACGTCCGGACCTGTTCGCTGGGCGATGGCCAACCTCCCCGAGGAGGCTGGCTGCCCATGGCCATTCGCGATAGCGCCACTGCTATCTCCGCGTCGCGGCCTTGCGCTGCGTGCTGGTACCGCATCGCAGCTCTTGACGTCGAATGCCCAAGCCTCTGCATGAGTTCAGCGAGGGTGGCGCCCGACCGCGCAGCCATGACTGCGGCGCCGTGACGAAGGTCGTGGATCCGCAGGTCAGGGCGACCGGCGGCAAGTCGAGCGTGGCCCCACTGCTTGTAGAGCGTCTGATGGTGAAGCGTTGTGGTCGGATCGTTCACCGAGGGGAAGAGCAGGGACTCCTTGCCTAGTCCTACGTGCTGCTGAAGATGGGCGAGGAGCACAGGCTCCAGGTGGGGCGGTATGTGCACGCTGCGCACTCCGGCGTCGGACTTCGGCAGACCGATGACGACGCCCCCGGACAAGCGGGTTGCCGCTCGAGTCACGTGAAGCACCAACGCGTCGCAGTCAACATCCTTTCTGCGAAGCTCAATCAGCTCGCCCAGTCGGAGGCCACACCACGCGGCGAGAAGCACGAGCAGCTGATACGGCTCCGGCATGGAGCGAACGAGGATCTCAACCTCCGGCAACGTGGGCGGCACGATCCGCCGGGCCCGTCTCGCAGAGCCCGCGCCGGCCACGCGACAGGGATTCGCCTGGATGACCTCATCCATCACTGCAGTGGAGCAGATGGCGCGCAGAAGGCTGTACGCGTGAGCTCGCTGAGTTGGGCGATGCGGAGTGACTGTCGCGTGCCAAGCGCGAACAATGGCCGGGCTCAGGTCCTTCAGCGGCATCTCACCCAACCCTGGGAGGATGAACCGATCGAGCAGGCTTCGGTAGAGCGCTTCGGTGCGCGGTTTGAGAGTCCTCGAACCCAGCCATGCTTCAGCGAATGACTCAAGGGTGACGGGCTGACGCCGCGCCAGTTCTGCGCGCACGTTGACGGGACGCCATGCGTCGGAGTGCGTCAACTCGCGCTCCCTCGATAGCCAGGCCTCGGCGTCTTCACGCGTGTGGAAAGTGTCCAACGCGTTGTGGAGAGCCAGGTCTGGTCCGAGATAGCCCGCTTGGTACCTGCCCGATGGCAGGCGGCGCACCCTGCCGAACCCACGTCGTCTGGACGCCATGTCACCCCTCGCCGTGCAACATACGTGCAACAGTGGCGGCTAGTCCTGTCCATCTCTGTCCACCAGTGCCGCTACGAATACCGTTGCAGTAAAGCCGAATTCGCTGTGCTGACCACTCATGGTACCTCATGGAAACGCGTCCAAATCAGGTTCAAATCCTGTCACCCCGACAGCGTGAGGGCGGGTGGCCGACGGAGTCGGACCAACCGCCCTTCGCTGTCGGGGACAGCGATGCTGGGAGTGCACTGCGGTCGCGACGAAGGAGCGGACGCAGAGCGCGGCTCCTGTCACCCCGACCGAAGGGCCCTGATCTGCGGAAACGTGATCAGGGCCCTCCTGCTGTGGATTCCGCGGGCATAGCGGGGGCATGACGACCCCTGCCGCGGGCCGCCATATCTGCTGCGAGGCGGTAGCGGCGTGGCCCGTGCGGGACGAGCGGACGATTCAGGGTGCACGCGCACGAGGGATCGCCTGAGTACGAATACAGAAGCGTGGCAGACTCCACGACCGCCAGACTCAACACATGACCCCACATCAGCCGGCGGATCCCGCCCACCACGTGCACCCTCGAGCCGCTCGACTTGGGGGGACGGCTGTCGCTCTCGGACTGTTTGCAGCGGCCATGTGGTTCGCCTGGTTGGGATGGGACCACGAGTACTACCAGGTCGACGGGGTCGCACAAGGTCCGTATCGCGCCTGGCAGGTGCTCGGGTGCGCACTGTCGATATCGGGCGCAGCCGTACTCGCCTATCTCTGGGTTCCCAGCGGGTGGGCGATCTTCGTACTCACAGGTGCCGCCGACATCGGGTTCGCCTTGCCATGGGCCCTGAACGCCGCGTCGACAGACGAGAGCGGCTTGTGGGTGGTTGGACTGTTGTTCTTGCTGGCCGGCAGCGGCCTCGGGCTCGTGGCCGTGCTGACGGTCACCGCCGTAGCTGACGCACGTTACCGGCCGCGGCAGCGCACGAGCGTGGCGTGAGAACCGCGGCGCCCGCCTCCAGTCGCGCAGGCGGGCCTGGCTGGTCCTGCCCATAAGGACCGGGCAATCTGAACGCTCTGGAAAGCGCACGACCGGCGAGCGCGGACTCGTCGCCATCAGCACCGTCACCCTGCTCGAGGCGGGGCGGCGGGGCGGGCGGGGCAGCTACTTCAGGGTGAGGGTGGCCTGGATGAGGAAGTGGTCGGAAGGGATGACACCGACCAGCTGGAACGTGGTCCGGTTGATCGGAGCAGCGGTCAGCCACGCCTTCACCGGCAGCGAGTTCGTAGCGAAGATCCAGTCGATGTTGTTCCCGATCCGGTTCTGGCCGTCCTCGTAGGAGTAGCCACGGGCGTCGCGGCCGTAATCGTTGAACGAGTTGACCCATGCCCTGTCCAACACCGCTGCACGCGGGTGCGACAGTGGGGTCGCGTACGTCTGACCCAAGAGGTCACCGTAGCCGGCCGCCTTCATCTTCGGCAGGTAGGTCGCGGCGTAGCTGCTGAACTTTGAGGTGTTGTAGTCCCCGACGGACACGACCGGAAGGCCGCCGGCCAGCCGCTTGGTGTTGGCGATCACTTCGTCCCACTCAGCTCGACGGACCGACTCCGTATAGGGGTCGAGGTGAGTGTTGGCGAAGAAGAGCTGCTTGCCGGTCGCCTTCATCTTCACGATGGCCCACGCGAGGTACCGGGTGTTCTTGCCGGCCGTCTGGTGGGCGTACTTCACCGACCCCTGCTTGACCAGGGTCACGGTGTCGGTGTTGTAGAGGATCCGGTTGTCCTGGGAGGCACCACGGTTCGTGTATACGCAGTTGACGCTGCTGGCCGAGTTCGCGCAGTTGTAAGCGTAGGTGTTCGTCAGCGCGTAGTGGCCGCCCTGGGCTACCAGCGCCCCCTTGAGGTCCATGTACTGGTTGACGCCGTAGTCGACGTTCGCCGGGTAGATGCTCGACTGGTTGGCCTCCTGCACACCGAGGACGTCCGGGCGACTGCTGAGGATCTCGGCGACGACGACGGGTCGCCGTATGCGCCAGGTGCGGTGATCGCCGCTCGCCTGGGCGTCCGTGGACACCCCGCCCACGTTGAAGGAGGCCACCTTGACGTCCGCGTTCCACCTGGACGGGGACCTGGTCGTGGTCGTGATGGGCGAGGTGAGGGCGCCGGCAGTCGCGGCGCTGCCGAGCAGGGCGGCAGCGGAGAGTGCGGCGGCGGCCACGAAGGTGACCGTGTGACGGGGGGCGCGCGAACTCATGTCGCCTCGATTGTTGTGCGGCAGACAGTGGCCGCATTCACGACGATACCGTTGGCGCCCAGGGTGGGTGCAGCACTTGGCTGTACCCCCTGGCTCGTTGGTGGTGTCGTCCATCACGCCGCGCGGACTCCGCGACCCGGGGCCGCACGGTTCGGCCCGAACCGATCCTGGACGAGTGCGTCTGGTGACATGCCGTCGAGCCGGTCTGCGCGGTCGTCAGGCTCGCACGGTGACTGTCCTCGGGCGACTGCATGCCTGTGGGAGCGCTGATCGCTCGAGGATGCCGCGAGCGCGCGGCTGGCCGCGCGGTTGGCGAACCAGGCATCGCCACCGCCCTCGGCGATGGGGGCCCGCACGGCGGCGTACTCGACGCCGCCGGGCAGGTGCGCCGCGAGCGTCAGGATCTCCTGCTCGTTCGAGCCGCGACCGTGCAGCAGCACGACGAGCGGCGCGTGCGGGTCGTCGGCGCCGTAGCGGGCGACGACCGGCTCGCCGAAGGCGGTGGCATGGGTCATGTTGTGCCAGTTCTTGATTCAGTCGACCGCGTCAGCCGACGATGCCGAAACCGCCGGTCCAGGACACCTTCTCGCCGGAGGCGAGGGTGATCTGCAGGAAGCCGAGCGCCTCGAGCTCACGGGCCCGCGCGAGCGACCCGGTGTCGATGGCCTTGAGGCCGCCGGCCGTGACGATGCCGGCGAGCAGCGACTTCGCGTCGGCATCGTCACCGGCGAGCATCACGGTGGTGGGCAGGTCACCGACGGTGCCACCGGCCAGTGTGCCGGCGAAGTTGGTGTTGAACGCCTTGAGCACCTGCGCGTCGGGCAGGGCGGCGGCGACCTCCGCGGCGGCCGAGCCGTCGGCGGCCACGGTGAGGCCGTCGAAGGTCTCGAAGTTCACCGGGTTGGTGATGTCGACGACGATCTTGCCGGCCAGCCCCTGGCGCGCGGCGGTGATGACGTCGGCGACAGCGGCGTACGGCACGGCCAGCACGACGACGTCGCCGAGGTCACCGCCGAGGTCGTCGCGCCCGAGGAGCTGCAGGGCGTGCCCGCCACGCCCTGCGTCCGCCGCGATGGCCTGCCCCATGTTTCCGGTTCCGATGATCGAGATGTTCGCCATGGTCTGTTCCTTGGGTTCGTGGAATGTGGGTCTCACCATTACCAACACGGCCATGCCAATAGTTGTTCCTACAAGTAATGCGCTAGGCTGTCCACCATGGAACCCCGATGGCTCGACCCCGACGAGCGGGCCGCGTGGCTGCGGCTGTCCGCGGTCGCCGAGCTACTGCCGGCGGCGCTCGACACTCAGCTCCGGCGCGACTCGGGGCTCACCCACTTCGAGTACTTCGTGTTGGCCATGCTGTCGGAGGCACCGGAGCGCACCCTGCGGATGACGGCGCTCGCCCACCGCACCAACGGCACCCTCCCCCGCCTCTCGCACGTCATCGCCCGTCTCGAGGACCGTGGGCTGGTGGAGCGCTTCCCCTGCCCGCAGGACCGTCGCGCCACCAACGCCCGGCTCACGCCCACCGGCTGGGACACCCTCGTCGACGCTGCGCCGGGCCACGTCAACGCGGTGCGCCAGCTCGTGCTCGACCCGCTCTCGCGCACCCAGCTCGACCAGCTGGCCGCCATCGGAGAGGCCCTGCTGACCCGTCTCGACCCCGACGACCGGTTCGGCGCCCGGGCGGCTGCCGCCTCGCCCACAGCGGATGCCGGGTCGCCCGCGTCGGATGCCGGGTCGCCCGCGTCGGATGCCGCGTCGCCAGCTCCGCGCTGACCCCGCCGCGGTCAGCCGGCCGGTCACCGCCGCGAACAACCCTCCCGCTCAGGGCTCCCGGCGGTGCAGTGCCACGACCGGGATGACCCGGGTCGTGCGGGTCTCGTACTCCTTGAACCCCGGGCTCGCGGCCGTGAACTGCGCCCAGCCGGAATCGCGCTCGGCACCTTCGAGCACGCGGGCGCGCACCGCCACCGTGCCCTCGCCCGGCACCTCGATGGAGACGTCCGGGTGGGCCTGCAGGTTGTGGAACCAGGCGGGGTTATCGGGTGCGCCGGCCTTCGAGGCGGCAACCAGCCAGGTGTCGTTGTCCTGGCGCAGGCCCATCACCGGCGTCACCCGGTCCTGGCCGGACTTCGCGCCCAGGTGGTGCAGCAGCACCAGGGCCCGTCCGAAACCAGCGGTGCTCACCGTGCCGTGGTTGGCGCGGAACTCGTCGATGATGTTCTGGTTCCAGTCGTTGGCCATGGGAATCTCCTGACGGGTCGGGGCACGTGTGCCCAGCGTGGCGGATCGAGCCCTCCGACTCCCACCCGGGTCACCCCTCGAGCAGGTCCTGCCGTCACCAGCCACGGGCCGATCGTGGTGCTGCTGCGCCCCTGACCTCGTCCGTCACCCTGGTCCGGCCGGAGGTCCGGGGGCCTACATTCTGGGGATGGACCTCGACGAGTACCTCAGCTCCGATGCGACCACGCTGGCCGGCCTCGTGGCCGCGAAGGAGGTCACGGCATCCGAGCTGCTGGCCCTGGCCCGCGAGCGCAGCGACACGGTGAACCCGACCATCAACGCGGTCGTGATGCCGCTGACCCGGGTCGCCGACGCGCGCGCCGCCGACCCGGGCCTGACTGGCCCCTTCGCCGGAGTCCCGTTCCTCATCAAGGACCTGGCCCAGGAGTACGCCGGCTTCCCGACCTCGAGCGGCTCCCGCGCCCTGGCCCACGACGTGGCCACCGAGCACGCGCTCGTGACGCGACGCTTCCTCGAGGCCGGGCTGGTCATCCTGGGCAAGACCAACACCCCGGAGTTCGGGGCCAAGGCCGTCACCGAGTCGGCGCTGTGGGGGGTGTCGCGCAACCCGTGGGACGTCACCCGAACTCCTGGCGGCTCGTCGGGGGGGTCCGGCGCCGCGGTCGCGGCCGGCATCGTGCCGGCGGCGGGCGCCAACGACGGCGGTGGCTCGATCCGCATCCCGGCCGCGTGCAACGGCCTCGTCGGGCTGAAGACCAGCCGTGGCATCGGCCCCTACGGCCCGCAGACCGGCGAGCTGATGTTCGGCATGGTCACCCAGGGCGTGGTCTCCCGCACGGTGCGCGACAGCGCGGCGCTGCTCGACGCCATCATCGCGCCGGATGCCGGGGCCGCCTACGAGGGCGCCATGCCGCCGGTGCCGTTCGCCGAGGCGGTCCTTCGCGCACCGGGCACGCTACGGGTCGGCTACTCCGCCGCGTCGGCGATCAACGCCCACCCCGACCGCGAGGCGGTGCTCGCGGTCGAGGCCGCCGCCACCCTGCTGGCCGAACTGGGCCACGAGGTCGAGGAGGTCAGCCCCCCGCACGACGACGAGGCGCTGGCGCGCGACTTCCTCACCATCTGGTTCGCGCAGCTCTATGCCCAGATCGCCGACGCCAGGCGACGGTTCGGGTCGCCCGACAGCCACTTCGAGGCAGACACCTTGGCCGCCGCCGAGCTCGGGCGCGCGGCCGGCATCCGTCCCCTGATCGAGGCCGTCACCAACATCAACGCGCACACCCGGGCCTTGGCCCGGTTCCACGAGACCCACGACATCTTCCTGACGCCGACCCTGGCGCAGCCGCCGCTGGCGGTGGGCGCCCTCGACTCGTCTCGGTCGCTGCAGCGGGCGGCGCGCGTGGTGTCCCGCACGCGCACCGGCAAGCTGCTCTCGGCATCGGGCATGCTCGACCAGATCATCACCGACAACCTCAGCTGGGTGCCCTACACGCAGCTCGCCAACCTCACCGGGCGGCCGGCCATCAGCGTGCCGCTGCACTGGACGAATGCCGGGCTGCCGCTGGGTGTGCAGCTGGTGGGGCGGCTCGGTTCCGACGGGTTGCTGCTGCAGGTGGCTGCGCAGCTCGAGCAGGCGCAGCCGTGGTTCCACCGCTACGCCGAGCTCGATCCGGTGCTCGACAGCGCGCCGGGCACCCCGGTCGCCACCCCCTGATCCCGACATCGTGCGACAAGATCGTGGTCAACGGCGCCTGCTGGCGGCGCCGCCCCCGGCGCCTCCGCCGAAGAACGAACTGACGCCGATCATGAAGCCGACGTCGTACCAGTTGCCGCTGTTCTGCACCTCGTAGATCGACACCTGGTCGGTGAACAGCGACACGATCAACGTGATCGGCGAGATGAAGCCCTGCCACAGGCCCATCCAGAACCCGGCCGGGTCGGGGCCGGTGTCAAGCGCGGGGTTGGGCCCGGCGGCGCAGGCGGACAGCGCCACCACCCCCAGCACGGCGAGCAGCACCATGGCGACCCGTGCCGCGGTGGACGTCCGCATGGTCATCGTCCTCATCTCCCAGGCCGGTCGACGGCAGGCCGACCCCTCCCAGCGTCCCACCGCCGGGCCCGCGCGGCGCCTACCTGCGGCCATCGCCACAGCCCGACTGATTGCGAATGACCCACCGTGGCGGGCTGGTTCGCCGCGCCCGGAGGTGGCTGTCTCGCAATGAGTCGGGAAGGCCGCAGGTATCACCGGTCACCCACCGGCCTCCTGTGCAGCAAGCAGCCCACCGAAGCAGGAGACCCACCATGCCCAACCGGATCATCGCCGCGACGTCCGACATCCCGATCGCCGACCTCTCCACCCTCCGAAAGCGTTTGAAGGCAACGGAGTTCAGCGCCGTGGAGGCCGCTCCTGCCTTCGTCGAGGCGTTCGACCGCAGCCCGAACCGGGCCGTCGCCCTTGCCCGCGGCTACGCCGCCACGTTGAAGACGACCGAGGACCACCGCCAGCTCTTCCAGGCCGTGGCGGGCATGGACGACACCCGTCGCCGCGCGCTCATCCAGGGTTACCGGCAGGAGGGCCAGGGGCGCGGGGTCGTGCAGGCCATCTCGCTGCTCCCGCGCACCCAGGGCCGAGCCGTCATGGAGTCGCTCGTGGTCAGGACCGACGGCACGGTGGACAAGCGGGCCGCCAAGGAGGTCGGCAGCTGGTTGCGCGACGCCGGTGCCGTGATGCGGGCCCACGCGATGGGGCTGCCCAGCCCCGACGTCGACGACGCCGTGGTCGAGTTCTTCGAGGACGTGGGCGACGCCATCTCGGATGCCGTGAACGCGGTGGTCGACGCGCTCGAGGCCATCGGCACCGCGTTCGTCGAGGCCATCTCCGACGTCGTCAACTGGACCATCGAGGCCGTCAAGGACCTGGCCCACGCGCTGTACGCAGCGGCCGCCACCCTGGCCGAGCTGGTCGGCAAGATCGCCGAGGCCACCTTCCAGGTACTCAAGACGATGATCAACGCGCTCGAGCAGATCGGCATCGCGATGCGCGACATCGTCGTCAGTGCCCTCGAGCTCGCCCAGTCGGTCATCGTCGACGTCTTCCGCGCCATCGACCAACTGGGGCGCACGCTCGCCCAGCTGCTGTCGACCATCGCAGGGCTGGCGATCGGCTTCATCCAGAAGGCGGTCGAAGCGCTGATCGCGATCGGCAAGGAGATCGGCAACATCCTCGCGCAGGCCGTCGCGTTCGGTTTCGCCCTCGTCAAGGGGGTCGTCACCTCGCTGCTGGCGCTGGGCAAGGCGATGGGCGAGATCCTGGTGACCCTCGTGACCCGCCCCGGCGACCTGCTCGGCCAGGTGGTCCGCTCCTTCCGCGAGCTCGGCAACACCCTGGGCCAGGTGCTCGACGCCACGGTCTCGGCCGGCGCCGACTTCGTCCGGCGCGTCGCGGCCGCCGCGGCCAGCATCGGCGAGGCCGTCGTCGACCTCGTCTCGTACGCCACCCAGGCCGCCATCGCCATCGGCCGGGCCGTCGTGCAGGGCCTCATCGACGCCGGCAAGACCCTCGTCGACCTTGTCACGAGCATCGCCTCGGCCGGCTTCACGGCCCTCAAGAAGCTCGTTCAGATCGCCTTTGACCTCGGCAAGGCCCTGGTCACCGTGCTGCGCGACCTCGCCAAGATCGCCTTCAGCGTGCTCAAGGACGTGGTCAAGGCCGCTTTCGAGCTCGGCAAGACCATCGTCGAGTTCGCCGGGGCGATGGTCGAGTTCACGTATGCCGTCGCGGCCCGCCTCATCCAGGCCGCGATCGAGGTCGGTGCCGCGGTGACCGACCTGCTCGAGGCCGTCGTCGCCAAGGGCTACTTCGTGCTCCGCAAGCTGGTGACCGGCGTGCTCCAGGCGCTCGGCCCGGTCGGCGACATCTTCGAGTGGCTGATCGAGCGGGGTGAGGCCCTCGCCAGCGAGCTGTGGCGCCAGGCGGTGCTCGCCATCCGCTTCGTCAAGCACAGCGTCACCGAGATCCTCGACTGGGCCCGGGCCCAGGGGGCCGCGATGTTCGACGCGATCCTCACGTCGGTGGAAGCGGCCGGTGAGGCGATCCGCACGGTGATCGAATGGGCCGAGGCCACCGGCGGCCAGGCCCTCCAGCTGCTCGGCGAGGCGACCCAGCGGGTCGGCAACAGCATCGAGTACGTGCTCTCCTACGTCGCCAACGACGCGCTGCCGGCGCTCGGGAACGTGATCAAGGGCGTCCTCGATGCCGGCGCCGCGCTCGTCGACGTGATGGCCTGGGCGCTCGACCGCTCGCTGGAGGTGCTCACCGAGACGGTGCAGTCGCTGCTCGACCTCGGGAAGACCATCGCCCAGCTCGTGGCGGCCACCCTCGCCAACCCCGGCGACGCCCTCGACAACCTGCTGCGCGCGCTCGACGCCGTCGGCAAGACCCTCGGCCAGGTCGCGGATGACGTGTGGACCCTCGGCGAGGTCGCCTGGGAGGCGTTCGTGCGTTCCGCCAAGGCGGTCGGCCGGGCCGTGGTCGACATCCTCGCGGCGGCGTGGGACATCGTCGGCGCCGCGCTCGGTGCAGCGGTCAGCATCCTGTGCAGCACTCTCGCCGGCTACCGGGCGATGACCCCGCAGGAGGTGGCCGAGGCGCGGCTGGTCTTCGACGACGCCCTCGACTACGACCACATCTTCTTCGCGGTCGACGACATCACCAACGAGGTCATCTTCGGCGTCCAGGACTGGTTCAGCACCAGCACCGAGTCCCGCGCCTTCGTCACCAACAGCCTGGTCAACTTCAACGTCGACGAGGGCTTGAGCCGCCGCACGATGATCCACGAGCTGACCCACGTGTGGCAGTACCAGCAGGTCGGTTCGGCCTACCTCGCCGACGCGGTCTACGCGCAGGCGACCGGCGACGGTGTGGGCGACACCGGCTACAACTACGGCTACCGCGAGCAGGCCACGCCCACGGTCACGATTCCCAGGGACTTCGGGACCGCCGTCGAGACCGGCCCGGTCGGGGAGTGGATGGGCGAGGACGGTGACGACGACCTCGCGGCCGACGGCTCCACCTGGGCCACCCTCAACCCGGAGATGCAGGCGCAGGTGATCATGCACTGGTACGTCCGCAAGATCCTCGAGGGCCAGACCGACGCCGAGGTCGCGCCGTGGCAGCCGTACGTCGACCTGGTCCGCGCGGCGTGACCGGCACCGCGCACCACGAGGCTCAGGGCCTGGCACGCGGGCCGGTGACCGTGATCGCCGACCCGGCCTCCGCCGACGCACTCGGCCCGCTCCTCGACCACTGGCACCACGGCCCCGGCCTGCGGCTGCTCCCCTGGGGCGCCGTTGCCGGGGGCGGCTCTCGCGCGGTCTCCGCCTTGGCCGACGGCGCAGCGGCTGTGCTCGTGGTGGGGCCGCGGGAGCGGTCGCCGCGCACCGTGCTGCCCGGCCCGGTGCTCACCGCACGGGACGGACGGGTGGTTCCCGCGGCCTGGCTGCCGGCGACGTCGGCGCAGGACCTGGCCAGGTTCGCTCACACGGCCGTGGCTGTGCACGCCCGGGCCGCGCGGGTGACGGGTCGGGCGGATGCCGGCCGGCCGGCATCCGGTGCGCCGTGCACCCTCGCCGTGCTCGGCGAGCGGCACCCGCGCTTCGACCGGCTCGTCGACCGCATCGTGCGCCTCGGTGGCGAGGCGGACGACGGGTGCCGGGTGCGCCGGGCCACGGCCTACGAGCTGAGCCGCGACGACCTCGTCGACCTGCTCGCCTCGGGCCCGGCCCTGGGCCTGTACGTCGGGCACGGCCGCCCGGTCGGCTGGGTCGGCTACGCCGGGACGCGGGCCCGCCACCTGGCGGACGCGGTCTCGTTGGAGGGGCACCGACCCGCCGGCGCCGTCGTGTCGCTGACGTGTCACACCGCGAGCCGCCGCCGCACCGGCCTGTCGTTCGCTGAGTCGCTGCCGCTGCGCGGGGTCGCCGCGGCCACGCTCGGCGCGGTCACCTCGAGCGTGCACACCGGCAACGCCCGCTGGGCGCTGCGCATCGCCCGCGGCCTCGGGTCGGCCCGGACCATCGGTGACCTGGTGGTCATGGTCGCGCCCCACGACCCGCACGCCGCCACCTACCGGCTGCTCGGCGACCCCACCGCCCCCCTCCTCGACGCACCCGCGGCCGAGCTGGCGCAGCACCCCCACCCCCATCCCCTCGAGGAGGCATCATGAACCGCTCGGAGATCCTGTCCGTCATCCGTGAGGAGCTCGCCGTCGCGGCCCCCGACGTCGCGCCGGACGCCGACACCGCCGCGCACTTCGGCCTCGACCTCGAGGTCGACTCGCTGGCCGTGCTCGAGTTCGTCGCGCGGCTGGAGTACCGATTGGGCATCGCCGTGCCCGACGACGCGTGGCCGGGACTGAGCTCGATGGATGCCGTCGCCGACTTCCTCGAGAGCGCCCTCGTGGGTGCACCGTGAGCCGTCCCACCCAGGCCGTCGTCACCGGCACCGGCGCGGTCAGCGCCCTGGGCGGCGACGTCGCGGCGACGTGGCACGGCATCCTCGACGGGCGCACGGCGGTGCGGCACTGGCCCGACCTCGCCGCCGAGGGGCACTCGCTCGACGTCGCGTGCCGGGTCGACGACGCGGTCTGGGGCGACGACGTGCCCGGCGTGCGGGTGCGTGGTCGTGCGCTGGCACACCGCGCCGCCCGGGAGGCACTGGCCGACGCGGGGCTGCTCGGCGCCGACGGCCGCCTCGTCGACGGAGTCGACCCGAGCCGCGTGGGTGTCTTCGTCGGCACGACGATGGGCGAGTCCGGCGTCTATGAGGACTCGACGGCGAGCGGGACGTTCGACCTGGCCCTAGGTGGGTCGCAGGTGTTCGCCACCTCCGTGGCGACGGAGCTCGGCCTCGCCGGCCCGTGTCGCACCATCGGAACAGCCTGTGCTGCAGGCAACTACGCGATCGGTGCGGCTGCTCGCGCCGTCGCCTCCGGCCGCGTCGACATCGCCCTCGCCGGCGGCGTCGAGCCGTTCTCGAGGATCGCCCTGGTCGGCTTCGCCCGGATGCGAGCGATGGCTCCGGACGGCTGCGCGCCGTTCGGCCTGGGCCGTCGGGGCATGACGCTCGGTGAGGGCGCCGCCTTCGTGGTGCTGCAACGACGTGAGGATGCCGTCGTGGCCCGCGCCGTCGTCAGCGGGCTCGGTCTGAGCGCCGACGCGCACCACCCCACGGCGCCGCGCGTGGACGGCAGCGGCATGGCCGCGGCCATGCGCGCCGCACTCACGGCATCCGACCTCTCACCGGACGCCATCGGGTGGGTCAGCGCGCACGGCACCGGCACCCCACGCTCGGATGCTGCGGAGTCGCTGGCCCTGCACACCGTCTTCGGCGACGCGCCGCCGCCGGTCTCCAGCATCAAGGGGGCACTCGGCCACGCCCTCGGGGCCGCCACCGCGATCGAGGCCGTGGTGGCGGTGCGGTCCCTCGAGACCGCGACCCTCGTGCCGAATGCTGGTGTGGGCGATGTCGACCCGGCGCTTGATGTCGACGTCGTCCTGGCCGCGCGGGCGGCGCCCGGCCTCGAGTGGGTGCTCAGCTGCGGCTACGCCTTCGGCGGGCTGAACTCCGCCCTCGTCCTCGGGAGGGCCGCATGACCACGACGCAGCAATGGACCAGCGAGCCCCTCGACGCCACAGGGGAGGCGGTGGCCGCGTGGGTCGCGGCTCGCCTCATCGAGGCGGACCCGCCGCTGCCTACCGGCCCGCGGGTGGCGCTGCACGTCGCGACCCCCGACAACGGCTCCCGCGAGGCTCTGGCCTTCTGGCGGGCCGCCCAGACCACCGGCTACGCGCTCGCCGCGCCCGGGGCCTTCCCGTGGACGCTGTCGAACAGCGTGACCGGGCGGATCTCCCTCGCTCTCGGGGTGACCGGGCCCTGTACCACCTGGGTGGGCGGACCCGAGGCGGTGACTGAAGCCGAGCTGGCCGCCCGCCTCGACCTCGACGGCGGGCTGGTCGAGGAGGCGCTCGTCGTGGCGGTGGCCGGGGCGGAGGCGCCGGATGCCGTGGGGTCAGCGGTGAGTGTCGAGCTCAGCGTGTGGGTGCTCGACCGCGAGGATCCGCCGGCCCCGAACGTGGGTGAAAACCTTCGTCCGGGCGTCGGTTTTCACCCACGTTCCTGAGGAGTGGACTTTCGCAGTCCTCGCTGGGTCTATGCAGCGTAGGCGAGCGTGTCGAGTATCGCCTCGGTGATTATCGTGTTCTCGGGTTCGGAGCGTGACATGGCTGTAATTCGTTGAGCCCAAAGCACTTTGCGTAACGCGGCGAGGGCGTCGAGGAAGCT
>JBBQNZ010000079.1:0-19041 GCA_038330415.1 Actinomycetales bacterium | reverse complement strand
CGGCCTCACCGACGGCCAGCCCAAGACACTCGACGAGATCGGCAAGGTCTACGGCGTCACCCGCGAGCGGATCCGCCAGATCGAGTCCAAGACGATGAGCAAGCTGCGGCACCCCAGCCGCAGCCAGGCCCTGCGCGACTACCTCGACTGACCGGGCCCGTCCCGAACGACACCGGATGCCGCGCTCCCCACCAGGAGCGCGGCATCCGGCGTCCCACCAGGCAACCCCGGTGAGCGCAGCACCAATCCGTGCGCAGATGCCCCGATCACCCCCTCTCGCGGAGCGCCGCAGTCGCGACCTACGAGGACAGCGCTCGTCAGTCGTCGACCGGAGCGTTCTCGTCCGGTCGGCGCCAGAAGAGCAGGGAGCGGCCCAGACCCCGCCACATCCGCTTGCCCTCCTCGGGCAGCAGCAGGGCGCGGGCCCGGTCGCCGCGGCGCCGCCGCGACAGCGCGCCTCGCCAGACCGTGCGGGCGTCGTCGCTGACGTCGACGAGGTCGGCGCCGGCGCGGGCGTAGCGCGCCCGCTCGAGGGTGGTCACCACGCGCCCGAGGGCGTCGTTCTCGTCAGGGGTGAGGTAGGCGTCGTGCCCGATCTGCCGGGAGGCCTGGCGCGGTGTGGCGCCGTCGGGCGGCACGAACCCGATGTCCTGCAGGCGCAGCAGCAGTGACTGCCACTCCGCCTCGACGCGCTCGGCGTCGTCGCGGGCGGCGGCCCGGGCACGGCGCCGGGACAGCCACCCCCCGAACGGCACGATCGCGGCGAGCAGGAGCGCGAGGAGCACGACGAGGATCGTCGTGGCGTTCCGCTCCACGAAGCGCACCGGCCCGCCACCGGTGGTGCCGCCGGTCGTGTCGGTCTGGTCGGCGGTCACGTCGCGCGAGGGCCCGGTGGAGGGAGTCGCCGAGGGCGTCGATCCCGATGTCGTCGGGCTGGCGCTCGCGGAGGACCCGCTGCCGATCGGCGTCGTGGTGTACTCCGGCGCGACGCCGCTGCGGGTGCCGGGGGTGGGCTCGAACCGCACCCAGCCCAGCCGGGGGAAGTAGAGCTCGGGCCAGGCGTGGGCGTCGGAGATGCGCACGACCCGGTCGTCACCGTCGATCGCGCCCGGCAGGAACCCGACCGCCATCCGGGCCGGGATGCCGGCCGCCCGCGAGAGCATCACCATGGCCGACGCGAACTGCACGCAGTAGCCGCGCTTGGTCTCCAGGAAGCGGGCCAGCGGCTCGTCGGACAGGTTGCCGTCGGCGGCCTGGTCGGCCAGCTCGAGGGAGTACGTGAACTGCGCGCCCCGCAGGTAGGCCTGCACCTTGCGCGCCACCTCCAGGGCCGTGTCGCCGTCGTCGGTGATCTCGTCGAGGACCGCGCGTACCTCGGTGTCGGCCCGCGGGTCGACCTCGAGGTCGTTGCCGTCGAGCGGGGGGTTGCCGAGGTCGGCCGCGAACTGGCCGTCCTCCGGGTCGAGCTCGACGAACTCGGTCGAGTACGACGTGGCCGGCGCGCTGAGCTGCACCAGCCCGGGCACCGTCATGTTCCACGTGCCGGCGGGGAACGGGCTGCCGATCGCGCCGGGGGGCAGCGCGACCTGGGGGACGCCGATCGCGTTCTCGCTCACCGAGAGCCGCTCCACCCGGCGGGGCACCTCGGGCCCGGCGATCGGGTCCGGGATCTGGCCGTCGACGGGCACGAAGGTGAAGTCGGCGCTCGACTGCCACTGCCCCCGGCGGTAGCTGTCGAGGATGCCGACGCGCAGCGGCTCCAGCCGGTCGGAGGTGCTGCGGTAGCGCAGCACCGGGTCGGTCGACCGGCTGCCCAGGTCGCGGGCGATGTCGATGCTCGAGGCGAGCCGCACGTTCGCGCCCGACCCGCCGCGGCCGTCGGCACTGCGGCCCAGGCCGTCGGCCAGGAAGGTCGTGGGGAGGTGCGGGATCAGCGCCGGGAGCACCACCGCGACGCCGAGCGCTCCGACCCCGACCACCCGGCCCAGGGTGGCGAAGGCCGTGGTCGGGTCGGCGAGCGGGCCGGAGGACGAGTGCGGGGATGCCGTGCCCCAGGCGCGCAGCGAGGACACTCCCTGCCGGCCGACGAGCGCCAGCCAGGCCAGGGCCGCCGGCACGGCGTACAACGCCCCCAGCCCGTCCCCGGAGTTGGTGGCGGAGGCGAGGAACGCGGACAGCAGCGGGATGCCGGCCAGCGCGGGGCTGCGATAGGTGACACCGATCGCGTCGACGGCCACGGCGGTGAGTCCGATGAGCAGGCTGATGGCCAGGATGGTGCCGCGGTTGGAGGGGGCCGGTGCGGTGTAGTTGGTGACCGTCGCCTGCGCCTCCGAGAGCAGCACCCCGAGCGCGCGCCCGGTCTCCGGCACCGGAAGCACACCCCCGAAGAGGTGTCCGCGGCCGTGCATCAGCGAGGTGCTGAGCGTGAGGACCAGCAGCTGGGCGACGACGACCAGCGGGCGCGCCGTGGTGATGCGGCGCAGGCCCATCCCCACGAGGGCGACGACCACGACCAGCAGCACGCTGGGGCGGAACCACGTTGAGGGGGTGAACAGGGTGGTGAGCGGCAGGGTGATGGCGAGCGTGGCGAGGGCGGCTAGGAGGGCCTCGACGGGCCGGACCCGGTTCACCGGGCCCCCACGACCTGGCCGCCGACCACGGCGGCCCAGGCGAGGGCCGGCGTGGTGCGGGTGTCGACGGGCGTCGTCATCCAGCCCGAGGCCTGCAGCGTCGCCAGCGTGGCATCGGTGCGCCCGGCGGCGGGAGCCCCCTTGCGGGTGCGCCCGGCGAAGGCCTCGGGGTCGACGACCATCGCGGCGCCGGCCGAGCCCAGCTGGCGCAGGGCGGACAACGTGCGGGCGTCGTCGTCGCCGACCGGGCCGCCGACGTAGACGACCAGCCCGCCCTGCGAGGTCAGGGCGTTCGCGGCGTGCAGCACGGTGCGCAGGCCGTCTTCGGGCCCCAGCGCGACGCGGGCCAGGGTCTCGAGCGCCTCGGGGAGGGTCTCGTCGTGGTGCACGCCGTTGTCGGCGCGGCCGTCGGGGGTGAGCAGGTGCACGGCGTACCCGGCATCCACGACGTGGGCGGTGACGGACGCGGCGGTGGTGACGCACCACTCCAGCGAGCTGCTGCGCCCCGAGCCACCGTGCCCGACCGTGCGGATGTCGAGCACCACCACCGCGCGGCGCTTCGCCGGGCGGTCCTCCTGACGCACCATCAGCTCGCCGGTGCGCGCGGTCGCCGGCCAGTGGATGCGGCGCAGGTCGTCGCCGTCGCGATACTCGCGCACGGTCTGGTCGTCCTCGCCGTGGAGGGCGACCATGTGCGGGACCGAGCCCTCCGAGCCGATGCCGCTGCCGAGCGAGCGGCCGTGGGGGAGCGGCACCACCTTGGGCAGCACGACGATCTCCGCGTCACCGCTCACCGCCGCAGTGCGCAGGGTGAGCCCGAAGGGGTCGCGCACGCGCACGCCGAGCGGGCCGATGCGGTGCACCCCGCGGGTGTGCGACCGCACGGTGTACTGCACCTCCTGCACGTCACCGGGGCGCAGCGAGGGCAGCACGAAGCGTGGCCGGTCGCCGAGCGCATAGTCGATGGACTCCTCGGCCATCACGACCGGTGAGGGCGTCGGCTCGACGTTGCGGATGCGCACCGTGACCACCGCTCGCTCGTCGATCGCGACGCGGGAGGGGGTGGCGGTGCGCACGACGTCGAGGTGCAGGCCGTGGCGACGCACGAGCACGAGGGCGATCGCCGTCAGGGCGAGCAGCAGGATGCCGACCCGGGTGACGTCGTGCTGCCCGAGCAGGATGCCGGCGGCGACCAGCACCACGCCCGAGCCGGCGAAGGCCGCACCGCGGGTGGTGAGGGAGCGTCGAAGCTGGCGCACGGTGCTCAGCGGGTCGGGGCCGGGACCCGGACCCGCTGCAGCAGGTCGCCCACGACGTCGGCCGTCGAGCGCCGCGCCATCTGGGTCTCGCCGGTGGGGATCAGCCGGTGGGCGAGAACGGGCACGGCAACCTGTTGCACGTCGTCGGGCAGCACGTGGTCGCGCCCCGCCAGCGCCGCATGCGCCCGCGAGGCGCGCAGCAGGTGCAGGGTGGCACGCGGCGAGGCGCCCAGCCGCAGGGCGGTGCTCGAGCGGGTGGCGTGGGTGAGGTCGACGATGTACTGCCGCACCGCCGGCGAGGCGTGCACCTCGCGCACCGCCTGCACCATCGACGAGACGGTCGCCGCGTCGGTGACCGGCTGGAGGCCCTCGAGCGGCGACACCCCACCGTGCAGGTCGAGCATCGCCAGCTCGGAGCGGGCCGACGGGTAGCCCATCGAGATGCGCGCCATGAACCGGTCGCGCTGCGCCTCGGGCAGCGGGTAGGTGCCCTCCATCTCGATCGGGTTCTGGGTCGCCATCACCATGAACGGCCGCGGCAGCGTGTAGGTGGTGCCGTCGACGGTGACCTGGGCCTCCTCCATCGACTCCAGCAGGGCGCTCTGGGTCTTGGGCGAGGCCCGGTTGATCTCGTCGCCCACCACCACGTTGGCGAAGATGGCGCCCGGGCGGAACTCGAAGTCGCGCACGTCCTGGTTGAACACCGAGACACCGGTGATGTCGCTGGGCAGCAGGTCGGGGGTGAACTGCACCCGACGAACGGTGCAGTCGATGGAGCGGGCCAGCGTCTTGGCGAGCAGGGTCTTGCCGACGCCGGGCACGTCCTCGACGAGCAGGTGGCCCTCGGCCAACAGCACGGTGATCGCGGTGCGCACCACCGCCTGCTTGCCCTCGATGACCGAGTTCATCGCGGCGGCCAGGGAGGCCGAGACCTGCAGCACCTGGTCGAGCGACGCGCCCCGCGACGTCGCGTTCGCCTCGGTGTCGGTCGGTGTGCGGCGGGGGTTCTCCAGGTCGCTCACGGCCTTGCCTTTCCTCGTGGGTACCCACCCAACGACCGGTCGGGGCGCGGGGTGCCCTTGATCTTGCCTCACGGATGCCGGGTTGCGGAGGTTCACCTGGGTCGGGATGCCGCCGCCAGGCGCCGCTGTCGAACCCTCCTTCGGGCGATCCGCGCGACCGGCAGAGCTCCGCTCCACCGTGCTCCGGGTCGCCACCACCACGGCCGCCCCACCGTCCTCCACCACCCGCCCCTGTTGCCACCCACCGCGCCCCACTTCGGGCCCCGAACCTCGGTTCCGAGGGGCGTTGGGAGCCGGGCGAGAGGCCCGTCGCAGGACGTGGAGCACGGTGCGGAGAGCGCTGCCCATTCTCTCCTCCACTTCACACCACCGCTCTGAACTGGGAAGATGCTGAGATCAAACCCAGTCAGCCGGGGCATAGGCCCGGTATGAAGGGCCAAGGTGGAGTAAAGTGGGGGAAACCGGTGCGGCCGGGTGGGTGTGAAGGGTCGAGGAGGTGGCGCCGGTGGACGAGTTCCTGGGTACGTTCACGCCCCGGCTCGACGACAAGGGGCGGCTCTTCCTCCCGGCGCGCTTTCGCGCCGTGCTCGCCGGCGGCCTGGTCGTCACGACCGGCCAGGAGGGCTGCCTGTACATCTTTCCCACGGCCGAGTTCCACCGGATCTCGTCGCTGATGCAGTCCGCGCCCAGCTCCTCGCGGGTGGTACGCGACTTCGTGCGCGTCTTCCGAGCCAGCGCCCACCCCGACACCCCCGACAAGCAGGGCCGGGTCACCGTCCCGGCCGCGCTGCGCTCGTACGCCCACCTCGACAAGGAGTGCACCGTCATCGGCAACGGCAACAAGCTCGAGGTCTGGGACTCCGCCGCCTGGGACTCCTACCTCGCCGAGGTCATGCCCGCCTACTCCTCCTACTCCGTGGACTCGCAGGAGGTGGTGCCGGGCCTCTGACGCTCCCTTCCGTCCCTGACCCACCTCACCGACGACGCCCGCCCCACGACCCACGACCCGACTGCCGGCCTCCAGCCGACCCGGATCCCGACGCGACTTCCCCCGCGCCGGGCCCGGATCGGATGGGGACCAGCCGCCGGGTCGGCCCACGGCCGGACGCCCCGACCGAAACACCCACGACCGCCCCGCCCCCGCCCGACACCCAGCCCCGACCGGAGGACCACGATGAGCAGCCGAGGAGACGCCGCCGCACGGCACGTCCCGGTGCTGCGCGACCGCATCGTCGAGCTCCTCGAGCCCGCGCTGCAGGCACCCGGCGCGGTGTGTGTCGACGCCACCTTGGGCATGGGTGGCCACGCCGAGGCGATCCTGTACCGCTGCCCGGCCGCCCGGGTGATCGGCCTGGACCGCGACGAGGAGGCCCTCGCGCTGTCGGGGGAGCGGCTGGCCCGCTTCGGAGACCGCTTCGTGGGCGTCCACGCGGTCTACGACGACATCGCCACGGTGCTGGCGGAGTGCGCCGAGGGCACGGCCCTGGGCATCCTGTTCGACCTCGGCGTCTCCTCGCTGCAGCTCGACGAGCCGGAGCGGGGCTTCGCCTACCGCCACGACGCGCCGCTCGACATGCGGATGGACCAGTCGACCGGAATCACGGCGGCCGACGTGCTCAACACCTACAGCCACGGCGACCTGGCCCGCGTCCTGAAGACGTACGGCGAGGAGCGCTTCGCCCTGCGGATCGCGTCGGCGATCCTCCGCGAGCGCGAGAAGGAGCCGTTCACCAGCTCGGCGCGCCTGGTCGAGCTGCTGCGTGCCGCGGTGCCCGCGGCCTCGCAGCGCAGTGGTGGGCACCCGGCCAAGCGCACCTTCCAGGCGCTGCGCATCGAGGTCAATGCCGAGCTCGAGGTGTGGCAGGCCGCGGTCACCACCGCCGTCGAGGTGCTGGCGCCCGGCGGCCGGATCGCCGTGCTGTCCTACCACTCGCTCGAGGACCGGATCACCAAGCAGGCCTTCGCCGCCGGTGCACACAGCCGCACCCCGCACGGGATGCCGGTCGAGCTGCCCGAGTACGCCGCCTACCTGCGCCTGCTCACCCGGGGTGCCGAGGTGCCCGGCGAGCAGGAGCAACACGCCAACCCCCGATCCGCCTCGGCTCGCCTCCGCGCCGCCGAACGTCTCATCCCGAACGGAGCTCCCGCATGAGCCAGCTCGCCCCGGCCCGGCCGCTACCGCGCACCAGTCCACGTCGCGCCGCGACGACCCCGCACCAGCTCAAGGTCGTGGCGCCGCCCCAGGGGCAGGGCAATGGCCTGTTCCTCGCGCTGTGCGTCGCCCTGCTGCTCGGTGGCTTCGTGGCGGTGCTGGTGCTCAACACCGCGATGGCCAAGGGCTCGTACACGATGCGCGACCTCCAGCGGCGTTCCGACGCCCTGGCCGACCAACAGGACGCGCTGCGGCACTCCATCGACGGGGTCTCCGGCCCCGGGCCCCTCGCGCAGCGGGCCCGTGACCTCGGCATGGTGCCGGCGGCCACCCCGGCGTTCCTGCGGCTGTCCGACGGCAAGGTGCTCGGCGTGGCGCAGAAGGCCACAGCGGACAGCACCTTTAGCGTGGTCACCGAGACCCAGGCCCCGACGAGGAGCACTCCCGTGGCGACACCGCCGGCCCCCACCGCCGCAACCCCGGCGGGCAGCCCGAGCGCCCCGGCGACGCCAGGGACCGGGACGGCCAAGCCCACGACCACCGCCACCACCAAGGCCGGGACGACCGCACCGGCGAAGACCAAGGCCCCCGCGACCGCGAAGACCAAGGCCCCGACGACGCCGGGCACCGGCCCGGCGAAGCCGCCGGTCGCCGGCCCGGCCCCGGCCAACTGACCGACCCGCACCCGACCACACCCCGCACCCGACACCAGCCCGCACCCGACACCAGCACCGACGGAGAACGCCGTGACCCAGCGCAGGACGCCACCTCCCTCGGGACGCGCGCGGCCGGGGTCGACCCCGGCCCGCTCGCCGGGCGCACCGCGGGCGGCCACCGGGTCCTCGCCCAAGACCACCGGGTCCTCGCCCAAGACCACCCGTTCCTCGCCCAAGGCCACGGGTGGCACCGCGTCGACCTCGCGCACGGCATCCGCGGGCAGCTCGTCGGCTCGCGCCACCGGCCGCCCGGCCGGCGCGCGGCCCACCGCCCACCGGGCCACCGGAACCCGGTCGAGCGGTGCACCCCCTGCCACGGGTGCCCGCCCGACCGGCACCCGCCCCGGCCCCGCAGGTCGCCGTCCATCCACACCAGCCCGGGCTCGCAGTGGTGGTGGTGCGGGGTCCGGCCGGCGCAAGGTCGCCCGGGCCGCCAGCTCGCCCGCCGGCAACCCGCGTCGCCGGATGCGGTTCCTCACCATCGCCAGCCTGTTCGTGCTGAGCATCTTCGGGGCCCAGCTGGTCCGCATCCAGGGCTTCGACGCCACGGCGGTCGCCCAGGAGGCCCAGCTCAAGCGGCAGGCCGTCCAGATCATCCCTGCCATGCGCGGCCAGGTGCTCTCCTCGGACGGCACCGTGCTGGCCTCGAGCGTGGTCCGCGAGACCGTCGTCGCCGACCAGCAGGCGGTGTGCACCTACGGCACCCGCAAGGAGAAGTGCGACCCGTCGACCTCCGAGGCCGCCGTGCAGGCCGCCGCGACCAAGCTCGCCCCGCTGGTCGGCAGCACGGTCTCCGAGCTGGTGCGCGAGCTCACCGGCACCAGCCGCTACCGCATCCTCAGCCGCGAGGTCACGCCGCTGACCTGGAACACGATCTCCAAGCTGGGCATCCCCGGCATCGCCCGCGACCGAAAGGCGACCCGCTCGCAGCGCACCTACCCGCAGGGCACGACCACCGCCGCCCTCGTCGGCTACATGACCGGCGACGGAAAACCCGGCGGCGGCGTCGAACAGATGATGCAGGGCCACCTCGACGGCAAGCCGGGCCACCAGACCTTCGAGCAGGGTCTCGACGGCACGGTCATCCCGGTCGGCCAGAGCTCGGTGGATCCGGCGGTCGACGGCAACGACGTCACCCTCACCGTCAACGCCGGCCTGCAATGGTACGCCCAGAACGCCCTGGCGCAGCGGGTCAAGGAGACCAAGGGCAAGTCCGGCACCGTCGTCATCATGAACGCGAAGACCGGCAACCTGCTGGCCGTCGCCTCCTACCCGTCCTTCGACCCCAACACCGACGTCGGGAAGAAGGGGGTCCGGCTGAGCAACGTCGCCTTCTGGGACGTGTTCGAGCCCGGGTCGACCTCGAAGATCATGACGATGGCCGCAGCGCTCGAGGAGGGCACCGTGACGCCGTCGACCCCGGTCGTCATCCCGAACCGGCTGATGCGCTACGACACCAACTTCAAGGACAGCCACGAGCACCCCACGGAGTACCGCACGGTCGCCGGCACCCTCGCCGAGTCGAGCAACATCGGCACGATCCTGGTCAGCGAGACCCTCAAGCCCAAGACGCTGGAGTCCTACTTCCACAAGTTCGGTCTCGGCGCCAAGTCCGGCGCCGGTTTCCCGGGCGAGTCCGCCGGGCTCCTGCCGCCCTCGGACACCTGGAGCGGCACCAAGAAGGCCACCGTCGCGTTCGGTCAGGGCATCTCGGTCACCGCCGTCCAGGCCGCCTCGGTGTTCCAGACGATCGCGAACGACGGGGTGCGCGTCGCCCCGCGTCTGATCGAGAGCTCCACCGAGGCCGACGGCACCGTCGTTCCGGCGCCGAAGTCGCCCTCGACGCGGGTGGTGTCGCACCAGACCGCCGCTGACGTCTCCAAGATGCTCGAGGGGGTCGTGAGCCCGGACGGCACCGCGGAGGAGGCCCAGATCCCGGGCTACCGGGTTGCCGGCAAGACGGGCACCGCCAGCTACTACGACCCCAAGGTGGGCAGGTACAACGGTCACACGGCGAGCTTCATCGGGTACGCCCCGGCCGACGACCCGCAGATCGTGGTGGCCGTCATCATCCAGGACCCGACCTACCCGTTCTTCGGCGGTTACGTCTCGGGCCCGGTGTTCAAGGACGTCACGACCTACGCGCTGCAGGCCCTGAAGATCCCGCCGACCGGCGCCAAGCCGCCGAAGGTGACCCAGCACCTCACCCCCGAGGAGGCGCTGTCCGACCCCACCGTCCTGCGCAACGGACACAAGCGCAGCGGACGGTAGGGTCGGTCGACGTGGCCGTTCCCCGACCGACCAAGCTCCGCAGCAGCCCGATCCGCGACCTCGCAGCCCTCGTGGGCGCCGACGACCCGGCATCCGAGGTCTCCGTGACGGGAGTGACCCTCGACTCACGCGCCGTGCTCCCCGGTGACCTGTACGCCGCCCTGCCCGGTGCCCGCGCGCACGGCGCCGACTTCGCCGGCCAGGCGGCCGCCGACGGTGCCGCCGCAGTGCTCACCGACCGCGCGGGAGCCGACCGGATGACGGCCGCGGGCGTCGCGCTGCCGTCGGTGGTCGTCGAGCACCCCCGCACCGTGCTGGGGGCCGTCAGCGCGCACGTGCTCGGCACCGAGCAGCTCGCGTTGCGCCTCGTCGGCATCACCGGCACCAACGGCAAGACGACGACGGCCTACCTGGTGCACTCGGCGCTCACGGCGATGGGTCGGCGCCCGGGCCTGATCGGCACCGTCGAGACCCGGATCGGTGAGGAGCGGCTCGACAGCGTGCGCACCACCCCCGAGGCCCCCGAGCTGCACGCCGTGCTGGCCGTGATGGAGGAGCGCGGGCTCGACAGCTGCGTCATGGAGGTCTCCAGCCATGCCCTGGCCCAGCACCGGGTCGACGGCGTGGTCTACGACGTGGCCCTGTTCACCAACCTCTCCCAGGACCACCTCGACTTCCACGCGGACATGGACGACTACTTCGCTGCCAAGGCCTCGCTGTTCACTCCGGAGCGGGCCCGCCGGGGGTTGGTGTGCATCGACGACGACTGGGGTCGACGACTGGTCGAGCGTTCCGGCATCCCGATCAGCACGATCGGCACGGCAGCCGACGCCGACTGGCGGATCCGCGTCGACGCGGACGACCCGGCCGCCTTCGACCTCACCGGAGCCGGGGTCGACCTCCACCTGAGGTCGAGCCTTCCGGGCGACTTCAACGTCACCAACACCGCGATGGCGGCGGTCGCGCTGGTGCTGCTCGGCGAGGATGCCGGTGCCGTCGGCGAGGCGGTGCTCACCGACCCGCACGTGCCGGGCCGGATGGAGGCAGTGGCAGCCCCGGACGGGGTCGACGCACCCCGCGCCGTCGTCGACTACGCCCACACGCCGGAGGCGATCCGGGCCGCCCTGCGGGCCCTGCGCCCGACCACACCCGGGAGCCTGGTGGTCGTCACCGGCGCCGGCGGCGACCGCGACCGCGACAAGCGCCACCTGATGGGCGCGGCGGCCGCCGAGGTCGCCGACCTGGTCGTCGTCACCGACGACAACCCCCGCTCGGAGGACCCGGCCGCCATCCGCGCCGCGGTGCTCGAGGGCGTCGAGGCCACGCGGGCCGCCGGTCGCGACCTGGCCGTGCTCGAGGTGGGTGACCGTCGCGCCGCCATCGCGTCGGCGGTCGAGGCCGTCTGGGCGCAGGGAGCGGCTGCAACGGTCGCCGTCGTGGGCAAGGGCCACGAGAGCGGGCAGGACGTCGGGGGTGTGGTGCATCCCTTCGACGACCGCGCCGAGGTGGCGCAGGCACTCCGCCGGGCGGCGGGGGAGGGTGTCGCGTGATCGCGCTGTCGCTCCGCGAGGTCGCGCAGGTCACCGGTGGCTCGGTCGTGGCGCCACCCGGCGTCGACCCCGGCTCCGTCGTCGTCGACGGTCCGGTCGCCACCGACTCGCGCGAGTGCGGCCCCGGAAGCCTGTACGTCGCGCGGCTGGGGGAGCACGCCGACGGGCACGACTTCGTGGCCGGCGCGGTCCAACGCGGCGCGGTCGCGGCCCTGGTGACCCGACCGGTCGAGGGCGTCGCGTGCGTCGTCGTCGACGACACCCAGGAGGCCTTCGCGGCCCTGGCCCGTGAGGTGGTGCGCCGCCTGCCGGCCCTGGCCGTCATCGGCATCACCGGATCGTCGGGCAAGACGAGCACCAAGGACCTGCTCGGCACCGTGCTCGCCACGGCCGGGCCGACCGTGGCGCCGGTGGGCTCCTACAACTCCGAGGTCGGGGTGCCGCTCACCGTCTGCCGGGTCACCTCCGACACGCGCTACCTGGTCGTCGAGATGGGTGCCCGGGGCATCGGCCACGTAGCCTACCTCGCGCGGATGGCGCCCCCACGGGTCGGTGTGGTGCTCAACGTCGGCACCGCGCACGTCGGGGAGTTCGGCTCGCGCGCGGCCATCGCCACGGCCAAGTCCGAGCTCGTCGCGGCCCTGCCGCCCGAGGGTCTGGCGGTGCTCAACGCCGACGACCCCGCGGTGCGGGCGATGGCGTCGGTGACCACCGCCCGGGTCGTGCTCGTCGGCGAGGCCGATGACGCCGAGGTCCGCGCCAGTGACGTCGTCCTCGACAGCGGCGGCTTCCCGTCGTTCACCGTGCGCACCCCGCTCGGCAGCCGCACGGTGCGGCTGGGGCTGGTCGGGCGCCACCACGTGGGCAACGCGCTGGCCGTGCTGGCCGTGGCCACCGAGCTCGGCATGTCGCTGGAGTCGGTCTGTGCCGCACTGGAGTCCGCGCGCCCCGTCAGCCGCTGGCGGATGGAGGTCGTCGAGCGCCCCGACGGCGTCACCCTGGTCAACGACGCCTACAACGCCAACCCCGACTCGATGCGCGCCGCCCTGACCGCCCTGGAACGGATGGGCGAGGGCCGGCGCACCTGGGCCGTGCTCGGCACGATGCTCGAGCTCGGCGACGAGTCCGACGCGCTGCACGCCGAGGTCGGCGCCGAGGTGGTCGCCCGCGGTGTCGACGAGCTCGTCGTCGTGGGCCCGGCCGCCGCGGCGCTGGCCACTGGAGCGCGCGCCGCGAGCCCGGCATCCGGCGGCACCGGCACGCGCGTGCGGGAGGTTCCGGACGCCGACAGCGCCGCCGTGCTGCTCGACACCGAGCTCGTCGCGGGCGACGTCGTGCTGTTCAAGTCGAGCCGCGACGCCGGGCTACGGTTGCTCGGTGACCGACTGGCCGGGCCGAGGGAGCTGACGTGAAGGCTGTGCTCATCGCGGCCGTCGTGTCGCTCGTCATCGCGCTCTTCGGCACCCCGATGTTCATCCGCTACCTGGTGCGCAAAGGCTACGGCCAGTTCATCCGCGACGACGGCCCGACCTCGCACCACACCAAGCGGGGCACCCCCACCATGGGCGGCGCGGTCATCGTCGGCAGCTCGCTGGCCGCCTACGCGATCGCTCACCTGGCCACCGGTCAGGGGCCCACGGTCAGCGGCATGCTCGTGCTCTTCCTGATGACCGGCCTGGGGATCGTCGGCTTCCTCGACGACTTCATCAAGATCACCAAGCAGCGCAGCCTGGGCCTGCGCACGGGCGAGAAGCTGGCCGGGCAGACCCTGGTCGCCGTCATCTTCGCGATCCTCGCGCTGCAGTTCGCCAACCGGTCGTTCCGCACGCCGGGCTCCACCGCGGTGTCGTTCGTGCGCGACACCTCCCTCGACCTGGCCTTCATGGGCGCGCTGGGCGGCGTCATCCTCTTCGTCATCTGGGCGAACATCATCGTCGCGGGCACGTCCAACGGCGTGAACCTCACCGACGGCCTCGACGGCCTGGCGACCGGTGCCTCGGTGATGGTCTTCGCGGCCTACGTGCTGATCAGCATCTGGCAGTTCAACCAGAACTGCCAGTGGAACCCGGGCACCAAGTGCTACGAGGTGCGCGACCCCCACGACCTCGCGATCGTCGCCGCCTGCGGCATGGGCGCCTGCTTCGGTTTCCTGTGGTGGAACGCCTCACCGGCCAAGATCTTCATGGGTGACACCGGCTCGCTGGCCCTGGGCGGTGCCCTCGCCGGGCTGGCCATCCTCACCCGCACCGAGCTGCTCGTCGTCATCCTCGGCGGCCTGTTCGTCACGATCACGCTCTCGGTCATCATCCAGGTCGCGAGCTTCAAGACCACCGGCAAGCGGGTGTTCCGGATGGCACCGCTCCAGCACCACTTCGAGCTGCTCGGCTGGCAAGAGGTGACGATCGTCATCCGGTTCTGGATCATCTGCGGGCTGTTCGTCGCCTTCGGGCTCGGGCTGTTCTACGCCGAGTGGGTGGTGGGCGCCGGATGAGCGGCGGCACCACCGACCGGGTCGTGGGCCTCACCCACCGCGACGCCGACTGGGCTGGGCTGCGGGTGCTCGTCACCGGCCTCGGCGTGAGCGGGTTCGCCGCCGCCGACGCCCTGCTCGAGCGTGGGGCCGAGGTCACCGTGGTCGACGCGACGGACCCGGCTCCCGGCTCGGTGATGTCGGAGCGGGCCCGGATCCTCGACATCCTCGGTGCCCTGCTCCACCACGGCCGCGATGCCGTTGCCACCCTTCCCGACACCGCGGTCGACCTCGTCGTCACCTCGCCCGGGTGGCGCCCCGACCAGCCGCTGCTCGCCGCCGCGGCCGCGGCGGGCATCCCGGTGTGGGGTGAGGTGGAGCTCGCCTGGCGGATGCGGCCGCGAGAGGGCGCCGCGCCGTGGCTCACCGTGACCGGCACCAACGGCAAGACGACCACGGTGCAGATGCTCGCGTCGATCCTTCGGGCGGCCGGGCTGCGGGCCTGCAGCGCCGGCAACGTCGGCACGCCGGTGCTCGAGGCGGTCATGGACCCCGAGCCCTACGACGTCATCGCCGTCGAGCTGTCGAGCTTCCAGCTGCACTGGTCGCACTCCATCGCACCCCAGGCCTCGGCCTGCCTCAACGTCGCTCCCGACCACGTCGACTGGCACGGGTCGCTCGACGCGTACGCCGCCGCCAAGGGCAAGGTCTACGCCAACACCGAGATCGCCTGCGTCTACAACGTGCAGGACGACCGCACCCGCAGGCTCGTCGAGGACGCCGAGGTGCAGGAGGGGTGCCGGGCGATCGGCTTCACTCTCGGCATCCCCGGTCCCTCCGAGGTCGGCGTGGTCGACGACGTGCTCGCCGACCGGGCCTTCGTCGAGCAGCGCCGCACCGCCGCAGCCGAGCTCGGCACCCTCGACGACCTGCGCGGCGACGCCCCGAGCCCGGCGCCGCACCTGGTCGCCAACGCCCTGGCCGCCGCCGCTCTGGCGCGGGCGCACGGTGTGCCGGCCGGGGCCGTGCGCGCCGGGCTGCGCGCCTTCGTGCCCGAGCCGCACCGCATCGCCGAGGTCGGCACGGTCGCCGGCATCCGGTGGGTCGACGACTCCAAGGCCACCAACCCGCACGCCGCCCGCGCCAGCCTGGCCGCCTACGAGCAGGTCGTCTGGGTGGCGGGTGGCCTGCTCAAGGGGGCCGACGTCGACGACCTGGTGGCGGGTGCCGCCGACCGGCTGCGCGGCGTGGTGCTGATCGGCCGCGACCGGGCCGCGATCGCGCAGGCACTGGCCCGACACGCGCCGGATGTCCCCGTCGTCGACGTCGAGCGCACCGACACTGGTGCCATGGACCTGGTGGTGAGTGAGGCCCGCGCGCTCGCGCATGAGGGCGACGTCGTGCTGCTCGCTCCCGCGGCGGCATCCATGGACATGTTCTCCGACTACGGCGCGCGCGGTGACGCCTTCGTCGCAGCGGTCTCCCGGCTCGCCGCGGCGGAGTAGCCGGTGAGCAGCGCGACCGCACCGGCTCGCGCGGGCAACCGCAGCACCACCCGGCTGGGTGGATGGCTCGCCCGCTTCGACTCGCCGGTCACCACCTACTACCTCCTCGTCTGCGTCACGGTGGCGCTGGTCGTCTTCGGGCTGATCATGGTGCTCTCGGCGTCGGCGATCGTCTCGATCGACAAGACGTCGTCGGCCTACACCATCTTCTTCAGCCAGGCCGTCTTCGCCGTGATCGGCACGGTCGCCCTCGTCGTCGCGTCCCGGCTGTCGGTGGTGGCCTGGAAGCGCCTGGCACTGCCGATCCTCGCCGTCGGGTTCGCGCTCCAGCTGCTCGTGCTGTCGCCGCTGGGCACCAAGGTGGGCGGCAACCAGAACTGGATCCGCATAGCGGGCATCACCATCCAGCCGTCCGAGATCATCAAGGTCGGGCTGGTGCTCGCCGGCGCGCTCATCCTGTCGGCCAAGCGCAAGCAGCTGCACTCGCTCAGCCACGTGCTCGTGCCCTACCTAGTGCCACTCGCAGCCGCCAGCATCGGCATCGTGGTGCTCGGCCACGACCTCGGCACGGTGCTCATCCTGGGGGCGATCGTCGCCGGCGTGCTCTTCGCGGCCGGCATCCCACTGCGCTGGTTCGCCATCGCCGGAGTCCCGTTCGCCCTGGCCGCGGTCGCGTTCGTGGTCACCAGCCAGAACCGCCTCTCGCGCTTCGACGTCTGGCTCGGCCGTGACACCAACGAGTTCGGTGCCGCCCGCCAGCCGATCCACGGGCGCTACGCCCTGGCCGACGGCGGCTGGTTCGGCCTGGGCCTGGGTGCCAGCCGCGAGAAGTGGGGCCTGCTCTCCGAGCCGCACAACGACTTCATCTTCGCGATCATCGGTGAGGAGCTCGGGCTGCCCGGCACCATCGCCATCCTGCTGCTCTTCGCCGGCCTGGCCCTGGCCTGCTACCGCCTGGTCACGCGCACCAGCGACCACTTCGTGCGCATCGCGACCGCCGGCATCATGACCTGGCTCCTCGCCCAGGCGCTCATCAACATCGGCGCTGTCATCGGCCTGCTCCCGGTCATCGGGGTGCCGCTGCCGCTGGTGTCGTCGGGCGGGTCCTCGCTCATCACGAGCATGTTCGCGCTCGGCATCCTGCTGTCCTTCGCGCGCTCCGAACCGGGCTGTGCCGAGGCCCTGTCCGCGCGCCCCTCGGCGCTGCGCCGCTCGCTGGCGATCATCCCGGGCGTGACCGGCCCACGCCGGAAGCGCTCATGACGTCGGGGGCCCCCCGGTCGGTGCTTCTCGCGGGTGGCGGCACGGCGGGACACGTCTCGCCCCTGCTCGCCCTGGCCGACTGCCTGCGCCGGCGCGACCCGCAGGTGTCGGTCACCGCGCTGGGCACCGCAGCCGGGCTCGAGGCGAGGCTGGTGCCCGAGCGGGGCTACCCGCTGCTCGAGGTGCCCAAGGTGCCGTTCCCGCGCAGCCCCTCCGGTGACCTGCTCCGCCTTCCGGCGAACCTGCGGCGCGCGGTGCGGGCGGCCGAAGACGCCATCGACGCAACGGGAGCCGAAGTCGTCGTGGGCTTCGGCGGCTACGTCGCGACCCCCGCCTACCTCGCCGCCCGCCGACGCGGCACGCCGGTCGTCGTGCACGAGCAGAACGCCCGACCCGGGCTGGCCAACCGGCTGGGAGCGCGGTTCGCCGCCGGTGTCGGCGTCACCTTCCCCGGCACTCCGCTGCCGCACGCGACCGTCACCGGGATGCCGTTGCGGCGTGAGATCGCGACGCTCGACCGTGCCGCCCACCGTGCCGAGGCGCGAGAACGGTTCGGGCTGACCGATGCCCCCACGGTGTTGGTCACGGGCGGCTCGCTCGGCGCCCAGCGGCTCAACGACGCCTTCGCCGGGGCCGTCGCGACGCTGTCGGAGGCCGGCGTGCAGGTGCTGCACGTGGCGGGCACCGGCAAGGCGTTCGTCCCGGATGCCGTGCCGGGCGCGCCCTACGTGGTGCTCGAGTACTGCGACCGGATGGATCTCGCCTACGCGGCAGCCGACCTGGTCGTGGCCCGTTCCGGCGCCAACACGGTGTGCGAGCTCACCGCCGTCGGGCTGCCCGCGGTCTACGTGCCACTACCCGTCGGCAACGGCGAGCAGCGGCTCAACGCCGAGGCCGTGGTCGCCGCCGGTGGCGGCCTGCTCGTCGACGACGCGGCCGTCACCCCTGCGTGGGTCGGTGACGTCGTGCGTCCCCTCGCCCTCGACGGGTCCCGGCTCGCCACCATGGCCGCGGCCGCGGCGTCGGTGGGGGAGCGCGGCGGTGACGAGCTGCTCGCCGACCTCGTCGCGGCAGCCGCCCGGGGCGGTCGGCCGTGAGCCACCCCACCCCCCGCTACGACTTCACCGCCCCGGTGCCGCCCCTCGAGCTGCTGGGGCGGGTGCACCTCATCGCCATCGGCGGCGCGGGGATGTCGGCGGTCGCGCGTCTGATGCTCGCGCGCGGCCTCCCGGTCAGCGGTTCGGACGCCGCCGACAGCCCCATGCTGGCGTCATTGCGCGACAACGGTGCTCACGTCGTCGTCGGGCACGACGCATCGCACGTGGCGGACATCGACACGGTGGTCGTGTCGTCGGCCATCCGCGACGACAACGTCGAGCTCGTCGCCGCCCGCTCCGCCGGCCTGCGCGTGCTGCACCGCTCCCAGGCCCTGGCCTCGCTCATGGGCGCGTCGCGCCGGGTCGCGGTCGCCGGGGCCAACGGCAAGACCACAACCACGTCGATGCTCGTCGTCGCGCTGGCTGCCGCGGGTGCCGACCCCTCCTTCGCCTCGGGCGGGGAGATCGCCCAGCTGGGCACCAACGCGGCCCTCGGCGCCGGACCTGCCTTCGTCGTCGAGGCCGACGAGAGCGACGGCTCCTTCCTCACCTACCGCCCCGACGTCGCCGTCGTCACCAACGTGCAGCCCGACCACCTCGACTTCTACGGCACCGCCGCGGCGGTCGCGGCGGCCTACGCGGCCTTCGTCGAGTCCGTCACCGACGGCGGGCTCGTGGTGGCCTGCCACGACGACGCCGGGTCGCGGCGGCTGGCCGACACGGCGCGGGCCGCCGGGCGCACCGTGCTCACCTACGGCCACGACCACGGGGCCGACCTGCGGGTGGGCGAGGTGACGTCGCGCGACCTCGGCACCCGGTCGGTCTTCGTGCACGACGGTGTCGAGAGGGCCCTCGAGCTCGCGGTGCCCGGCGACCACAACGTCATGGACGCGTGCGCCGCCTACCTCGCCGCGGTCGTCGGGTGCGGGGCCGACCCGGGTGCGGTGCTCGCCGGGCTCGCCGGGTTCGGCGGGGCCCGCCGCCGCTTCGACGTGCGCGGCGAGGTGGGCGGGGTCACGGTGGTCGACGACTACGCGCACAACCCGGCCAAGGTCGCCGCGGTGGTGGGCACGGCATCCGAGATCGTGCACCGCGCCGGGCGCGGG
>JBBQNZ010000078.1:0-19381 GCA_038330415.1 Actinomycetales bacterium | reverse complement strand
GGGCGAGAGCCGGATCTACTTCCTGCGTCCGATCAACCGCATCGGGAACCGGATCGCAGCGGGACAGGGCCGCGCCGTGATCGCTGAACTGGCTGGTGATCCACAGCTCGGCAAGGAGGCGAACGCGATTCTCAAGGGCCGCGGCGTCAACCAGTAGCACGGACATGCCGCAGATCGCGCTCGTGCCGCAGATCGCGCTCGTGCCGCCGTTCGGCTGCTTCGGGAGCGGGTGCCCTCGGTTAGTTCCCTCGGCGCGGCCATCGGCGCCGACGCCGTGGGCGGTAGCTGCTGATGCCCTTCGGCAGCGTTGGGTCCCATGCTGGGAAGTAGCCCACGGGTTCCTCCACCCGACCCAAGCGCACCGCGAGGTCGTGCTTCACTCCCGCATATACGGCCGCCAACTTCACGAACACCACAGTGCGCCCGGCCCGCCGCTACGGCAACTGCCCGAACGTACTGATTTGCCGCGATGGGGGAAACCGAGTGCGCCGGGTCCTCGGGCAGAGAATGCTGTGCACATGCCCGGCCGCGTCATGTTCGTCCAGTTGAAGACGGGCCACAACACCGACAAGGGCCCCGCGTGGATCAGCGTCGTGTCGTTCAACCGCTCTTGGAAGACCGCACGCTGGCACGGGAAGACTCTTCACCGCTGGACCGGCATGTTCGACGCCAACTTCTACGACATGGAGACCCAGGAGGAGTACTGGATCTCGGGACCCCACCGCGACGGCCAAGACACCAGGTACAGCAGCATCAAACCCACGATTGACGCCGATGCGCTAACGGCCTACGAAGCGCTTCTTGCCGGGGCATCGCTGCCGGGGCGCGAACACGGCTAACCATCCGCACGTCAGCGTTTCTTCCGTACGCTGCCCGCCGTGACCTACCGCAAGTTCCTACTCACTCGATTCGGTGGGCTGCTAGCCCTCCTCGGCGGGCTGTTCCTCCTGTTTGAGCGCGACCTCTGGCTCCCCGCATCCGTCAGCCTCGTTGTCGGGCTTGTGCTACTGGCCGCCTCCACCCGCGTCGAGCGTTGATCTCGGCCGGCAGACCCCTTGCATCCGCAACTGCCGCTGGTAAGTGCGCGGGTCGAGCTACTTTGCACAGCCGGGTTCAAACGGCCTCTACGTGCAAGGTGCCGCGCTCACGGTTGTGCAGTCCCTACTGCATCTCGACAGCAGCACCTCGATCAACGAGCGCAGCTCGACCAGCGCCTCCTTGCTCGCCCCCTTGATGACCTGCAGGGCCTCGTCGACCTGCTCGGGGTGCCGTACCCCGCAGGTGCAGCGCGACCGACGCCTGCACGTTGATGAGCGACATGTGGTGGGCGACCACGTCGTTCAGCTCGCGGGCGATCCGTAGCCGCTCCTCCCCCTCGCGGCGCCGGCGCTGCTCGGCCAGGGCGCGACGGTGAATGGACGCGCGCTCGCGGCGCACCCGGCCCACCTCGGCCAGGGCCAGCACGAGCAGCGCCCAGGCCGAGGTGGCGGCGGCCGCACCCCACGACCACCCCCGGCCGGGGTCGAGGGCCAGGGCCAGCCCGTGCGCGGCCAGCACCGCCGCCGTGACGAGCCAGGCGACCAGCCGGTGCCCGGTCACGACGGCGGCGACGAGGGCAACCACGAGCGAGAGCACGACCGGGCCGTAGGGGTAGCCGAGCACGAGGTAGGCCGCCGTCACAGCCCCGACCACCACCGTCACCAGGGGCACCCGGGCGCGCGTCATCAGGGCCAGGGCGACCGGCCCGGCCAGCAGCAGCGCCACGGCGAGCAGGTCGAGGGACCGTCGCTCCGGCTGGGCCCGGGCGGCGCCGAGGCTGCCCACGACCTGCACCACCGCGAGCGCGACGGCCAGGGCCAGGGCCAGCTGCGGCGGCCGCCCCGCGCCCCACGGGCCGCGGCCGGCCCACGGCGGCCCGAAGCCGGCATCCGGCGGGGTGAACCCGGCATCCGGCGGGGTGAACCCGGAATCCGGCACCGGCGCCCGTCCCACCGCGCGGTCACCGACCGGCGCGGGTGGCGTGCGGGGGGGTGGGCCCGGGCATGTGACCAGCGTAGGGACGCCGGGCGTCAGCCGTCGTCCTGCCGGCGGCGGAGCTGCGGCTACTCCCCCGGGGGTACGTCGCCGGGGCGCATGCCGCCGACCGACATGGCGTCGAGCAGGGCGCGCTCGAAGGCGGGCACCGAGCCACCGAGGGCGGCCAGGCCCGTGGGCCCGAGCAGCACGGTGCGAGAACCGTCGTCGCGCACCCCGACCACCGCCGGCAGACCGGACACCGACCAGGCGTGGCGGTCGTCGTCGCTTGCCTCGTTGCGGTGCACGAGGCGCACCGGAACGGGCAGCCGCGCGATCATCGCGTCCCACTCGGGCCGGCGCCGCACCGAGCCGTGGGTGAGGTCGCACAGCGAGCAGCTGGTGCGCCCGAGCAGGTGGCCGACGACGTAGCTGACCTCACCGACGACCCCGCCGTCGGCGTCGTAGACACCGATGACCTCGACCACGGGCTGCACCATGACGACACGGTAACCCGCACCACACCGAGCGCCGGCCGCACCGTCGACGGCCAGGCCGACCCTCGAGGGTCAGGCGGATGCCGGGTCGGTGCTCGCCGCCGGGTCGGTGCTCGCCGCCGGCTGCGCCGGCTCGCCCTCGGGGCCCTCCCCCGGCCGGGTCACGAGCGCCGTGAGCGGCAGGCGGAAGGTCGCCAGCAGCCCGACGAGGAGGGCGAGGCAGGCGAAGCCGGTGGTCAGCCGGCTCGCGTGGATCATCGCGTCGCTCGCGGCCTGGGCCACGGCGGCCAGGTTCGGCTGGGCCTGCAGGCCGGCGATCGCGGTGCCCGCCGATCCGGTGACCGCGTTGGTGACCGAGTCGATCGTCGCCGGTGGGAGCGACAGCGCCGCGAGGTTGGCCTCGGTGGTGCGGCCGAGGCTGCCGATGAGCAGCCCCCCGAGCACGGCGACCCCGAGGGCCGACCCGAGCTGGCGCACGGTCGACTGCAGCCCCGAGGCCTGCCCGCTCTCGTCGACCGGCACGTCGTGCAGCAGCAGCGAGGTCAGCTGGGCGGTGGCCATGCCCACGCCGAGCCCGTAGACGAACAGGCACGCGCACAGCTGCCACGCCGCGACGTCCATCGAGATGATGATGGCCAGCGCGCCCACCGCGGCCGCCTCGAGGGCCAGCCCGATCTGCACCACGGTGCGCTGCGGCAGGAACCGCGAGATCTGCGGGAGCGCCCCGGAGATGAGGAAGGTGCCCAGTGCCAGGGCGACGATCACCCAGCCGGTCTGCAGGGCGGTGTAGCCGAGGGTGCCCTGCAGCAGCAGGGGCAGGGTGAAGAGCAGGCCGAACTCGCCGAAGGCGACGATGAGCGCCGCCGCCGCGCCGGCACTGAAGGTGGGGATGGCGAACAGGGTCAGGTCGACGAGCACCGGCATCCCGGCCCGGGCCCGGCGGCGCTCGTGCAGCACGAAGGCCACCATCGACAGCACGCCGGCGGCCAGCACGAAGGGCACCGGCGAGAGGCTGCCGGAGTCGGTGCGCCACCACCCGTAGGTCTCCGCCTCGATCAGGCCGAAGACGATCGCGCCCATCCCGAACATGGTCAGGGCGACGCCCAGCAGGTCGCGGCTGGGCGTGGCCTTGGGGTCGCGGGTCTCGGGCAGCGCCCTGACGATGCCGACGACCACGAGCAGGCCCACCGGGATGTTGAGCCAGAACGCCCACCGCCACGAGTAGTCGGTCGCGAGCCAGCCACCGAGCAGCGGGCCGAGCGCGGCCATCCCGCCGATCGCCGAGCCGTACACCGCGAAGGCGATGACGCGGGCGCGGCCGACGAACAGCGCGTTGAGGCTCGAGAGCGTGGACGGCAGGATCATCGCCGCACCGATGCCCTGCACGAAGCGCGCCGCGATGAGCATCGGCCCACTGACCGACAGGCCCGCGACCACCGAGGCGAGCATGAACACGACCATGCCGATCAGGAAGAGCAGCCGTCTGCCCTTGAGGTCGCCGATCCGCCCCACGGTGATGAGCAGGGCGGCGAACACCAGCGAGTAGACCGCGTTCATCCACTGCGCCTCGGTCGCCGTCAGCGACAGGTCCTCGATGACCACCGGGAGGGCGACGTTGACGATCGTCGCGTCCATGATGACCAGTGACACGCCGAAGCCGATGGTCAGCAGGGCCGCCCAGTCGCGCCGGGTCAGCAGGGGGGTGGCAGCGACGTCGGGCGTGCTCGATGACATGGCCGCAGTGTCCCAGCAGCCCGGTCGACCCGCTGGAAACCGTGGTGCGCGCCACCACCGAGCCCTCCACGACTCCAGCGAACCCTCGACCTATTCACTACGAGTGACGTCAGGCCTGCTTCGTGGGATGTGCGCCGCCCCGAACCTCGCGTGGTGGCCCGACTTGGTGACGGCTGGCGAGGTGGGGCAAGTAGCGAGCGGGGACCTATCGGGGGCACGGTCGACCTGTCAGGAGGCCACGACGATCCGCCGGCCCGATAGCGGAGCGGTGGACGCTCGTCCCGGGTCGGGCGCACGATGGCGCTCCGGTGTCGGCGGAATCGGGGGAATGAGTGCGCCCAGCTGCGGGGTCGCCGAGGACGGCGCGCCGGCGCCGCCCACAGGCGGGTCCGTTGGCGGAGCCGACGCCTTGATCCAATAGAGGCAAACTCGGGAATCGCACCGGGTGGCTTCCGCGGCTGGATGCCGAACCAGGTACTGACCGTCTACCGGATCTGTTTGATGGGCGCGAGTTCGTTGTGGGCACCTCGAGTGAGCAGCACATGCCGTTGCGTGCCGCGCCTCCCGGGCATGTCCTGCTCACTCGATCCGCAGCCACGGCTGGCGCGTAGACCTGCGCTCCCACCGACATGGCAGTCGCCACCTCCAGGGCCGCCCCTAAGCCTGGGGAACCGCCTTCAGCCCGCTCCGGGTGGTGCAGTGAGCCCCGGGGTGACTGCGGCGGTGTGAGCATGCCCGTTATGACCGTCAAGGAAGCGCTACGCGCAGCCATGCGTGAGCACGGGGACCGGCTCGGAACGAGCTGGGCCATCCCATCAGCCCAGGCAGCCGAGTCCGTCGTCCTCGACATGGTCGCGGCCCTGGACGGAGAGGGCTGGCCGATGCGGCGTGGGTTCGCGCTCGAGCAGAATCACGCGCTGACACCCCCTTGTGAACCTCGGCTGTCCCGCCATGGCGAGCGTCCGGCATCCGCTCCTATGCCGCGCCGGGTGCAGCACGGTGAGAGCAGGCCTGCTCGTAGAGTCCGCGCATGGAGATCCGCGATATCAGTGCGCTGTCCGAGGTGAACGACGCTTGGCCACTGCTCTCGGACTTGGTCGACGCGTCACCGGTGGACGCACGGGCACTGCAGCGGGATGAGTCAAGAAGCCGCGAATGTGTGACACGGCTGCAGGTCACCACCCGCTCAGCACTGGGTGGGTTGGCGTACAACTGCGGCGGCATCGTCGTCGATCACGGGTGGCTGCGCATCCTTGGTGGAGGTCGTGAGCATCTGCATTCGTTGTCCGAGGCGAACGACCTGCCGAGCCCTGCGCCGGCTTCCACCCCACCTGGCCATCTCGTTGTGGCCGAGGACGTCCTGGGCGGACAGTTCGCCATCGACGGGGGCGAGCTCGGCATTGAGCCGGGCACCGTCTGCTACTTCGGTCCCGACAGCTTGGCATGGGTCGGCCTGGGTGTTGGTCACGGCCAGTTCGTCGAGCAGATGCTCTCGGGCGCCACGACGCAGTTCTTCGACGACCTACGTTGGTCGGGCTGGGAGGGCGAGGTTGAGGCGGTCGGCTTCGACGAGGGGCTGAGCCTGTGGCCACCGCCCTTCAGCGCCGAGGGCCAAGAGGTGGGGGCCGTTCACCGCGCACCCGTCCCGTACGCAGAGCTCGTTGGCTTCTACCGCGAGATGGCACGTCAACTGTAGAAGCGCCAAGCGGTGCGGGAACCGCCGACGCAACCGGAACTGCCGCTGGCCGCGGGTGCGCTCCGACGACTGGCTGTTCCCAGCGCCGCAGGGCGGCCCGCCCAGCGAGTCGAACTGGAAGCGCTCGATCGGTTGGCCCCGGGCCACGACGGCGATCGGCCGGCCGACACCGTGGCCGCACGACCTGCGACACACCGCAGCATCCATCTGGCTCGGGTCCGGGGCCGACCCCAAGGTCGTCCAACGGATCCTGGGGCACGCGTCCGCCGCGATGACGATGGATCTCGGCGGCCACCTCATCGACCGGAAACTCTGGGAGGCCGCCGAACGGGTCGGGGGCACCATTGGGGCACGCGGCCATGACGAGGGCATCGGAAAGGCCACCCTCGACCGGCGTCGTGGGGGCCTGACCGCGGTGCTGCGCTGGAGCCGCCTAAGGGAATCGAACCCTTGACCTATTCATTACGAGTGAATCGCTCTGGCCGACTGAGCTAAGGCGGCGGGCGCCGAGCGGGCTCGAGCACGCCGCACGAGTATACGGAGTGCGACCGCACGACCGCGAATCCCGGCATCCACCGGCGCGGGCTCAGCAGCGCAGGCCGTCCTTGGGCACGGTGCCCTTGAGGTAGAAGGCGTCGACGGCACCGTCGACGCACTTGTTGGAGCGGGTGTATGCCGTGTGCCCGTCGCCGTCGAAGGTGATCAGCGAGGCGTCGGCGAGCTGGTCGCGCAGCCGCACCGCCCACTCGTAGGGCGTGGCGGGGTCACGGGTGGTGCCGATGACCACGATCGGGGGCGCACCCTCGGCCGAGATCTTCTCGGGCGTGCCGGTGGCCTTGACCGGCCACACCCCGCACGGCAGCGAGCTCCACATCAGGAACGGGCCCCAGGTCGGCGCCTCCTTCAGCGACTCCTCGGCGAGGCGGTGCCGCTCGGCGAGGTCGGTGGTGTCGGCCTTGTCGAGGCAGTTGACGGCGTAGATGACCTCCATGATGTTGCCGGCGTACTGGCCGCCCGGGTTGCGGTCGGCATACTGGTCGGCGAGCTGCATCAAGGCCGTGCCGTCGCCACCGACGGCGTCGCGCATCGCGTCGATGAGGAACTGCCAGGCGCCCTGGTCGTACATCGCCGCGGCGATGCCCAGCGAGGCCCAGCCCTCGGTGAGCCGGGGCACCGCGTTGTCGCCCGTGCGCGGCAACGGGCTGCTGTCGACCGAGCTGAGGAAGGTGCGCAGGCCCTTCATCACGGCATCCACGGAGTCACCGAGTGGGCAGTCGCCCTCCTTGACGCAGTAGGCCGCCCACTGCCGCGTCGCGAGCTCGAAGCCCTTGGCCTGCCCGAGGTTGAGCTCTTCTGGGGTGAGGTCGGGGGCGACGACGCCGTCGAGCACCATGCGACCGACGTTCGTCGGGAACAGCCCGGCGTAGACGGTGCCGAGGTAGGTGCCGTACGACTTGCCCAGGTAGGTGAGCTTCTCCTCGCCCAGGGCGGCCCGGAGCACGTCCATGTCCTTGGCGGCGTCGACGGTCGACACGTGTGCGAGCAGCGGCCCGGCGTTGCTGCCACACGCCTGCGCGAAGCCCCGCGCGGTCTGTTCGAAGGCCTGCTCCTCGGCGGGGTTGTCGGGGGTGGGGTCGCTCCCGAGGAAGGTGTCGAGCTGGCGGTCGGTGAGGCAGTCGATGGGTGAGGAGCGACCGACCCCGCGGGGGTCGAAGCCGACGACGTCGTAGGCGTCGCGCACGCCCTTGCCGACGATGACGTCGGCGGCCCGGGCGTAGTCGACACCCGAGGCGCCGGGCCCGCCCGGGTCGACGACCAGCGACCCGAGCCGCTTGCCCGCCTTGCGCGCCGGCACCTTGACCAGGGCCAGCTCGATGGTGTCACCCTGCGGGTTGGCGTACTCGACCGGCACCTCGAGGGTGGCGCACTGCGCCCCTTCGCAGTCCTTCCACTCGAGCCGCTGGCCGTAGAAGCGCGACAACGCCTCCGAGCCGGGGGGCGGGCTCTGCGGGGTGATGCTCACCGACGGGGTGCTGGCGGACGCACCGCTGCCCTCGATGAACGAACACCCGGACAGGATGAGGGCGGCGACCGTGGTCCCCGCGAGCGCGGCGACCCGCAGACGCTTCATGGGCGCACGATAAGCGAGCAGTCTGGGCGCCCGTCGGGGGGGCAGGTCACGAATCGGCAATGATCGGTGGTCGTCAGCGCGGCAGCCGCAGGTCGAGCGCCATCGCCTCGAGCGCGAGCAGCGGGTTGACGTTGGCGCCGATCCGCTCGCGGGCGGTGCCGATGGCGTCCATCGCGCGCAGCAGGTCGTCGGGCCCGAGCAGCTCGGACACCCGGTGCACCACCTGGCGGCTGTCCTCGTTGACCAGCGCCGAGCCGGCCCCGGTGCGCACGACCAGCGCGTCGCGGTAGACCGACAGCAGGTCGACGAGCGCCCGGTCGATGACGTCGCGGGTGAACCGGGTGGCCCGCGCCTTGTGCTCCTTCTCGAGCGAGCTGAGCTGCGAGCGGATGTGCGGCGGCTGGGTGCGCGCGCTGGGGTCGGCGCCGAGCACCTCCATCAGGCGCACCTTCTCGGCGGCGTCGCGCTCGTTGGAGGCGGCGGCCGACTCCTCGGCGGCGATGGTCGTCAGGTCGCTGGCCGCCCCGATCGCGTCGCCGACGCTGACGATGCGGGTGGCCAGGGTGATGACGTCGTGGCGGCGAATGCGGGCGTGCTCGTCGCGCGCCAGCCGGGCGGCCAGACCCACGTGCGACTGGGCCGCCCGGGCGGCGTACAGGGCCATCGACGGGTCGACGCCGTCGCGGCGGGTGAGCAGCGCCGCAACCGCCTCGACCGGCGGGGTGCGCAGCCGCACGTGCCGCGAGCGCGAGCGGATGGTGATGATGACGTCCTCGACGGACGGGGCGCACAGCATCCACACGGTGCGCGGCGCCGGCTCCTCGAGCGCCTTGAGCAGGGCGTCGGCGGCCCGCTCGGTGAGCCGGTCGGCATCTTCGACGACGATCACCCGGAAGCGCCCGACCGAGGGTCGGTGGGCGGCCAGGGCCACGAGGTCGCGGGCCTGCTCGACCTTGATCGACAGACCCTCGGTGGCGACGACGTCGACGTCGGCGTGGGTGCCACCCAGCGCCGTGCGGCACTCACGGCACTCGCCGCAGCCGCCGTCGGGGCAGAGCAGCGCCGCGGCGAACGCGCGGGCTGCCACCGAGCGGCCCGACCCGGGCGGACCGGTGAACAGCCACGCGTGGGTCATCGCCGCCGGGGTGCGCACCGCGTGCTCGAGCGTGGCGACCGCACTCTCCTGGCCGATGACGTCGGTCCAGACGCTCACGGGTCGACCAGCCCCATCGCCTCGAGCCGTTCGAGCACGGCGTCGTGCAGGCGCTCGGGCGGCCCGGTGCCGTCGACCACGAGGTAGCGCTCGGGGTGGCCGGCCGCCATCGACAGGAAGTGCTGGCGGATGGCGTCGTGGAAGGCGTCCTCCTCGGACTCCAGGCGGTCGTGGGTGTCGCCGCGCCGCCGACGCCCCTCGGCGGCGGTGATGTCGACGACCACGGTGAGCGCCGGCACCAGGCCGTCGACCGCCCACATCTGCAGGTCGTGCACCTCGGCCGCCCCGAGGTGGCGCCCCGCGCCCTGGTAGGCGACCGAGGAGTCGGTGTAGCGGTCGGTGATGACCACCTCGCCGGCCTCGAGCGCGGGCCGCACCAGCTGGTCGACGTGGTGCGCCTTGTCGGCCGCGAAGAGCAGCGCCTCGGCCCGTGGCGAGACGTGGTCGCCGTGCAGCACGAGGTCGCGGATGGCGGCGCCGAGCTCGGTGCCCCCCGGCTGGCGGGTGACGACCACCTCGCGGCCGAGGGCACGCAGGGCCTGCGCGAGCAGCCGCACCTGCGTCGACTTGCCCGCGCCGTCGCCGCCCTCGAAGGCGATGAACAGCCCGTCATGTCCCGTCACGGTGGCGAGCCTAGGCCAGCGCCGCGACACCGCGCGTCCACGGCATCCGGATGCCGTTCGCGCGCGGGTGGGGTGCCCGTCGGATGCCGGTCAGGCGCCGGTGAGGTTGTCGCGGGCCCACAGCGCCGCGCTGGTGCGGTCGAGCACCCCGATCTCGCGGAACACCCGCCCGAGGTGGGCCTTGACGGTGCGCTCGGTGATGCCCAGGGCCCGCGCGATCTGCTTGTTGGCCAGCCCCTGGGCGACCAGGCGCAGGACCTCGGTCTCGCGCGGGGAGAGCCCGTCGGCGACGCCGGAACCGCTCGCGCCACCGCCGCTGGCGGGCAGGAGTGCGCCGGCGACCCGCGGGTCGATCGGGACGTGCCCCCGGGCGGCGGCGTGCACCGCAGCCAGCAGGTCGGCGGGCTCGGAGTCCTTGAGCACATAGCCGATCGCGCCGGCCGCCAGCACCTCCTTGACCCGTTGGCGGTCGGAGAAGCTGGTGAGCACGAGCACCTTCGTGCCCGGCTGCCGGGCCAGCACGGCGCGGGTGGCCTCGACGCCGTCCATCTCGGGCATCGAGAGGTCCATCAGCACGACGTCGGGGCTGATGCCCTCGACCGACTCGACGGCCTCACGGCCGTTGCGCGCCTCGCCGACGACGGTGATCTCGGGGTCGGACTGGAGCAACGTGGTGACCCCGGCCCGCACCAGCTGGTGGTCGTCGACGAGGAGCACCCGGATCACGAGGCGGCGCCGAGCTCGCCGAGGAGCACGAGCCGCCAGTGCGTGCCGCGGCCCGGGGCGCTGGACACCTGTAGCAGCGCACCGGGCACCGACGCGGCATCCGCGAGCAGGTGCAGGCCGAGGTGGCCCTCCCGCGGCGCCCCGAGCACCTGACCCACGTCGAACCCCACCCCGTCGTCCACGACGTCAAGAGTGGCTGATGTCGGGCCGTCGCGGTGGAGCGACACGACGACCGTTGCCGGCCCCGCATGCTTCGCGGCGTTGCGCAGGCACTCCTGGGCGACGCGGTGCACCAGGCGCTGTGCGTCGGCCGACAGGGCCAGGGCGTCCTCGTCGGCCGTGTCGACCTGCACCACCAGGTCGTCGCTCCGGGCGGTCTGGGCGAGGTCGAGCAGGGCGGCGACGATGCCGGATCGGGCCAGGCTGGCCGGGTAGATGTCGACCAGGAGGGTGCGCAGCGACCGGATGCTGGAGCGCACCGCGGCCGCGGCCGCGTCGAGGTCGCGCGACAGGGCGCCCTGGCCGTGGGCGCCCGCCGTCGCGGAGGCGCCGGCGACGGTGAACGACGCGGCCGCGAGCTCCTGCACGGGGCCGTCGTGCAGGCTCGCGGCGATCCGCCGGCGCTCGACGCTCGACGCGTCGACGGCCCGCTGGAGCAGCTCGATGCGCTGCTCCTCGGCCCGCCGCAGGCGCGTCACCAGGGCCCACACGATCGGCGAGATGATGGCGACGAGGAGGAGCAGGCTGCTCGCGGTGACCCCCGCGAAGCCACGCCACAGCTGGGTGGTGCGGTCGGCCACCGGGTCGTAGGGGGCGTACATCTCGAAGAGGGCAGGCTGCCCGCCGGGGGTCGTGACGGGGCTGTAGACCTCGAGCGCGCGGTCCCCATCCTCGAAGGCGTTCTCGGAGGAGTCCAGGTTGGACACGTCGGCCACGGTCTCCTTCTGGTCGAGGGCCGACCGCTGCTCCCTGCTGAGGGGGAAGGTGAGTCCGATGAGCTGGCTCTCGTCGGCGTAGAGCACCTTGCCCTGCGCGCTCCAGACCTTGACCCGCATGACGGTGTCACCGAGCAACTGGTCCTCCGCCACCTGGTCGAACGCCGCGATGGAGGCCGGGTCGCCGGTGAGCAGTCCGTCGGTGAGCGAGGGCTGGACGACCGCGCCGGCGAGGACAGCGGCCATCGTGGCCGCGTCGTTGACCGCCTCGCGCTCGGCCAGCTTCCGGGCGGCGAGGGTGCCGACCACCCCCACCACGACCAGCGCCGCCACGACCCCCGCGGCCAGCAGCGCCAGCACCCGTCGGGGGCTGAACACCGGCTCATCGTGCTGCGGGCCGCCCGGCTCGCCCAGCGTCACCCAGCCCCGCGCGGGGACGCCGGCCTCGGGGTCGGAGGCGTCGACCAGGAGGCCGGTGGTGCTCACTGCCGGCTCGCGTGGAGCGAGCAGCTCGTCGGCGAGCACGGAGACGTCCCCGGCCGCTGCAGGGGCGGCCGGGGACTCCTCCGGGAGGGCCGGATCAGTCGTCGGATCCGTGGCCACCCGAGTCGCCCCCGCCATGGTCGTCGTTGGAGTTCCCGCCGGAGCGGCCGGACCCCGAGCCGGAGCTCGAGCTGGAGCCGGAGTCGTCCGAGCCGTGGCCGGACGAGCCGCGACCGGACGAGTCGTCGGCCGTGGTGTCATCGGAGCCGTGCCCCGAGCCGGAGCTGTCCTCGGTACGGGCGCGGTCGCCGCCGTGGTCGTCACCCGGCGCGTCGTCGGAGACACCGGCCGGTCGGTCGCCGCCGTGGTCGTCGCCGGGCTCGGGGCTCGTGGTCTCGCTCGGCGAGACGCTGCTCGAGGGCGAGCGCACCGGCAGCCGCTGGGCGAAGGAGGCGTTGCCGGACAGGCCGATGACGGCCGGCACGGTGACCACGACTCCGGCCACGAGGGCGATGAGGAGCTTGCGCATGGGATGTCCTTTCGTGGTGCAGTGTGTCAGAGGGCGTCAGCCTGGCCGGCTGGATCGGCAGGGCGGGTCCGGCCGGTGCGGTGGGCGCCGGCAGACGCCCCGGTGACGACGGCGGCGACGACGCCGGCGCGGTGCTGGCTGCTGCGGGTCATCTGTCCTCCGAGATCCGGGATGCCGGTGGGTCCGGTTCGTGCAGTCACACCATGCGTCCCGCAGATGGACAGGCGCCATCGGCCCTTGGTCCTAGTACCCGACTCCCCCGGAACGGGTCCGGAGCAGGGGGCCGCCCGCGGTTCAGGCGCCGCCCTGGTGCCGGTCGGCGTTGGCGTGGATGGCGTCGTGCACGTAGGCGGCCATCCCCGGCTCGATGTCCTCGTAGGTTGTCGTGAACCGCGGGTCGGCCACGTACATGTCGGCCAGCCCACGCTGGAAGCCGTGGTCGAGGTCGTAGAACCACCGCTCGATGTGCGCGCGGTGCGCCTCGGCGGCATCCATCGCCTCGCTCGACGTGGCGGGGGCACCCGACCGCAGCGCGGCCACGAAGGCGGTGTTCACGGCATCCGCCTCGCCCTTGATCTGCTCGAAGTCGGCCTTGGTGTAGCTCTTGGTGCGCCGGGCCGACTGCTGCCACGCGTCGGTCTCGCCCCAGCGCTCCTGTGCCTCGGCCTGGTACTCCTCGCTGAAGCCGTCGCCGAACAGCTCCTTGAGCTCGGCGGTGGTGGCGGGTCGCTCGTCCATGGTTCTCTCCAGTGCTCGGTCGATGGCCGTGACGAGCTGCTCGAGCTCGCCCAGCCGGGACACGACCGCGTCGCGCTGCCGGCGCAGGTGCTCCTCCGGCGTCCCCTCGCCGTCGAGCAGGGCGCGCACCTCTGACAGGGGCAGGCCGAGCCGGCGGTAGGTGACGACGGTGGCGAGCCGGGCCAGGTCGGCATCCGTGTAGAGGCGGTACCCCGCGGGGGTGCGCGCGCTCGGCACGACGAGGCCCTCGGCGTCGTAGTGGTGCAGCGTGCGCACCGTGACGCCGAAGGACTCGGCCACCTGGCCGACGGTGAGCTCCACCCGTGCAGTGTGCTGGCTCGTCGCGGTCATGTCACCACCGTGCTGCCTCACGTCGCGTGAGGGTCAAGCCGGATGCCGGGTCAGGACTTGGGCGCCTCGAACCAGTTCGCGAGACCGCTGGCCAGGCCGAGGTCGCCGCGCGCCTTGACCTTGCCCATCATGAACATCATCGCCGGGTTACCGGTGCCGGTGATCAGCTTGAGGAACTCGGCCGGGCCGAGCATCAGGGAGAGGTCGGGGGCTGTGGCCGCGCCCTTCTCGACGGTGCAAATGCCGTGGTCGACGAGCACGCCGTAGGTGTCGCTGGTTTCGCCCGGGCCGCCGGCGACCCGGAAGTCGATGCGCGCCGTGCGGTCACCGGCCTTGTCGGGGCGGAACTGGTGCGGGAACCGCGCGAAGATCGCGTCGAGCAGGGGCCCGCGGTGCTCGCCGGCGAAGTCGTCGCGGATCTCGGCGTCGGACATGCTCTTGATCAGGCCGACGAACTCGGCCGACGACATCGTCTCGAGCAGCTCGGGGTGAAGTGCCATGCGGGCTCCCGGGAGGGGGCCGGGCCCCGATGGCCCGGACGGTCCCCCGAACCTACCCGCGGGTAACCACCCGGGCAAGAAGACGCGCGCGCACTCAGCGGGCGTGCACCGGGACGACCGGCTCGGTCACCGGCGCGCCGGTCTCGGCCAGCCGCTCGAGGAGGTCGGCGCCCTCCTCGGCGGCGTCGTGGCGCCGGAGCTCGGCGCCGATCCGCCCGGCTGCCGTGCGGTACCGCGGGTCGTGCAGGGCGCTGCGCACCGCCCGGCGCACCCGGAGCCGGCTGGGCGACGTCGAGCGGATCCGCACCCCCGCGCCGCTCCAGCGCACCCGAGCCCCGATCTCGGCCTTCTCCTCGGTCGACCCGGCCTGCACGAGCGGCACCCCGTGGTGAAGGGCCGTGGTCACCCCGGTGTAGCCGCCGTTGGTCACGCACACGTCGACGTGCGGCAGCAGCAGGTCGTAGGGCACGAAGGGGCTCACCCGCACGTTGCCCGGCAGCGGGGTGCCGAGCAGCGCCTCGAGCGCCGCGGCCGGAACCCCTCCGGTGGTGACCACCACGAGGACGTCGTCGTGCTCGAGGGCACGCAGGGTGGGCACCACCAGCTCGCGCATGTCCGGCCGGATGCTGCCCTGGGTCACGTGCACGACGGGCCGGGTCGAGGTGCGCACCTCGTCCCACCACGGCGGCGGCGCCCACGCGGCCGGCGGGTCCGGCCGCAGGGCCCCCACCCAGTGCACCGTCGCCGGCAGGTCGGCGACGGGGTACTCGAACGAGGGCGTGCAGGCCTGCAGGTGCAGCATGGGCGAGACGGCGGCCTCGAGCACGTCGAGGCCGTCGGGCGGCAGGCCCATCGACCCGCGCAGCCGGTCGCGGCGCTCCTGGGCCCGTGCGAACACCCAGCGTCGCGTCGCCTCGCGCACCGCGTGGTTGCGCAGCCTCGACACCGGGCCGCGCATCGGCAGCAGCCCCGGCCCGAACGCCGGAGTGGACCCGTGGGCCCGGGCCAGCGGCCCGTCCCCGAAGGTCGCCGCCGGGACGCCGAGCGACTCGGCGAGCAGCTTGACGCCGTAGCTCAGGCTGTCGCAGAGCACGGCGTCGACGGGGTGCTCGGCGAACACCGGCTCGAGGTCGGCGACCCGGTTCGGCGCATCGCCGACGAAGAGCTCGGCATACGCCCAGCCGATCGCCCGGGGCCCACCCAGCCGCGCCATCTCGGGGAACTCCTCGAGCATCCGCTCGCCGTCGTAGTCACGGGTGGCGCCGAAGGGCACGGGTGTCGCGCCGACCGCGGCGATGCCCTCGTGGAAACGGCGCCCCGCGAACCACAGCACCTCGTGCCCACGCTCGACCAGCCGCGCCGCCAGGGGCAGCGGGTTGCGGCTGTGCGCCGGCACCGGCACGGTCGCGAACAGGAAACGGGCCATCAGCGTGCACCTCCCCGGGTGGGCCCGGGGTCACGCCTTCTTGGTCGTGCGCGCGGCGGCCTTCTTCGTGGTGGTCTTCTTGGCCGGCGCCTTCTTCGTGGTGGTCTTCCTGGCGACCTTGCGGGCGGTCTTCTTCACCGGCCCGCGGGCGCGCTTGTCGGCGAGCAGCTCGTAGCCACGCTCCGGCGTGATCGTCTCCGGGTCGTCGTCCTTGCGCAGCGTCGCGTTGGTCTCGCCGTCGGTGACGTAGGGCCCGAACCGGCCGTCCTTGACCACCACGGGCTTGCTCGAGACCGGGTCGGTGCCCAGCTCGGCCAGCGGCGGCTTGGCGGCGGCCCGGCCGCGCTGCTTGGGCTGGGCGTAGATCGCCAGCGCCTGCTCCAGGGTGATGTCGAACAGCTGCTGCTCGGTCTCGATCGAGCGCGAGTCGGTGCCCTTCTTCAGGTAGGGCCCGTAGCGGCCGTTCTGCGCGGTGATCTCCTCGCCGTCCTCGGCCGGGCCCACCACCCGCGGCAGCGACAGCAGCTTCAGGGCGGTGTCGAGGTCGATGGTGGCGAGGTCCATGTCCTTGAACAGCGATGCCGTGCGCGGCTTGGCCTTGACGGCCTTGCCGCGGCCCTTGGCCGGCGCCTCGTCGGCCTCGGGCAGCACCTCGGTGACGTAGGGGCCGTAGCGGCCGGCGCGCGCGACGATGTCGCGCCCGGTGCCGGGCTCCTGACCGAGCACCCGACCGTCGTCGGCCGCGGCCTCGAGCAGCTCGCGCGCCATGGCCGGGGTCAGCTCGTCGGGGGCGACGTCGTCGTTGATCGTGGCGCGTCGCGGGGTGGCGGGGGCACCGTCCTCACCGAGCGCCGCGGCATCCAGCACCTCGCCGGTCGTGGGGTCGATGCCGACCGGCACGGTCTCCTCGACGTAGGGGCCGTAGCGGCCCACGCGCACGACGATGCCCTCGCCGATGTCGATCGTGGAGATGGCCCGGGCGTCGATGTCGCCGAGGTCCTCGACGAGGTCGCGCAGCCCGTGGGCCGAGCTCGCCTCGTCGCCGAAGTAGAAGCGGTGCAGCCAGGCCGCGCGCTGCTGGTCGCCGCGGGCGATGGCGTCGAGGTCCTCCTCCATCGAGGCGGTGAAGTCGTAGTCGACCAGCCGGGAGAAGTGCTCCTCCATCAGCCGGGTCACGGCGAACGCCAGCCAGCTGGGGATGAGCGCCGAGCCGCGGTTCGAGACGTAGCCGCGGTCCTGGATGGTGCCGATCGTCGACGCGTAGGTCGACGGGCGGCCGATGCCGCGCTCCTCCATCGCCTTGACCAGAGTGGCCTCGGTGTAGCGCGGCGGCGGCGAGGTCTCGTGCCCGTTCGCCTCGGTGCGCACGGTGCGCAGCGCGGTGCCGACCCCGAGGCGGGGCAGGCGGCGCTCCTCGGCGGCCTCGTCCTTGCGGCGGGCGACCTGGCGCTCGTCGCGACCCTCCTCGTAGGCCGCGAGGAACCCGCGGAAGGTGATGACCGTGCCGCTGGCCGAGAGCTCGACGGTGGTGGCGGGGGCGCCGTCGTCGAGGGTGGCGCCGAGGCGCACGGATGCCGTGGAGCCGCGGGCGTCGGCCATCTGCGAGGAGATGGTGCGCTTCCAGATCAGGTCGTAGAGCGCGAAGTCCTCACCGCGCAGCTCACCGGAAACCTGTGCGGGAGTGCGGAACCGGTCGCCGGCGGGACGGATCGCCTCGTGGGCCTCCTGCGCGTTCTTGACCTTCTTCTCGTAGTGCCGCGGCGCGTCGGGCACGTACTCGGCGCCATACATCTCCCGGGCCTGGGTGCGGGCCGCGGTCAGCGCCGACTCCGACAGGGACGTGCTGTCGGTACGCATGTAGGTGATGTAGCCGTTCTCGTAGAGCCGCTGGGCCACCCGCATCGCGTTGCGGCTGTTGAGCCGCAGCTTGCGAGAGGCCTCCTGCTGCAGGGTGCTCGTGGTGAACGGCGCGCTCGGGCGGCGCGTGTAGGGCTTCTCGGAGACGTCGGTGACGGTGACGTCGGCGGCCCGAAGGGCGGCGGCGATGCCCGTCGCGGCGGCCTCGTCGAGCGGGGTCGCCTTGGTGTTGGTCAGGGTGCCGTCGTCGGAGAAGTCGCGGCCGGTGGCGACCCTCGAGCCGTCGACGCCGGTGAGCTTGGCGGTGAACAGGTTCGACTCGGCATCCGGGGTGAAATCGCCCTCGACGTCCCAGTAGCTCGCGGCGCGGAACGCCATCCGCTCGCGCTCACGCTCGACGACCAGGCGGGTCGCGACCGACTGCACGCGGCCGGCGGACAGCCCCGCCTTGACCTTGCGCCACAGCACCGGGCTGACCTCGTAGCCGTAGAGCCGGTCGAGGATGCGGCGGGTCTCCTGGGCGTCGACCAGTCGGGTGTCGAGGTCGCGGGTGGTGGAGGCGGCCCGCTGGATGGCCTCCTTGGTGATCTCGTGGAAGACCATCCGCTTGACCGGCACGGTGGGCTGGAGGGTCTCGAGCAGGTGCCAGGCGATCGCCTCGCCCTCGCGGTCCTCATCAGTGGCCAGGTAGAGCTCGTCGGCGTTCTTCAGCAGCGCCTTGAGCTCGCGGACCTTCTTCTTCTTGTCCGCGTCGACGACGTTGTAGGGCTCGAAGTCGGCGTCGACGTCGACCCCGAACCTGCCGAACGGGCCCTTCTTGATGTCGGCGGGCATCTCGCTCGGGGTCGGGATGTCGCGGATGTGACCGACCGACGCCTCGACGTCCCAGTCGCTGCCGAGGTAGCCGGCGATCGTGCGCGCCTTGGCGGGCGACTCGACGATGACGAGCTTGCGTCCTGGGGCCATGTGGTTCACCGTGTCCGTTTCCGTCTCCCACGTGCAGCGGATTCGTCGCTGCGTCGACGTGGTGACGCGGATGACGGTAGCCCCCGCGTCGTGCTTTCGTGCAACCCGGGCCGTTGGGATGCCGTGTCGCTACAGCCCCAGCGCCCGGGCCGCGGCCGCCCGCATGACCTCGCGGTCGGGCTCCACACCGGTCCAGTGCCGCACCGCCAGGGCGCCCTGGCCGACCAGCATGCCGAGCCCGTCGAGGGTGCGGGCGCCACGCAGCGCCGCCGCCCGCAGCAGCGCGGTGTGCGGCGGCGAGACGACCACGTCGGCCACCACGATGCCGGCACGCAGGCTGTCCAGGTCGAGGTCGACGAGCGCCTCGGCGTCGCCGAAGCCGACCGACGTGGCGTTGACGACGACGTCGGCGCCCTCGGGCACGGCATACGTGCTGGTCCAGTGGACGAACGTGGTGGGCACCCCGGTGCCGTCGGTGACGACCCGGGCCAGCTCGGCGCCGCGACGCCCGTCGCGGTTGACCACCGTGACGGATGCCGCGCCGGCGAGCGCGGTCTCGACGGCCACCGCGCGGGCGGCGCCCCCGGCGCCGAGCACCACCAGGTCGATGCCGGCCGGGTCGACCACGGTGCGCAGGGACTCGACGAAGCCCTGCCCGTCGGTGTTGTGCCCGACCAGCTGCCCGTCGGTGGCCACCACGGTGTTGACGGCGCCGATCACCTCGGCGGAGGGTGCCAGGGCGTCGAGGTGGTCGATGACCGCCACCTTGTGCGGCAGCGAGCAGTTGAAGCCGGCCCAGCCCATCGCGCGGGCGCCGGCGACGGCATCCGCGAGCCCGCCCGGGGCGACCTCGCAGTTGAGGTAGCGGGCGTCGATCCCGTGGTGGCGGTAGGCCGCCTCCACCATGACGACGGTGGGGTTGCCGGCGGCCGGTGTGGAGAACGAGCCGGTGTGGATGCCGAG
>JBBQNZ010000077.1:0-19398 GCA_038330415.1 Actinomycetales bacterium | reverse complement strand
AGCGCCACCCGGCATCCAGCCACTGGGGCAGCACGGTGCGCAGCGCCTGCACGGTGCCCCACCGGTCGCCGCCGCCGTCGTGGGCCAGCACGATGCCGCCGGGGCGGATGGCCGCCCGCAGGTTGGCCTCGAGGGCGCGGGCGTCCTGCGTGCGCCAGTCGTCGATCGTGCCGGTGACCCCGAGCGGCTGGAGGCCGAGCTCCGCGGCGACAGCCGCAGTGGCACCCCAGGACCCGTTGGGCGCCCGGAACCAGGGCACCGGTGCGGTGGCGTCGCCGAGGGCGTCGCGGATGACGGCCACGGTCGCGCGCAGGTCGGCGCGCACCCGCTCGGGGTGCCACGCGCCCTGGTCGGCGAAGGTCATGCCGTGTGCGGCCAGGCCGTGCCCCTCGGCCACGGTGCGGCGGAGCATGTCGGCGCCCCCGGCGGCCCGCACCTGGGCCCCGACCACGCAGAAGGTCGCCCGCACCCCATGGGCGGCGACCAGGTCGAGCAGGGTCGCCGTCGCCGCGCCGTTGGGGCCGTCGTCGAGGGTGAGGGCGGCCACCCGGCCACGACCGGATGCCGTCATGACCGGGTGGGGCGTCGGTGTCACGGCAACCTCCCGGGTCTAGCGGTCGCGAATCCGGCCATGTGTCGATAACGTTATCGAAAACGATTGACACGATCGGCAGACGGTGCCAGCGTGTCCGCACATCCCCACTCTCTCAACGGCGAGGAGCGCATCCAGATGAGAACAACTTCGGTGGTACGGGCCGTCGCGGTCGGCGCGGCGCTGGCGGTCCTGGCCGCCTGCGGCACGGGCAGCGAGACCAGCAGCGACAGCACGAGCGGGTCGGGTGGGTCGAGCGGCCCGGCGACCATCACCTGGTGGCACAACTCCAACACCGACCCCGGCAAGGCCTACTACGACACGGTCGCCAAGGAGTTCGAGGCGTCGCACCCGGGGGTCAAGGTCGAGGTGAGCGCGATGCAGCACGAGGACATGCTCACCAAGCTCGACGCGGCCTTCCAGAGCGGCGACGCGCCCGACGTCTACATGGAGCGCGGCGGCGGCGAGCTGGCCGACCACGTCGCGGCGAACCTCACCAAGGACATCTCCGAGCCGGCCAAGGACGTCATCGACACCATCGGCGGCTCGGTGGCCGGCTGGCAGGTCGACGGCAAGACCTACGCGCTGCCGTTCTCGGTGGGTGTGGTCGGATTCTGGTACAACAAGGCGCTCTTCGAGAAGGCCGGCATCACGGCCCCTCCGGCGACCATGGACGAGCTGTTCGCCGCCGTCGACAAGCTCAAGGCGGCGGGCATCGCGCCGGTGTCGGTGGGCGCGGGCGACAAGTGGCCGGCCGCCCACTACTGGTACTACACCGCGCTGCGCGAGTGCCCCAAGCAGGTGCTGCAGGACGCCGTGAAGAGCCTGGACTTCTCGGACCAGTGCTTCGTCAAGGCCGGCGAGGACGTGCAGAAGATCATCGCGGCGGCCCCGTTCAACAAGGGGTTCCTGTCCACCCCCGCGCAGACCGGTCCGACGAGTGCCTCCGGGCTGCTCGCCACCGGCAAGGTCGCGATGGAGATGCAGGGCCACTGGGAGCCCGGCGTCATGCAGGGCCTGACCGCCGACAAGAAGGGCCTGGGCGAGAACACCGGCTGGTTCGCCTTCCCGACCGTCGCCGGCGGGCAGGGCGACCAGAGCGCCGCCCTCGGTGGCGGCGACGCCTGGGCCGTTGCCAAGGACGCCCCGGACGCCGCGGTCGAGCTCGTCAAGTATTTGCTGTCCGACAAGGTGCAGCAGGGCTTCGCCGAGCGCGACATGGGCCTGCCGACCAACCCGGCTGCGGGTGACTCGGTCAAGGACCCGGCCCTGGGTGGCCTGCTGAAGGTGCGCGACGAGGCCCCCTACGTGCAGCTGTACTTCGACACCGCCTTCGGCCAGTCCGTCGGCGGCGCGATGAACGACGAGATCGCGCTGATGTTCGCGGGCAAAGCCAGCCCGCAGGACATCGTGAAGAAGACGCAGCAGGCGGCGGACGCCGAGAAGTGAGCTCGAAGACCCGAACCGCCGTCGCCGGCGGCGTGACCCCGGTCGCCGACGTCGCCGTCGGTCGTGCACCCGCACGGCCGACGGCGTGGCGGCGCCGCCCCGGTGGGCGCCGGGCGTCGCTGCGGATGGCGGCGGAGATCCTGTTCTTCGTCGGCCCCGCACTGCTGCTCTTCTCGGTCTTCGTCGTCTGGCCGATCGTGCGGGCCGTGCAGTTCTCGCTCTACCGCTGGAAGGGCTTCGGCCCGCTCGTCGACTTCGTCGGCCTGCAGAACTACGTGTCGGTGCTGACCAACGAGGTCTTCACCGACGCCTTCCGGCACAACATGATCATCGTCGTGCTCTCGATCCTGGTGCAGCTGCCCGTGGGCCTCGCGATCGCGCTGCTGCTCAACCGCAGGATGCGCGGGCAGGGCGCGCTGCGCACCATCATCTTCGTGCCGTACGTGCTCTCCGAGGTGATCGCCGGCGTGGTGTGGCTGCAGCTGCTGCAGCCCGAGTACGGCGTCATCGACACGCTGCTCGGTGCGATCGGCATCGCCGGCCCCGAGCAGGGCTGGCTCGGCACCCCCGAGGTCGCCCTCTACACGGTGTTCGTCGTGCTCACCTGGAAGTACCTGGGCCTGGCGGTGCTGCTGTTCCTCGCCGGCCTTCAGGGCGTGCCCGACGAGCTGGTGGAGGCGGCCCAGATCGACGGTGCGTCGTGGTGGCAGGTGCAGCGCTGGGTCACCGTGCCGCTGCTCGGGCCGACCATCCGCACCTGGGCGTTCCTGTCGATGATCGGCGCCATCCAGCTCTTCGACATGGTGTGGATCCTCACCGGTGGTGGACCGGCCAACTCGACCACGACGATGGCCACATTCCTCATCACCGAGGGCACCAAGCGCTACAACTACGGCATCGCCACCGCGGCATCCGTCATCCTCTTCGCGGTGGCGCTCGTGCTGGCCGTGCTCTACCAGGTCTTCGTCCTGCGCCGCGACGTGGCGCAGGCGGATGCCGGTTCCAGGAGGGTCCGATGAGTGTGCCCGTGGTCACCCCGCCGACCGCACCGGCACCGGCGGTGCTCCAGCGGCCCAAGGCCTCCGGCCCGTATCGCGGCGCCTCGCCCCTGGTGTGGTTCGTCGCCCTGCTCGTCGTCGCGATCACGCTGGGGCCGGTGCTCTACGCCGTGCTCGGTGGGTTCCGCACCAACGCCCAGCTGGCCGAGTCGCCCGCCGGGCTGCCGAACCCGTGGGTGCTCGAGAACTACCAGCGGGTGCTCACCAGCGCGAGCTTCTGGCGCTACGCCCTGAACTCGACGGTGGTCGCCCTGGTGACCACCGTGGTGGCCGTCGTCTTCGGCCTGATGGCGGCCTACCCCTTGGCGCGCTACCGGTTCCGTTGGCGTGAAACGCTGTACATGGTGTTCGTGCTGGGGCTGTTGTTCCCGGCGACGGTCGCCATCATCCCGCTGTTCATCATCATCACCCGCCAGCTGCACCTCGGGAACACGTGGTGGGGCGTCGCCCTGCCGCAGGCCGCCTTTGCGCTTCCGGTGACGATCATCATCCTGCGGCCGTTCCTCATGGCCATCCCCAACGAGCTCGAGGAGGCCGCGTTCATCGACGGTGCCTCACGCATCCAGGTCTTCTGGCGCATCATCGTGCCCCTGTCCGGTCCCGGGGTGGTGACCGTGGGGGTGCTCGCCTTCGTCGCCTCGTGGAACGCCTACCTGTTGCCCCTGCTCCTCCTGCAGGGTGACATGAAGACGCTGCCCCTCGGGGTCGCCGACTTCTCCTCGCAGTACTCCTCCGACACGGCGGGGGTGTTCGCCTTCACCACCCTGGCGATGATCCCGGCGCTGGTCTTCTTCCTCGCGATGCAGCGACGGATCGTCAACGGCCTGCAGGGTGCGGTGAAGGGATGAGCACCCGCGCCCACGAGGCCGCCCCTCCTTCGTCCAGCGAACCCCCCGAGGACCCCACCGTGACCACGACCCAGCCCGGCACCACGACCCAGCCCGGTACCGCGACCGACCCCCACGCCCCGAACGGTTCCGGCACGTCGCGGGTGGTCGACCTGCTCCGGCGAATGACGTTGGAGGAGAAGCTCGCCCAGCTCGTCGGCTACTGGGACAAGGGCGACGGTGAGGCGGTTGCCCCGTTGCAGGGGGAGTTCGCCGAGGCCGCCGGCCTCGACGAGGCCAGCCGCCACGGGCTGGGACACCTGACCCGGCCCTACGGCACCCGCCCGGTCGACCCTGTCGAGCGGGCCCGGTGGCTGTGGGAGTGGCAGCGCCGGCTGGTCACCCGCACCCGGCTCGGCATCCCCGCCCTGGTGCACGAGGAGTGCCTCACCGGCCTCGCCGCCTGGACCGCCGCCACGTACCCCACCCCGCTGGCCTGGGGAGCGGCCTTCGACCCGGAGCTCGTCGAGGAGATGGGCGCCCTGATCGGCGCCTCGATGCGCACGCTCGGCATCCACCAGGGTCTGGCGCCGGTGCTCGACGTCGTGCGTGACCCGCGCTGGGGCCGGGTCGAGGAGTGCATCGCCGAGGACCCCTACCTCGTCGGCACCGTGGGCTCCTCGTACGTGCGCGGGCTCCAGTCGGCCGGTGTGCACGCCACCCTCAAGCACTTCGTCGGCTACTCGGCGTCGCAGGCCGGGCGCAACTTCGCACCGGTGCACGCCGGCCCGCGCGAGCTCGCCGACGTGCTGCTCGTACCGTTCGAGATGGCGCTGCTCGACGGCGGGGCCCGGTCGGTCATGCACTCCTACGCCGAGATCGACGGGCTGCCCGTCGCCGCCGACCCCGACCTGATCACCGGGGTGCTGCGCGAGCGGTGGGGCTTCGACGGCACGGTCGTCGCCGACTACTTCGGGGTGGCCTTCCTGCACCTGCTGCACCACGTCGCGGCCGACCTCGGCGAGGCGGCCTCATTGGCGCTTGCCGCAGGCGTCGACATCGAGCTGCCCACCGGCGATGCCTACCTCGCCCCCCTCGCCGCCGCCGTGCGCGACGGCCGGGTCGACGAGGCCCTGGTCGACCGCGCGGTCCTGCGCGCCCTGGCCCAGAAGGAGGAGCTCGGGCTGCTCGACGCCACCTTCGAGGAGCCGCCGCCGCAGCACGTCGAGCTCGACGGTCCGCAGCACCGCCGGGTCGCGGCACGGCTGGCGGAGGAGTCGGTGGTGCTCCTGGCCAACGACGGCATCCTCCCGCTCGACCGGCCCGCCACGGTGGCCGTCATCGGGCCCAACGCCGACCGCGTCGAGGCGCTCTTCGGCTGCTACTCCTTCGTCAACCACGTTATCCCGCAGCACCCGGGCACCGAGCCCGGCATCGCCGTGCCGACCGTGCGCGAGGCGCTCGCCGGTGAGTGGCCGAGCGCCCGGCTCAGCGTGGCCCGCGGGTGCGGGGTCGACGACGGCGACGTCACCGGCATCGCGGATGCCGTCGCGGCCGCCACCCGCAGCGAGGTCGCCGTGGTCGTCGTCGGCGACCAGTCGGGGCTCTTCGGGCGAGGCACGGTGGGGGAGGGGTGCGACCGCGACGACCTCGAGCTGCCCGGCGTGCAGCGCCGGCTGGTGGAGGCCGTGCTCGACACCGGGACCCCGGTGGTGCTCGTGCTGCTCACCGGGCGGCCGTACGCCGTCGGCTGGGCGCTGGACCGCTGTGCCGCCGTGGTGCAGGCATTCTTCCCCGGCGAGGAGGGCGCCGCGGCGGTGGCCGGCGTGCTGTCGGGGCGGGTCAACCCCTCGGGGCGGCTGCCGGTGAGCCTGCCGCGGTCGGTCGGTGCACAGCCCTACACCTACCTGCACCCGGCGCTGGGGGGCGACGGCGACGTCACCAACCTGTCGACCACGCCGGCCCTGCCGTTCGGGCACGGGTTGTCCTACACCTCTTTCCGGCGCGACCTGCTCGAGGTGCACGCCACCACGACGTGCGAGCCGGTGGTCGCCCGGGTGCGGGTCACCAACACCGGCGCCCGCGCCGGCGCCGACGTCGTGCAGCTCTACGGCCGCGACGTCGTCGGCTCCCTGACCCGCCCGGTGGCCCAGCTGCTCGGCTTCCACCGGGTGCACCTCGAGGCGGGTGCCTCGGCGGAGGTCACCCTCACGGTGCCGCCCGCGCGGCTGGCCTTCACCGCCCGCTCCGGTCGGCGCGTGGTCGAGCCCGGCGAGCTGCAGGTGTGGGCCGGTGCCTGCGTCGACGACCGGACCGGCGCCACGTCGGTCACCCTCGCCGGTGAGGTGCACACGGTGACGCCGCGCGACGAGCGGTGGACGACCACGGAAATCGGAGCACGATGAGGGACACGACCCAGCCGGCCTGATCAGGCGGCGACCCGAGCCCGGCCGCACGGCCAGTTGCGAGCCACGACACGAGCGACCACCAACCACCGAACGACCGACCACGAACCACGACACACGGAGGAACCATGACGCGACAGCCGACAGCCCAGGACAAGTTCTCGTTCGGCCTGTGGACGGTGGGCTGGACGGGCACCGACCCGTTCGGCGGGCCGTCCCGCCCGGCGCTCGACCCCTGGGAGTACGCCGACCGGCTGGCGTCGCTGGGGGCGTGGGGAATCACGTTCCACGACAACGACGTCTACCCGTTCGACGCAGACGAGGCGACGCGCAACCAGCGCCTGGGCCGCCTGCGCGAGGCCTGCGACAGTTCCGGCCTCGTGATCGAGATGGTCACCACCAACACGTTCTCGCATCCGGTCTTCAAGGACGGCGGGCTCACCTCCAACGACCGGTCGGTGCGCCGCTTCGGGCTGCGCAAGGTGCTGGCCGCCGTCGACGTCGCCGCCGAGGTGGGCGCCTCCACGTTCGTGATGTGGGGCGGCCGTGAGGGCTCGGAGTACGACGGCAGCAAGGACCTCTTCTCCGCCTTCGAGCGCTACAAGGAGGGCCTCGACACCGTCGCCGGCTACATCAAGGACAAGGGTTACGACCTGCGCATCGCCCTGGAGCCCAAGCCGAACGAGCCGCGCGGTGACATCTTCCTGCCCACCGCAGGCCACGCCCTCGCCCTGATCGCCGAGCTCGAGCACGGCGACATCGTCGGGCTGAACCCCGAGACCGGGCACGAGCAGATGGCCAACCTCAACTACACCCACCAGCTGGCCCAGGCGCTGTGGGCGGGCAAGCTGTTCCACATCGACCTCAACGGCCAGCGCGGCCTGAAGTACGACCAGGACCTGGTCTTCGGGCACGGCGACCTGCTCTCGGCGTTCTTCACGGTCGACCTGATCGAGAACGGCTTCGCCGGCAACCCCGACGGCCCGCGCTACGAGGGCCCGCGGCACTTCGACTACAAGCCCTCGCGCACCGAGCACATGGAGGGCGTCTGGGCGTCGGCCAAGGCGTGCATGAGCACCTACCTGCTGCTGGCCGACAAGGCGCGTGCCTTCCGGGCCGACCCCCGGGTGACCGAGGCGCTGGAGTACTCCGGGGTGAACACCCTCGCAGAGCCCACCCTGGATGCCGGTGAGTCGCTCGCCGACTTCCTCGCCGGTGACGACGGGTTCGACCCCGAGAAGGCCGCGGAGCGCGACTTCGGCTTCGTGCGCCTGAACCAGCTCGCCCTCGAGCACCTCGTCGGCTGACCCGGACCCACGGCGGCGGGCGTGCGGTGGGGTCGGTGTCGATGCGCGTGTCGACGACGATGTCGGACCGCCCCGGGCGCCCGCCGCACGCCGGGTAGGGTCGCCCCGTGACGACTGCCGGGCGCGTGCGGATGGAGGACGTCGCCCGCGCGGCGGGGGTGTCCGTGGCGACGGTGTCCAAGGTCGTCAACCAGCGCTACGGCGTCGCCCAGAGCACGATGGACAAGGTCACCGAGGTGATCGAGTCGCTGGGCTACGAGGCGAGCCTGGGCGCCCGCAGCCTGCGCAGCCACCGCACCAACGTCATCGGCGTGCTCGTGGCCGAGTTCGAGCCGTTCAGCACCGAGCTGCTCAAGGGCGTCTCGAGCGCGATCGACGACACGGGCTACGAGCTGCTCGCCTACTCCGGCGGGCACCACGGCCGCTCGGTGGGGTGGGAGCGCCGGTCGCTGAACCGGCTCGGTGGCACGCTGATCGACGGCGCCATCCTCGTCACGCCCACGGTGGTCTCTGCACCGGCCGAGATCCCGGTGGTGGCGGTCGACCCGCACACCGGCCCGGCCGGCTTCCCCACGGTCGACGCCGACAACGCCGCGGGCGCGGTCGCGGCCACGCAGCACCTGCTCGGCCTGGGGCACCGCCGCATCGCGCTGCTCGGGGGTCGCGAGGACCTGGAGTCGGCGCGGCTGCGCGAGCACGGCTTCCGCGAGGCGATGGCCGCCGCCGGCGTGCCGGTCGACCCCGAGCTGGTGCGCGTGGGTGGCTACCGACCCGAGAGCGCCAGCGCCCCGGCCCGCGAGCTGCTCTCGCTGACCGACCGCCCGACGGCGGTCTTCGCTGCGAACGACATCTCCGCGATCCGCACCATCGAGGTGGCCCACGAGCTCGGTCTGCGCGTGCCGGAGGACGTCTCGGTCGTGGGCTTCGACAACGTGCCCGAGTCGGCGCTGTGCGACCCGAGCCTGACGACGGTGGCCCAGCCGCTGCACGACATCGGCGCCACCGCGGTGCGGATGCTCGTCGAGCTGCTGGCTGGGCGCGAGCCGACGCCGGGGCACGTGTGCCTGCCGACCCGGCTCGTGGTGCGCGACTCCACCGGGCCCGTGCCGGCACCGTGAGCGGCACCGGCCACCGAGCACCAGCCGGCTGCAACTGGGCGGGCAGCTACACCTACCGGGCGGCCGGCCTCGTGCGGCCCCGGTCGGTCGACGAGCTGGCCGAGCTGGTCGGCCGGTCCACCGCCGTGCGCGCCCTGGGGTCACGACACTCGTTCTCCGACCTCCCCGACACCGCCGGGACGCTCGTCGACCTGAGCGACCTGCCGGCCGGCATCCGGGTCGAGCCGCATGCAGCGGGCGGCGCGGCGACGGTCTCGGTGAGCGGCGGCATCCGCTACGGCGAGCTCGCGACCGCGCTGGAGGAGCGCGGATGGGCCCTGGCCGCGATGGCCTCGCTGCCGCACATCTCGGTGGCCGGCGCCGTCGCCACCGGAACGCACGGGTCGGGCGACCGCACTCGCTCGCTGGCGAATGCCGTGCGGGCGCTCGAGCTGGTGGGCGCCGACGGCACGCTGCGCCGCGTGGAGCGCGGCGAGCCCGACTTCGACGGGTCGGTGGTCGCGATCGGGGCGCTGGGCATCGTCACCCGGCTCGAGCTCGACGTCGAGCCGACCTACGCGGTGAGCCAGGAGGTGCGCACCGGCCTCACCTGGTCGGCGCTGGAGAGCCACTTCGACGACATCACCGCCGCCGCGTACAGCGTCAGCATCTTCACCCGCTTCGGGGACGCCGTCGACCAGCTCTGGCTCAAGCACCGTGTGGGGGAGGGCCGACCCGCCGACCTGTTCGGCACGGTCGCCGCCACGATGCCGATGCACATGCTGCTGGGGGGAGCCGACGAGGCACTCACCGACCAGGGCGGTGCCCCCGGCCCCTGGCTCGAGCGGCTGCCGCACTTCCGGATGGCGTTCACCCCGAGCCTGGGCGCCGAGCTGCAGAGCGAGTACTTCGTGCCCCGGGACCGCGCGCTCGAGGCCATCACCCGGCTGCGCGCGCTGGCGCCGGGGTTCGCCCCACTGCTGCAGGTGTGCGAGGTCCGCACGCTGGCCGCCGACGACCTGTGGCTCAGTGGGGCGCAGGGTCGCGACACCGTGGCGCTGCACTTCACCTGGCTGCGTGACGAGCCAGCGGTGCGACGCGCGGTGCGGCGCATCGAGGAGGCCCTGGTGCCGCTCCGGGCCCGGCCGCACTGGGGCAAGGTGTTCGAGATGGATGCCGGTGAGCTCGCCGACGCGTTCCCGCACCTGGCCCACTTCCGCGCGCTGCGCGACCGGGTCGACCCCCAGCGGGTCTTCGGCAACGACTTCCTCGACCGGGTCCTCGGCACGGGCTGACCGCGGCGCCCGCGCAGCCCGGCCCGGCCGCCGCGCGCCGCAGGGGGGAGGTGAGCCGGCAGCCCTACTGTGACCCGTATGGAGGTCACGACCCCCGCAGCCCTGCCGGTCGCACCCTCCGTGGACCGGCCCTTCCAGCGGCGGACGTGGATCGTCGTCGGCGTCCTGCTGTCGGTGCAGTTCCTCGCCTTCGTGCGACAGGGCGCCTCGACGCTCTACTACGAGCTGATGGCCTGGTTCGTCGCCCTCGCCATGGTGCCGGCGGTCGCGCGCCTCGCCCGGCGGATGCGGCGTGGCCTGGCCACGGGGCTGGTGATGATCGGGGTGGGGCTCGGGCTGATCGCCTTCGTGCTGGCGTTCGGCAAGCTCTTCGTCGTCTACTACGTGTCGGCGGGGATGCCGGCCTTGCGCCGGCAAGCTCGCTGCTGAGCGGCATCGTGTTCGCTGTCATCGGCCTGCCCTACTGGCTGCCGCTCGCCCTGTGGACCGGCCTGGTGGCCCAGTTCGTGCCCAACGTCGGCACCTACATCTCGATCGCGCTGCCGGTGGTCGTCGGCTTCACCTCGGGCGACCACATGCTCGGTGTCTACGTGCTCATCTGGGGCATCGCCTGCCAGCAGGTCGAGAACGTCACCATCGAGCCGCGCATCTCGGCCCGCGCCGTCGACCTGCACACGGCGGTGTCGTTCGGCGCCGCGCTGCTCGGCGCCCAGCGCCGGCCGGGCCTGGGGCGACAAGGACGACGACGAGACCCCGTATGCCGGGCCGCCGGGTGCGGCTGCGCCCGCGGCCCCCGTCGGTACGGACCCCCACGAGACGCACGAGACCCCTGACGCTCCCGGAAGCCGCGACGCCCTCGACCACCAGCCACCGCACGACGACCAGCCCGACGACAAGGAACCGACATGACCTCACGACCCCGCAGGATCGGCGGCATCGTGCTGCTCGTCCTGGCCGCGCTTTTCGTGCCCGTCGCGGTCATCGCCACGTGGACCGCTCGCACCGTCACCGACACCGACGCGTTCGTCGCCCGGGTCACCCCGGTGGCGTCGTCACCGGAGGTGCAGGCGCTGGTGGAGCAGGAGATGACCGCCCAGGTGACCCAGGCGATCGATTCCCGCGTCGCCCCCCGCGTCACCGGCGCCATCGACGAGATGGCCGCCCCCGACCTGGTCAAGGGCCTGCTGCGCGACCTCGCGGGCAGCCTCGGGGGCGCGGTCGAGACGCGCACGGCATCCATCGTCGCCGCGGTGGTGGAGGCACCCGAGTTCGCCGCGGCATTCGAGGAGGCCACCCGCACCGCCCACGCCGACCTCGTGGCGACCCTCGACGGCGACGCCACGAACAACGGCGCCGTCGTCACCCAGGGCGACACGGTGAGCATCCAGCTCGCCACCGTCGGCAACGCCGTGCGCCAGGAGCTCGTCGGCGCCGGGTTCAGCTTCGTCGACCGGCTGCCGACGCTCGAGGCCTCGGTGCCGATCACCACGGTCGAGCAGCTGAAGGCGTGGCAGGGCTACTACCAGCTGCTGAAGGTGCTGGTCTGGCTCGGGCCGCTCCTCGTCCTCGTCTTCGCGGTCGCGGGTGCCTGGCTGGTGCACGACGTCGCGGTGGCCGGTCTCTGGTTCACCGGGGCAGCCCTGCTGGCCCTGGTGGCTGCGGTGGTGGCGCTGCGCGTGGCGATCGCCGGCGCGACCGACCGGGTGGCCGACCCGGTCGCCGCGGATGCGGCCCGGGCCGTGGTGTCGACCTTCGGCGACACGCTGGTGCGCAACGCGACGGTCGTCGGCGTCCTGCTGATCATCGCGATGGCGGTGGCCGCGTACTTCGCGGCACGCCGGCGCCTCAGCCCCGAACCGGCCGTCACCGCCTGAGCCGCCCTGCGCTCAGGCGAAGCTCGCCTCGGCCGGCAGCTCGGGCGCGACGGTGTCGTTGCCGAGCAGGGTGTCGGCGTCGGTGGGCACGAACGGCTCGCCCGGGCCGCAGTCCGCCTTCTGCTCGACCAGCCGCACCACCGGCGCGTAGCGCTCGGCGAGCGCCTGCTCGTCAGCGGCGGAGGCCGGGGCCCCCCGCGGTGCGGCGCTCGCTGCCGCCGGGGCGGCCAGGAGTGCACCGAGGGTGAGCAGCAGGGCCACGACGGGGCCACGCAGCGTCCGTCGGGACAGCGCGGGTAGCGGCGCACCGCAGTCTCCTTCGCTGGTGGGACGCACCTGGTGCGGCCAGCGTACTTCCCGGGTGAGAGGCCGCGCCGACCGTTCCACGAACGGGCCGAGGGGCGCGCGCTCATTACTCGCGCGTCACCACGAGATGGTGACAGGCTCGGGAACCGGCGGCGACGACCTCGCCCGCGACGACACGCACACCGGACCCCGGGAGGACCACCGATGTTCCAGCGGATCGCCATCGTCAACCGCGGGGAGGCCGCGATGCGGCTGATCCACGCGGTGCGTGACCTCAACGCACAGGCCGGGCCAGGCGGGCACCGCATCGAGACGGTCGCGCTGCACACGGAGGCCGAGCGGTCGGCGATGTTCGTGCGCGAGGCCGACGCCGCCTACGACCTCGGGCCGGCCTCGCTGCGTCCCTACCTCGACCACGCGGTGCTCGAGCGGGCGCTGCGCGAGACCGGCGCGGATGCCGCGTGGGTCGGCTGGGGGTTCGTGGCCGAGGACCCCACCTTCGCCGAGCTGTGCGAGCGGGTCGGGGTCACCTTCATCGGGCCCAGCCCGGAGGCGATGCGGCGCCTGGGCGACAAGATCGGCTCCAAGCTGATCGCCGAGGAAGTCGGCGTCCCGGTGGCCCCGTGGAGCCGTGGCGGGGTCGACACCCTCGACGACGCCATCGCGGCTGCGGCCGGCATCGGGTACCCCCTCATGCTCAAGGCGACGGCCGGCGGTGGCGGTCGCGGCATCCGCAAGGTCACCAGCGACGCCGAGCTCGCCGACGCCTACGAGCGCACCCGTGACGAGGCGCAGCGCGCGTTCGGCTCCGGCGTGGTGTTCCTCGAGAAGCTGGTCACCGGGGCCCGGCACGTCGAGGTGCAGGTCATCGCCGACGGCCAGGGCTCGGCGTGGGCGATCGGCGTGCGCGACTGCTCGGTGCAGCGCCGCAACCAGAAGGTCATCGAGGAGTCGTCGTCACCGGTGCTCGACGTGGCGCAGGTCGGCGAGCTCAAGGCCTCGGCAGAGCGCCTCGCCATCGCGGTCGGGTATGCCGGCGCCGGCACCGTCGAGTTCCTCTACCACCCGGGCGATCGCTTCTTCGCGTTCCTCGAGGTCAACACCCGGCTGCAGGTCGAGCACCCCATCACCGAGGTGGTCACCGGCACCGACCTGGTGCGGCTGCAGATCCACGTGGCGTCCGGCGGCAAGCTCTCGGGGCACCGCCCCGACGAGGTCGGTCACGCGGTCGAGGCCCGGCTCAACGCCGAGGACCCCGACCGCGACTTCGCCCCCGCACCCGGCCGCATCGTGCACCTCGAGCTGCCGGCCGGCCCCGGCATCCGGGTCGACACCGGTGTGGCGGAGGGCGACTCGATCCCGGCCGACTTCGACTCGATGATCGCGAAGATCATCGCCCACGGCCGCGACCGCGACGAGGCGCTCGCCCGAATGCGCCGCGCCATGCGCGAGACGACCGTCGTCATCGAGGGTGGGGCGACCAACAAGTCGTTCATCCTCGACCTGCTCGACCAGCCCGAGGTCGTCGACGGCTCGGCCGACACCGGGTGGATCGACCGGGTGCGCGGCGAGGGCCGGCTGGTCGCGACCGAGCACTCCGGCGTCGCGCTCGTCGTGGCCGGTATCGAGGCCTACGAGGAGGCCGAGGCGGTCGAGCACACCCGGCTGCTCGAGACCGCCCGCGGCGGCCGCCCCCAGGTGCAGCACGACGTGGGTCGGGCCATCGACCTGAAGCTGCGCGGCACGGCTTACAAGGTCACCGTCTACCGCACCGGGCCGGCCCGCTTCCGGGTGTCCGTGGCCGAGCCGAGCGGGCAGGTGTCCACCGTCGAGGCCGACCTCGAGCGGATCAGCCACTTCGCCAGCCGGGTCACCGTGGGTGGGCGCACCCACCGCCTGGTCACGGCGTCGCACGGCCCGGTGCAGCTGGTCGAGGTCGACGGCGTGACCCACCGGGTGAGTCGCGACGAGGGCGGCATCCTGCGTTCCCCCGCACCGGCCCTCGTCGTGGCCACGCCACTCGTGGTCGGTGACGAGGTGGCCGCCGGAGCGCCGGTGCTCGTGCTCGAGAGCATGAAGATGGAGACCGTGTTGCCGGCGCCCTTCGACGCGCGGCTCAAGGAGCTGCACGTGGCTGCCGGCAGCCAGGTCGAGACCGGTGCCGCGCTCGCCCGGCTCGAGCCCACCGGCGGGGCGGTGGAGGCGGCCTCGGCGAGCGCCGCCGACGCCCCCGACCTCGACCTGCCCGAGGACGTCGTCAACGGCGACGTCACCAAGCGGGCCAGCCGCGCCCGGGCCGACCTGGCGGCGATGCTGCTGGGCTACGACCTCGACCCCGGTCACGAGACCCGCACCCTGGCGGGCTACCTCGCGGCCCGCGACGAGCTGGCCGCGGGCGGCCGCTCGCTCGTCATCGACGAGATGGACCTGCTCACCGTCTTCGCCGACTTCGCCGAGCTGAACCGCAACCGGCCGGTCGGCGAGGAGGCGCACATCGAGAACCGCGTGCACAGCCCCCGCGAGCACTTCCACACCTACCTGCAGACCCTCGACCCCGAGCGCGGCGGCCTCCCGGCCGACTTCGTCGGGCGGCTCGGGCGCGTGCTGGGCCACTACGGGGTCACCGACGTCGAGCGCAGCGAGGAGCTCGAGGGCGCGGTCTTCCGGGTCTTTCTGGCCCAGCAGCGCTCGGCGCCCGAGGTCTCGATGGCCACCTCGATCCTGCAGCGCTGGCTCGTCGAGCCGCCCCCCGGCGCGGAGGTCGACGCCGCCGCCCGCGAGCTGCTCGACCGGCTGGTGTCCGCCACCCAGCTGCGCTTCCCGATCGTCGGCGACCTCGCCCGTAGCGTGCGGTTCCGCTGGTTCGACCAGCCGCTCGTCGACGCCGACCGGGCCTCGGTCCTGGGGTCCGTGGGCGACGAGCTCGACCAGATCGACGCCCTGCCCGACGGCCCCGAGCGCACCGCCCGGCTCGACGCGCTGGCCGCCATCCCCGAACGCATCGTGCGCTTCCTCGGCGAGCGGCTGCGCCGTGCGGTGCCCGAGAGCGAGCCCATGCTCGCCGTGCTCGTCAAGCGGCACTACCGCGAGTACGCCCTGCACGACCTGCGCGAGGTCACGCACGACGGCCGGGCCGTCGCGACGGCCGACTACCAGCTCGACGGCCGCGACTCGCACCTGGTGACCACCACGGCGACGATCGACGAGCTGACCGTGGGCACCGAGCTCTCGACGCTGCTGGCGCGCCTCGTCTCGGAGGGCCCCTCGAGCCACCAGCCCGTCGTCGACCTCTACGTGCACTGGGGCGACCTGCCGCACGACGCGGAGGAGGCCTCGGACTTCCTCGCGGCGCGCTTGGCCCGGATGCCGTTCGCCCCCCAGGTGCGCCGGGTCGCCGTGGGCGTCGTGCCCGACGACGAGCGCGAGGTCGGCTACTTCACCTTCCGCCCGCAGCCGGACGGCTCGATGGACGAGGACCGGCCGGTGCGCGACGTGCACCCGATGGTCGGCCGCCGCCTCAACCTGTGGCGGCTGCGCGACTTCGAGCTCAGCCGGCTCGAGGCGCCCGAGGACGTGCTGCTGTTGCACGCCGTCGCGGCCGGCAACCCCCGAGACCAGCGGCTGGTCGCGCTCGCCCAGGTGCGCCAGCTCGTGGTGGTGCGCGACGAGACCGGCAAGGTCACCGCGCTGCCGCACATCGAGCGGGCACTGGCCAACTGCCTCGAGGCGATCCGCCGGGCCCGGGCCACGCTCGGCGCGGGGGCGCGGCTCGACACCAACCACGTCTGGCTGCACATCTGGCCCCCGGTGTCGGCCGACCTCGACCAGCTCACGGCGCTGCAGGGCAAGGTCGCCCCGATGACGGCCGGCGCCGGCATCGAGGAGGTGCGCATCGAGGGGGCGATCGAGGGCGAGAACGGCCACCCCGTGCCGATCTGCGCGCGGTTCTCCTACCAGCCGGGGTCCGGCGTCACCTTCACCGTCGACTCGCCGGCCACGGCGCGGGTCGCCCCGCTCGACGGCTACGCCGAGAAGGTGGTGCGGGCACGCCGGCGCGGCCTGGTCTACCCCTACGAGCTGGTGGCGATGGTCGCCGGTACCGGTGGCTCCGTGCAAGAGCTCGACCTCGACGACACCGGCCGGCTGGTGCCCGTGAACCGGCCCTACGGCGAGAACACCGCCGGGCTGATCTGCGGGCTGGTCACCACCCCGACCCCCCTGCACCCCGAGGGGGTGAGCCGGGTGCTGCTGTGCGGCGACCCGCTGCGCTCGCTGGGTGCCGTGGCCGAGCCGGAGTGCGCCCGGGTCATCGCGGCGCTCGACCTCGCCGAGGAGCGGGGGCTGCCGGTGGAGTGGTTCGCGCTCTCGGCCGGGGCACGCATCTCGATGGACTCGGGCACCGAGAACATGGACTGGGTCGCCAAGGCGCTCAAGCGGATCATCGAGTTCACCCAGGCGGGGCACGAGATCAACGTCGTCGTCGCCGGCATCAACGTCGGTGCCCAGCCCTACTGGAACGCCGAGGCGACGATGCTGATGCACACCAGGGGCATCCTCGTGATGACCCCCGACTCGGCGATGGTGCTCACCGGCAAGCAGTCGCTCGACTTCTCCGGTGGCGTCTCGGCCGAGGACAACTTCGGCATCGGCGGCTACGACCGGGTGATGGGCCCCAACGGCCAGGCGCAGTACTGGGCCAAGGACCTCGTCGACGCCTACGGCATCCTGCTCGCGCACTACGAGAACACCTGGGTCGCGCCGGGCGAGGGTGGGCCGCGGCGGGCTACCACCGACGACCCGCACGACCGCGACGTCACGCCCTTCCCGCACACGCTCGCCGGCAGCGACTTCACCACGGTCGGTGACATCTTCTCGCCGGCCACGAACGCCGACCGCAAGAAGGCCTTCGACATCCGCACCCTGATGCGGGCGGTCGCCGACCAGGACCACGGCATCCTCGAGCGGTGGGCCGGCATGGCCGATGCCGAGACGGCGGTCGTGTTCGACGCCCGCATCGGTGGAATCCCGGTGTGCCTGTTGGGTATCGAGAGCAAGACGGTGCCGAGGCGGGGTGTGCCGCCGACCGACGGACCCGACGTCTACACGGCCGGCACGCTGTTCCCGCGCTCGTCGAAGAAGGCCGCCCGCGCGATCAACGCCGCGAGCGGCAACCGGCCGCTGGTGGTGCTGGCCAACCTCTCCGGCTTCGACGGCTCACCCGACTCGATGCGCGCGCTCCAACTCGAGTACGGCGCCGAGATCGGCCGTGCCGTGGTCAACTTCGACGGGCCGATCGTCTTCGTCGTGGTCTCGCGCTACCACGGTGGTGCGTTCGTCGTGTTCTCCAAGGCGCTCAACCCGCGGATGACGGTGCTCGCCGTCGAGGGGTCGTTCGCCTCGGTCATCGGCGGGGCCCCGGCTGCGGCTGTCGTCTTCGCCCGCGACGTCGACGCGCGCACGGCCGCCGACCCCCGCGTGGACGACCTGCAGCACCGGGTGGGGGAGACCAGCGGGGCCGAGCGCGCCGCTCTGGCAACGGAGCTGGCGTCGGTGCGCACGGCGGTGCGGGCCGAGATGCTCGGGAAGGTGGCGGCCGAGTTCGACCGGGTGCACGACATCCACCGGGCGGTCGAGGTGGGCTCGGTCGATGCCGTCATCGCGCCGCAGGAGATCCGGCCGCGGATCATCGCGGCGATCGAGGCCACGGCCGGCTGATCCGCCAGGTCGACCGTAGAGAACGCGCCGTGCGGGCCGAAGCCCGTACGGCGTGTTCCCTACTCTCGACGAGCCCTCGTCAGCGCACGACCTTGACGTTGAACTGCGCGGTGCCCAGCGCGCCCATCAGGCGCAGCCAGATCGGCAGCAGCATCTCGGTGCCGCGCGCGGTCTCGATGCCGCCGAGGTCGACGACGTCGTCGTGGCCGAACGACGTGAGTATGCCGGTGACGGTGGCCTTGGCGCTGGAGTCCTCGCCCGAGACGAACACCGTGCTGCTGGCGCCGAGGGCCTGCGGGTGCACCATCAGGTCGGCGGTGAGGGTGTTGAGCGCCTTGACGACCAGCGCGGCCGGGAAGGCGCGCTGCACCTGCTCGCCGAGCGAGTCGGTGTCCTTGACGAACAGGGTGGGCGGGAACCCGTTGGAGAAGTCGAGCGGGTTGCTGATGTCGATGAGCGGCTTGCCGGCGAGGTGCTCCGCGCCGGCCAGCCCGAGCACCTCCAGCGTGGCTGAGCCCGAGGTGGCGAGCACGACGAGCTCGGCGCCCGCGGCGGCGTCGGAGTAGGTGGCGAGCGCGACGTCCGGCCGGTCGGCGTGCCACGTGGCGAAGGGCGCGGTGCCCATGGCGTCGGGCTCGGCGCGGGCCAGGGTGGCCTGCGGGTCGCGGGTGCCGACGGTGACGGTGTGGCCGAGCTCGTGGAGGCGGGCGGCGATCGCGCGACCGACGCTGCCGGTGCCGAGGACTGCGATGTCCATGGGTGCTCCTTGGGGTGCGGGAGAGACAGTGGTAGACAGGTCTGTCTACGTCAGAGTGGACGCTAGCAGACAGATCTGTCTACTATCAACCCATGCCCCCGCAGACCGCCCGTGAGCGCATCCTCGACACGGCGTTCGGGCTGTTCTACGCCCACGGCATCCGGGCCGTCGGTGTCGACCGGATCATCGCCGAGTCGGGCGTGGCCAAGGCGACGTTCTACAAGTGGTTCCCGGCCAAGGACGACCTGGTCGTCGCGTACCTCGACAAGGTCGACGGCATCTGGAGCGGGCAGCTGCACGACGCCGCCGCGGCTGCCGGTCCCGACCCGGCCGACGAGCTGGTCGGGCTGTTCGACGCGCTGGGCACCGCGTGCCGCCGCGACGGCTATCGCGGCTGCGCGTTCATCAACGCGGCCGCCGAGGCGGTGCCGGGAACGCCGGTGCACGACCGCACGGTCGCGCACAAGACCGCGGTACTCGAGTGGGTCACCGGCCTGGCCGCGGATGCCGGTGTGCCCGACCCGCGCGGCCTGGCCCGCTCGCTCACCCTCCTGCTCGACGGCGGCCTGGCCAGTGGCACGCTCGACGCCGACCCGGAGGCCGCCGAGCGGGCGGCCCAGTCGGCACGCGTCCTCGTCGACGCCGCCGTCGGTGGGGAGCACACGGCATCCGCGTAGCTTGACGGAAATCCACGCGACGGGCGGCACGTCGTCGAG
>JBBQNZ010000076.1:0-19876 GCA_038330415.1 Actinomycetales bacterium | reverse complement strand
ATGCGCATGACCCGCCCGACCAGGAACGGCTGGAGCAGGTGGGCCTCGACCTGCTGCACCCCGATCACGATGCCGAGCATGATCAGCGCCTGCACCGGGCCGAGGGCCACGAGGGCCAGCAGCACCGCGACGGCGCCGGAGACGGCGGCACCCACGACCGGGATGAACGCACCGAAGAACACCAGCAGGGCGATGCCCGAGGCGAACGGCACGCCGAGGATGGCCGCACCGATACCGATGCCGGCGGCATCCACCGCCGCGACGACGAGGGTCGCGCGGGTGAACGCGGACAGCTGGTGCCAGGCGATCAGGCCCGAGGAGTGCACCTTCTCGCGTGCCGTGCTCGGGAACAGCCGCACCACCCAGCCCCAGACCAGCGGGCCGTCGTAGAGGAAGAAGTACAGGGAGAACATGGCCAGGAAGAAGCCCGCAACGATGTGGGTGGCGGTGAGGCCGGCGGATGCCGCGGTGTCGGTGAGCGTGCCCGAGCTCAGCCACTCGCGCGCCTTGTCGACGTAGCCGGCGAGCTGGGTGTCGGTGACGCCGAAGGTGGTGTTGAGCCAGCGGCGGATCTGGTCGATACCGTCGGAGACCTTCGAGCCGATGTCGTCGATCTGGCTGGTCAGCTGGCTGCCGACGAACGACAGCATCCCGAACACCATGGCCAGGGTGCCGAGCACCGTGATTCCGGCGGCGAGCCCGCGGGGGACGAGCCGGCCCAGGCCGTTGTAGACGGGCTGCAGCAGGGCAGCCAGCAGCAGCGCCACCAGGATCGGGATGACGACCTCGGACAACATGCCGGTGAGGTAGAGCGCGGCGACGGCGGCGGCGCCGATGACCAGGGCCCGCCAGGCCCACTCGCTCGCGGTGCGGATGCCGCGGGGGACTGCCCAGGAGGCGGGGCGGTTCGGGTCGTCGTGGCTCATCGGGGTGGCGGCCGGCCCCGCGATGACGGTGCGGGGGAGGGCGGCGGGGTCACCCGCGGTCGGGTCCGGTCGGGGGAGGCGCAGTCGCATCACGCGATCGTATGTCCTGGCCGGTGAGCGGCCCGCCACAGGACCGCCCGACCTCCGGGTCGGGTGCCTGCGGGAGCCGCCGGACCGGTTTCGGCGAGCCTGTGCGCTGGTGTTATCGTTTCTCCCGCATCGCGGGGCTGTGGCGCAGTTGGTAGCGCGTCTCGTTCGCAACGAGAAGGCCAGGGGTTCGAATCCCCTCAGCTCCACCCGACGGGAAGCCCGTCCGACCAGCGGCAGTGCCGCGGTTCGGGCGGGGTTTCGTCGTTGTCATGGTTCCCGCCCTCGGTTCGTGTACCCCCGGTGTACCCGCGGGCGTTAAGACGGTCCAGGCCGGCACGGTCGGCGGGGTGCCGAGGTGGAGCAGGTAGCGGTTCGTCGTCGCGATCGACCGGCCATCGCCCGGACCAGGGGGGGACCCGATCGGCGACCGGGACCCGGGGGGGGACCGGCCGGACGTGGTCGTCTTCACCTGCACGCCCGCAGCTCCGACCACCGCAGCCCGGTCCAGCCGGCGACCAGGACGACGTGGGCCAGCTGCTGGTCGCGGGCCCCGGCCGCCTGGTGCACCTGCTCGAGCTCCTCCTCGCTGAACGAGTACATCTCCACGCGAGGCCCACCTCAGCCGGGCACCCGAGTGCGTGGCACCGGATTGGTCAGGATCAGCCGCTCGCGCACCGCCCAGGCGAAGAACGAGGACGGCGAGGCCCGGAACCGGCGCACCGAGGCTTCGGCCAGACCGTGGTTGGTGAGGCTGACCATCATGACCACCGTGTCAACGGTCAGGGGTGACTTCGAGGCTTGCACTCACAGACCTGGCCACAGCATCTCCGACCAGTCTCGACTCGCACGTCGTGGCAGGTGTGGAGGCAGGCATGGGGGCTGCTGGCGCCGTGGTGCCGTCCGCCGCGCTTCCGCACGCCGAGAGGAGCGGACAGATCACCACGGCAGCAGCCAGGCCCTCTCGCACTCTCACGCCGGGAAGGCGTAGCCGCTTCCCCCGTCGGCTACCGCACGTGCTCGGTCAGGAACTCGACCGCCCGCGACCACGCCTGCGCAGCGGCCTCGGGGTCGTAGGTGCCGATCAGGTTCTCGTCGTTGAGGAACGCGTGACCGGCCGGGTACAGGTGCAGCTCGGCAGGGGCCGCCCCCGTTCGCTCGTCGAGGGCTCCGAACACCGAGCGCACCCGGTCGACCGGGATGCTGTGGTCCTCGAGCCCGTAGTGGCCCTGCACCGCGGCCCGGATGCCGGGCACGAGCGAGGTGTCGCGCGGCAGCCCGTAGAACGGCACGGCCGCACTGACCAGGTCGGGCCGGCGAGCGGCCAGGGCGAAGACGAAGCCACCGCCCATGCAGAACCCGATCGCTCCCACCGTCGAGCTCGTCACCTCGGGCAGGCCCACGAGGTAGTCGACCGCCCCGGCGAGGTCCTCCGCGGCGCGCTCCATGGGCAGGCTCTGCAGGAGCTGGGCCGCCTCGGCGGCGTCGTGCGTCGTGGAGCCGCCGTAGAGGTCGGGGGCGAGGGCGACGAACCCGGCATCCGCCAGCCGGTCGACGATGCTCGCCACGTGGGTGGTGAGGCCCCACCACTCCTGAATCACCACGACACCGGGGCCCGAGCCCGACTCCGGCGCTCTCAGGTAGCCGAACGCCTCGCCGTCACCGCCCGGGAACCGCACGTTCTGCCGTCCAGCCTGGTCACCCACGGGTGTCTCCTCGCGTTCACGTCGGATACCGGCAACCGACGTTGCCCACGGGGAGAAAGGTACGGCGCGCGAGCGGCCCGGCGCGGGATCCGCCCGCGGACCGTTCGTCGCCCATCGTGGCGGAGGTCCACGCCCGCGAGCCCGGTCACCCAGTGCGGGTGAGCCCGCGCCGCCTGGTTGCGCCCCAGACTGGCCGCACCCATCAGTGCGAGGGAGTGGCAGTCGTGGCAAGCACACCAGGCAGGTCAGGACCGATCGGGATCATCACGATGGTGCCCGGGTCGTCTTCGCGGTGGCGGGGGTGACCACCTACGTCCTCGTCGCCAACGAGCTCGCCGCCGAGAACATCAAGGTCTCGGATGACGCGACGTACTTCGCAGGCCAGTCCGTCAGCTCACCGTGGACGGCGTACTCCGAGGCGGAGACGATCAGCAAGCACGCGCTCGAGGCGACCGGCGGCAAGACCTACGCCGAGCTCGGTCGCGAGGACCCGTTGCGCGAGACCGCGATGCAGGCGTCGTTCCTGCGGGCGTCGCTGTTCACCTCGGTGGTCGCCTTCGGCGTCGCCGCGCTGGCAGCGGTGCTGGGCGTCATGCTCTTCCTCATCGGCTCGTCGCTGCGCGGCGTCGGCCGGGCGTCGGTGACCGCGACGACCGACCCCCCTCACCTGATCGCGGCCGGCAGAACGACCTGACGGCGTGGTGACGAGGATCGCGGGACCGGTGCCGCACGACGGAGCCCACGTGTGGGTGGCAAGGTCGGGCGCAGCACTCCCCAACCGCCGCGCGGCATCCGGCGCCGTTGCACGGGCACCGTCAGGACCGCGTCAGGATGCCGTCAAGGCGCCGCCGCCCGCCCGTGGCAGTGGTGACGTGGAGGCATGTCCACCACCGACATCAGGACCCGTCATCGGGGTGCGCAGCGCGCGATCGCCATCATCCTGCCGCTCGTCGTCGCCGGCGGGCTCGCCGCAGTGGGGGACAGCCTCACCACGGCGACGTCCGTGCTCGTCCTCGTGCTCGTCGTGGTCGCCGTCGGCGCGACCGGCGACCGGCTCGCGGGCGTCCTCACCGCGCTCTCCAGCGGGCTCTGGTTCGACTACTTCCTCACCGAGCCGACCGGGCAGCTGGCCATCAAGAACCCCGACGACCTCGAGGTCACAGTGCTGCTCGTCGTCGTGGGGGTGGCCGTCACCGAGATCGCGCACTGGGGGCTGCGCCAGCAGGCGAGCGCGGCTCACCGAGCCGGGTTCCTCGACGGTGTGCTCGAGAGCGCGGATGCCGCTGCCGAGTCCGGCGTCGATCTCGACGAGGCCCGCCGGAGGGTCGCCGAGCGGATCTGCGCCGTCATGGACCTCGACCGCTGCCGCTTCGTCGCCGGACCCGCGCCCCGCCACGGTGTCGCGCTGCTGCTGCGCGACGGCACCGTCGAGCGAGACGGCCGGCCCGTTGTGGTCGAGCGCGACGGCCTGCCGACCGACGTCGAGATCGCGCTGGCCGTTCCGGGACCGGCCGCCGAGAGCGGGCACTTCCGGCTCACGGCGGCCAGCCGGGTCCAGCGCCCGAACCTGGAGCAGCGTCGGGTGGCCGTGCTGCTCGCGGCCCAGTGCGCCTCCCTCGCGGCGACCGAGCATGCGCTCCGCCGCACCGAGTCATCGCACCCGACCCCACGACCCGACCCACCGGAGGAGCAGCCCGTCGGCTGAGCACCGTGGCGGGTCGCCCCGACCGTCGTTCACCGACTGGAGCACCGACCATGAGCGCTGAACCCGAAGCCCGCCGCCCCTTCGCGGTGACCCTGGTGGTGGCACTCACCGCGGTGGTCGCCGTACTCGACCTGGTCGTCGGCGTGCTGCTGCTCACCGGCGTCGACACCATCGGGTCGGTGGAGGGCATGACCAAGGACGAGACGACGCTCTCGGCCCAGGTCGTGGCGGGCGCCTTCCTCCTCTTCGGGGTGGTGCAGGCGGTGGTCGCCTACCAGCTGGCCAAGGGCTCGAACGGTGCCCGTCTCGTCGTCACCGTCATCCTCATCGCGCAGCAGCTGCACGCGCTCTACCTCGGTGCCCAGCTCGACATCCAGCGGGTGCCCGGGTTCGCCGGGCTGGCGATCGCTGTCGTCATCCTCTTGCTCGTCTGGAACCCGGTGTCCTCCAAGTGGTTCGATCGTGGCCGCAACAGCAGGCTCGCCGACTCCATCGACTCCGAGGGCGCCGCGCACCAGCCGTCCGGCACCCGGATGCTCGACTTCCTGCTGAGGCTCATCGTGCTCGGCGCGACGATCGCCCTGATGCCGGGAGTCACCATCGACTCGCCGGCGTCGCTGCTCATCGCCGTGGTGATGGTGTCCGTCGCCGGGTGGCTGCTGCAGCCGCTGTTCATGCGCGTGGCGCTGCACTTCGGCTGGATCGGCGCGGTGATGCTCGCCCTGTTCGCCAACGCCATCGTGCTCGGGCTGGGCCTCTGGCTCAGCCCCGGTGTCAGCGTGTCGAGCCCGGTCGTGGCGTTCTTCGCCGCCTGGGTCTACGCGCTCGTCATGACGCTGATCGACTGGGCCTTCAGCATCAACAGCCGTGACTACCTCACCGTGCACGCGATGCGGATGGGTGCGCGCGGGGCGCACGAGGAGAAGTCGGATCTGCCCGGCGTCGTCTTTGTGCAGCTCGACGGTGTGCCGGCTCCGTTGCTGGAGAGCGAGATCCGCTCCGGCAACATCCCCACTATCAGCCGCTGGGTGCGCTCGGGCAGCCACACCTGGACCGAGTGGACCGCACGCGTGCCGTCGACGACCCCGGTGAGCCAGGCGGGGTTGCTGCACGGCAACAACGACGGCATCCCGGCCTTCCGCTGGTTCGACCGCGAGATGGGACGCCTGCTGGTCGCCAACCGACCTGAGGACGCCGCGATCATCGAGGCGCGCATCAGCAACGGCCGAGGGCTGCTCGCCGACGACGGCGTGAGCGTCTCCAACCTCTTCTCCGGGGACGCCGCCACCTCGCTGCTCACCATGAGCGGGCTCAAGGCCGGCGCCAAGGGCCTGGGCCCGTCGCAGTCGTACGCCGCCTTCTTCACCCACCCGGCCGGCATCCTGCGGGCGGTGATCATGACGGTCGGCGAGATGGTCAAGGAGGTGTTCCAGGGCCGCCGCCAGGTGCGGCGTGACGTCGAGCCGCGGATCCACCGGGGAGGTTCGTACATCCTGCTGCGCGCCGTCACCAACGTCTTCCTGCGCGACCTGAACGTCGCCCTGGTGATCGAGGCGATGATGACCGGGAGGAAGGCGATCTACGTCGACTTCGTCGACTACGACGAGATCGCGCACCACGCGGGGGTCACCCGCTCCGAGTCGCTCGCGGCGTTCTACGGCCTGGACGAGGTGCTGCGCAGCATCGAGCAGGTGGTCAAGGCGGGCATCACGCCACGGCCGTACCACGTGGTGCTGGTGTCGGACCACGGGCAGAGCCAGGGCGCGACCTTCCTCCAGCGCTACGGCGTCTCGCTCGAGAACCTGATCCTGGGCTACTTCGACGGCAACGCCACCGTGACCGCGGCCACCGGCGAGGTCGAGGCCTGGGGCCCGGTGAACATGCTCGTCGGGCAGCTGTCCGGTCAGGACTCGGTGAGCGGCCGGATCACCAAGCGGGCCATCGCCGACCGCGACTCGGAGGCCCCGGTCGGGCCGTCCGGCATCACGGCAGACACCACCGGCCCCGGTGACGCGCCCGCCGAGATCACCGTCGTGGGCTCGGGCAACCTGGGCGGGGTGTGGTTCAGCCAGCGCCCGCAGCGGCTGACCCTGACCGACATCGAGCGGCTGCACCCGGGGCTGCTGGCGATGCTGGCCGCCCACCCGGGCATCGGCTTCGTCGTGGTGGCGACCGACCACGGGCCGGTGGCCCTCGGCGCCGACGGCACCCATGACCTCACCACCGGCGAGATCGTCGGTGAGGACCCCCTCGCGCTGTTCGGCCCGGATGCCGCGGGCGACTTCATCCACGTGTCCTCCTACGCCAACGCCCCCGACATCTACGTCAACTCGCTCTACGACCCGGTGCTCGACGAGGTGGCGGCCTTCGAGGAGCTGGTCGGCTGCCACGGCGGCCTGGGCGGGTGGCAGACCCGTCCGCTGCTGGTGCACCCGGCCCAGTGGTCGATCGACGAGGACCTGCTCGACGATCGCGGCCGGCTGCGCGGTGCCGACACCGTGCACCACCAGATGGTGCGCTGGCTCGAGCGCCTCGGGCACCGCACCGAGCTGCAGCCGGATGCCGTGAGGGCAGCTCCCGACGTTGCGCCCACCGGCGACCCGGTGCGGTGAGGGCAGCCGTGAGGCTGGCAAGTCCGTGAGCGCGTAAGGCTGCATTCGGCCACGCGAAGGTGGACAGTGGACGGACCGGCCCGGACGGGCCGGTCCGCGCGTCGGCCGCCGAGTCCTGTCCCCCGACGCTCGTCCTCAGATCTGCACCGGGGCAGGAACGGGGGACCCACCTTGGGCCGGTCCACCCGACCGGCCTTGGGGTGAAGCCGCGCAGCGCGCGGCCGGGCGCCTTCCGTCCGAACCCGACAGCTGACCTCGCAGGCGGTTGGAAGGGACTCCCTTGTGCAATCCGTGACGCTCGGGCGGCCAAACGCTGCCCGGACCCTGTTGGTGGCCATCGCCACCTTTCTCTCAGTGGTCCTGTTCGCCCCCGCTCCACAAGCCGACGCCGCCACCATCGGCCAGCAGGCGGTCTCGATCTCGGCAGCCCAGAAGGGCAAGCCGTACAAGTACGGAGCTGTGGGCCCCCGGGCGTTCGACTGCTCCGGGCTGGTCGTCTACGTCTACAACACCAGGCTCCACAAGAAGCTGCCGCGCACGGCAACGGCGCAGCGCAAGGCGACCGTGCGCATCTGGAAGAGCTCGATCCGCCCCGGCGACCTGGTCTTCTTCGCGTCCAGCCCCACCGCGAGGGTCACCCACGTCGGCGTGTATGCCGGCGGCGGCAAGATCTGGCACTCGCCCAAGCCCGGAGGTGTCGTCAAGCTGTCGACGCTGTGGACCACCAAGTGGACCGTCGGCCGGGTGAAGTGACCGCGGACCGGGTGAGGTGATCGCTCGTGCCGGCCTGCTCAGGCCGGCACGACGGCGACTGCGGGCGGCGTGCAGTTCTGGCTGCTGACAGCTGACTCGCACAGCCCGAGGAACGCGCCGAGGGCGATCAGCTCGGCCGGCGTGCGCGGTGCGAAGTCGGTGAGCACGCTCGAGCGCACGACGTAGGCACAGTGCTGCCCGCGCGAGATCGCGACGTTGAGCCGGTGCCGGTCGAGCAGGAAGCCCATGCCGCGCGACACGTCGGAGTGCGACGACGCGGCCATCGACAGGATGGCAACCGCCGCCTCCTGCCCCTGGAACTTGTCGACGGTGCCGACCGGCACGTCCTCCAGCCCGGCGTCGTCGAGCGTGCGCCGCAGCTGGCCGACCTGGCCGTTGTAGGGGGTGATGACGATGACGTCGGTGGGGCGCAGCGTGCGCGGACCGACCGGTGCGCCGTCGGGGTCGCGCTCGGCCGGGTCGTGCCAGGTGCGACCCAGCAGGTCGTGCACCAGGTCGCGAACGACGACGGCCTCCTGCGGTGACCACGTCGAGTTGTCGTGGTGGTCGACCAGGCGCACGTGGAGCCCGGGCTCGATGCCCTCGAGGGCGCGGGCGGCCGTGACCGTGGCCTCGGACCGCAGCTGGCCGGCGTAGGACAGCCGTGAGATGGGCTCGGTCAGGGCGGGGTGCATGCGCCAGGTGGTCTCGAGGAAGTAGCCGAGCTGTTCGGGCAGCACCCGCTCGTCACCGATCAGCCAGCCCAGGGCGGAGGCGTCGACGGGGTCGGGGTGGGTGCCCTGCGACACCTGCGGCAGCTGCTGGGGGTCGCCGAGCAACAGGAGCCGGTCGCCGGCCACCGAGCAGGCCAGGGTCTTGGCCAGCGAGAACTGGCCCGCCTCGTCGACCACCACGAGGTCGAGCTGGCCACGGCCGATGCGCCTGGTGCTGGTGAGGTCCCAGGCGGTGCCACCGACCACGTAACCGCGCCCGGCCCGCACGTGCTCGGCCGCGAAGGCCGCGAGGTCGTCAGCCTTGACGAGAACGGTCCAGGTGGCACCAGCGGGGTCGCGGGTGGCCTTGCCGACCTGCTCGGCCGGCACCCCCGCCGCCACGACGGCCCGCAGCACGTTCTCGATCGCCTTGTGCCCCTGCGAGGTGACCCCCACGGCCCAGCCGTGCTCGAGCACCAGCCGGGCGATGACCCGGGAGGCGACGTAGGTCTTGCCGGTGCCGGGTGGGCCCTGGACCGCGAGGTAGGAGTCGTCGGTGGCCAGCAGCGCCGCCTCGATGGCCTCGAGGTGGCGGGTCGGCCCGACGCCGACGCCCGGCAAAGGGGCACCGCCGCGCAGCCGCGGCAGCCGCCGGGCCAGCAGGTCGATGCCGGCGGTGAGTGGCAGGTCGTCGCCGGCGTCGACCACTCGCTGCGCCACCTCGGCGAGGGCGTCGTCGATCGGCCGGGTGCTCAGCACCTTCGAGGGCACCAGCGCCACCGGCAGGGTGTGGTGGGCGCCGCCGTCCTTGGGCTGGAGCTCCTCGACCAGCAGGCTCTGGTGCAGCCGGCCGTTCGCGGCGAGCCGGTCGCGGGCCTCGAGGATCGCGACGGTGGCCGGGGACTTGGCGTTGGCGTGACCGGGCAGCGTGACGACCCCGGGCGGCGGCGGGTCGGCGTAGACCACGCTCACCTCGTCGCCAGGGCCGGCCGGGACGCCGCGCATCGGCTCGCCCTCGAGGCGCAGCGTGCGCCGCGGGCGTTGTCGCGGGGTGCTCTGGTGCCACGGCTGCACGACCTCGGCCGACTCGACGAGGAAGGCCCCGTCGGCCACCCGCCAGTCGCCGACGGGGAGCCGCAGCCGCTCGAAGTGCGCCTGCCACACCGGCTTGTCCTCGCGAGCGTGGAACAGCACGGACGACGCCACGAGCGCCACGGCCTGCTGGTCGGCCGAGCGCTCGTGCGGCTTGACGCCGACGAGTCGGTCGCGCAGCAGGGCCTCCAGGCGCATCAGCGCCAGCCGCTGCTCGGTGGGGGTCTGGGCCACCCCGGCCTCCGCCCCCGCCGCCGGGCCGTGGTCGGGCGTGGCCACGCCGGAACCGGCGCCCTGAGCCAACAGCCAGTCGCGCAGCATCCAGGTGGACACGCAGTCGTCGCGGTTGTAGACGGCGATCTCGTCGATCAGGCGCGCGGCCTCGTCGTGCCGCTCGGCGTCGCGGGCGGCCATGAACTGGTGGTAGACCACGATCGAGTCGGCGGCGTTGGTGACGGCGGCCTCGCGGGCCCCCATGTAGAGCGGCTCGAGCTTCTTGATCGAGTAGGAGCGCTGCGACACCCGGATCGCCGAGCGCACCACGGCGTACAGGTCGACGAACACGCCCTCGCGCAGCAGCTGGTCGACCTCGTCCTCACACACCCCGTGACGTGCCGCGAGGCGGAGCAGCGCCGCGGTCTCGTAGGCGGCGTAGTGGTAGACGTGCAGGTCGGGCCAGGCCCGGCGCCGCTCGTTCAACCACCCGACGAAGTCGATGAGGGCCTGCCGCTCGGCCTCGCGGTCGTGGGCCCAGAAGGTGCGGAACACTGGTGCCCCCGTGTCGACCTCAACGATGCCGAAGAGGTACTCCAGGCCCCAGGTGCGGGACCCGCGCTCTGACCACAGCGGGTCGCCCTCGAAGTCGAAGAAGACGTCACCCGGGCTGGGCAGCGGCATCCGCCGGAGCGTGTCGGGGTCGGTGACCTCGGAGCGGACGCCCCCTTCGGGGCCGCGTTCCTGCTCGAGCTGGAGGCGGGCCTGCTCGCGCAGCCGGTCGAGCGTCGCGCCGCGCACGTCGGCGACCGGCTCGGTGCGCACGGCGAGCTCGTCGATGGTCGAGACACCGGCGTCGAGCAGCTTGCGTCGGGTCGGGGCGCGGACGCCGGCCACGAGGAGGAGGTCGCGCGCCGCCTCGACCTCGGGCTCGCAGACCTCGCACCGGCCGCAGGCGAGCCACGCGCCGTCGCCCCACCGGGCGGGGCCCCCGGACGCCCGGTGCTCGAACAGCAGCGCGTCGAGGCGGGCCCGCCGGGCCAGGTAGACGGGCACGATGTCGTCGAGTGCGAAGTCGCGCACCTCGCCGCTGCCGACGACGAGCCGGGCGTAGGGGGCGGTGCGCACGCCGGCCTCGCGCAGCAGCGCTGCGTAGGCGGCGACCTGCAGCAGCGCCGGCACGCTCTCGGTGCGAGCCAGCTTGGTGTCGCTGACCAGCCAGCCGTCGTCGGTGCGCTCGAGGAAGTCGGCGTGGCCCACGAAGCCGCCGTCGAAGAAGGTGGCCTGATAGACGACCTCGGCATCGGAACGCAGCGCCTCGAGGGTCTGCGCGTGCGCCCTGGCCAGGTCGTCGGGGGAGTAGCCCGGCCGCTCGAACTGCACGACCCGACCCGGGTGCGCCCGGGCCAGGCGCCGCAGCTCGGTCTGCTCGTGCTCGTTGCCCAGCGCGATGACCCGCGCGGCCATCGGGTCGTCGTCGGTCACGACCCGCACCGCGCGGCCCAGCACGACGTCGAGCTCGCGCACCAGCGCGAACTCACAGGCCGCTGCCGTGCGCAGGTCGCTCGCGCTGATGACGAGCCGACTGTCGTCGCCGAGGAGGAACATGACCCGAACCTAGACCCGCCCACCGACAGGGCTCGGGCACGGCATCCGGCACCGCGTCGGGGGGGGGACCGCCTGACCCGACGGCGGCGCCATCGCCGTGATGCCGCTCAAGGACCGGCAGGCCGCTCCGGTGGCCGACCCGGACACCGGGACCTATGGTCACCTGCAGTGTTGCCTCTTTGGTGATCTCGTCGGCAGCACGGACCCATTCACCATCTGCAGGAGGACAACCAGTGCGAAAGACCACCACCGGGCTACTCAGCCTGGCACTCGCCGCGGGGTTGGGGGCGACGATGACGGCCCCCATGGCGGCCGCCAGCGCCACCCAGGCCCCGTCGAAGACCGCGCTCGGCGAGCCACAAGCCGCCACCCCGAGCGACAACCTGCCGGACCCCATCGCCGAAAAGCAGGCAGAGCTGCGCAAGAAGGCCGTCTCCGCGGTGCTCCAGGGGGAGGCCACACCGCAGCAGATCGGCGGCAGCACCGTCGTCAAGGTCGGCGAGAGCAAGCGGGCCGCCACGGCCGCCCATGGCAAGAAGAAGGCGCAGAAGGCGAAGAAGGTCGACCAGTTCGTCGAACTCGCGCGTGAGGACACCGACCAGCTGTTCGTGCTGGTGGTGCAGTTCGGCAACCAGCGCCACCCGAGCTACCCCGACCAGGACACCAACGCCAACATCCCCGGGCCGCAGCGCTTCGACGGGCCACTGTTCAACCAGATCCCCGAGCCCGACCGCGCGGTCAACAACACCACCGACTGGTATCGGCACTACGGCAAGGCCTACTACCAGGACCTCTACTTCGGCAACGGCAAGGTCACCGGCACCGAGTCGATGAGGCAGTACTACGAAAAGCAGTCCTCGGGCCGCTACTCGATCGCCGGCCTGGTCACCGACCCCGTGACGGTGCCCTACAACGAGGCCCGCTACGGCCGCAGCGACGGATTCCCCTGCGCCAGCAACGTCTGCAGCAACACCTGGAACCTGGTCAAGGACGGGATGGACGCCTGGGTCGCGCAGCAGACCGCTGCCGGCAAGACGGCCGCGCAGATCAAGGCCACCATCGCCAAGTTCGACGTCTGGGACCGCTACGACATCGACGGCGACGGCAACTTCAACGAGCCCGACGGCTACATCGACCACCTGCAGATCGTGCACGCCGGTGGCGACCAGGCCGACGGTGACCCCTACCAGGGCGAGGACGCCATCTGGTCGCACCGCTGGCGCGCCTTCCAGGGCGAAAACCCGGCGGCGCCGATCCCGTTCCTCGGCGGCACCCCCGTCGGTGCCACCGGTGTCTGGGCTGCCGACTACACGGTGCAGCCCGAGAACGGTGGCCTGTCGGTCATCGCGCACGAGTTCGGCCACGACCTCGGGCTGCCCGACCACTACGACACTTCCGGCCCGCCCGCGAGCCGCGAGAACCCGGTCGCCTGGTGGACCTTGATGGCCCAGAGCCGCGTCTCCGCACCCGGTGACAACGCCATCGGGTCGCGCGCGGCCGACCTGTCCGCGTGGGACAAGCTGCAGCTCGGCTGGCTCGACTACGAGATCGTCAACACCGGCCAGCGCCGCACCCTCGAGCTCGGCCCGCACGAGTACAACTCCAAGAAGGCGCAGGCCGTCGTCGTCAACCTTCCCGACAAGACGGTGACCACCGACCTCGGCGCACCGTTCGCCGGGTCCAAGCAGTGGTACTCCGGTGCTGGTGACGACCTCAACAACACCATGTCGCGCTCGGTCACCCTCCCGGCCGGTCCCGCAACCCTGTCGTTCCAGGCTCGCTGGAACATCGAGGACTGCGGGCCCGACCCGTGCGACTACGCGTACGTCGAGGTCGACGACGGTACCGGCTTCAAGGCCATCGTCGGCAGCATCACCACGGCTGACGAGGGCAACGGCATCGACGGCTACCAGGCGGCCTGGACTCCGGCCACCTTCGATCTGTCGGCCTACGCCGGCACGACGATCGGCCTGCGTGTGCGCTACTCCACCGACGGCGCCGCCCAGGGCCAGAACCCCAACGTCATCAGCGGCATCTTCGTCGATGACATCGTCCTGACCGCGGGCGGCACCACGCTGCTCACGGACGGTGCCGAGACCAGCCCCAACGGCTGGACGCTGAGGGGCTTCTCCTCGGTCGGGGCCTCCTCGAGCCAGGACTTCCAGCGGCACTACATCGCGAGCAACCGCGAGTACGTGGCCTTCGACCGCTACCTGAAGACCGGGCCGTACAACTTCGGCTTCCCGAACAAGCCCAACTTCGTGGAGCACTTCCCCTACCAGGACGGCCTGCTCATCTCGTACTGGGACACCTCGCAGAGCGACAACAACACGAGCCAGCACCCCGGTGAGGGGCTCATCCTCCCGATCGACGCGCACCCGCGCACGATCTACAAGCTCGACGGACAGCCGTGGCGTCCGCGCATCCAGATGTACGACGCCACGTTCGGGCTGCAGAAGGTCGACTCGTTCACCCTGCACGACCCGGCGACCGGTCAGGCCAGCTACCTGCGTGGCCAGAACGCCAACCCGGTGTTCGACGACAGCAACCCGAACCGCTACTTCAAGACCGACCAGCCCACCGCTGGTGTGAAGGTCGCGGGTACCGGCACCACCATCCGGGTGCTGCGGGAGAAGGGCACCTCCGTCAAGATCCGGATCGACACTCGGGCGGTCACCCCGTAACCACGGGGAACCACCCGAGCACCACAACGGCGACGGGCCGGAGGACATCTCCTCCGGCCCGTCGCCGTGTGCGCTGGAGCCGTGCCACCGGATGCCGCTCGGCCCCGGACGCCGCTCGGCCCCGGATGCCGGTGCGCGGCACCCGGGTGCCACCCGGCATCCGCTCAGATCCAGCTGGGGAACCACATCCGCCAGCGCCACTGCTCGTAGGGGATGGTGTCGGCGACGTAGACCGGGTGGAAGAAGGCGAACAGCGCGAGCGTGAACGCTAGGTAGCCGCCGACGACGTACCAGCGCCAGCGCCAGCGGGTGGGGTCGTCCTCGCGCCGCCCCACCCACAACCCGATGAGGAACGCCACCGCGAGCACCAGGAACGGCTCGAACGCCACGGCATAGAAGGTGTAGATGGTGCGGTCCTGGTACATGAACCACGGCAGGTAGCCGCCCACGAACCCCGCGGCGATGGCCCCGGCCCGCCAGTCGCGCCGCACCAGCCACCACCAGAGCACCACGAGCAGGGCGAGGATGCCGACCCACCACACCGAGATGGTGCCGATCGGGTTGATCGCCTGCGAGCACTGGTCGACCGTGCAGCCGGCCACCCCCCGGGAGCGGGTCTCGTAGTAGAACGATGTCGGGCGGGTCTGCACCAGCCACGACCACGGGTTCGACTGGTAGGGGTGCGGCGTGTGGAGGGTGGTGTTGAACTGGTAGGCGTCCTGGTGGTACTTCCACCAGTTGCGCAGCACCGGCGGCAGCCACTGCGGTCCCTGGCCGGGGTTGAAGGTGTCCCACTGGCGGTGGTAGCCGATCGAGGTCAGGAACCACCCCGACCACGACAGCACGTAGACGACCACCGCCGTGCCCACCATCGCCAGCGCGGCGAACGGGCCGTCCTTGAGCAGCGCGCCGCGACCCCACCGGCGCACGCCGGCCGCCCGCCGCGCGCCCAGGTCCCACCAGACCGACATGATGCCGAACGCCGCGAGGAAGAACAGCCCCGACCACTTGGTGCTGGTGCACAGGCCCAGCGACAGGCCCGCCACCCACCGCCACGGCCGCCAGCCGAGCCACGGCCCCATCCCCACCGGCCAGCTGCCGCGGGGCAGCGCACCCACCTTCCGGGCGAGGATCTCACGGCTCTTCTCCCGGTCGACGAGCAGCGCCGCGAAGCCGCACAGCGCCCAGAAGGACACGATGATGTCGAGGATGCCGGTGCGCGACATCACGAAGTGCGAGCCCTCGAAGGCCAGCAGGAAGGCCGCGACGCACCCCAGTGCGGTCGACCCGAACAGCCGCCGAGCCACGCGTCCGACGACGAGGATCGACAGGGTGCCGACCAGCGCGACGGAGAACCGCCACCCCATCCCCGACCCGGAGCCGAACAGCCACTCCCCGGCCGCGATGAGCCACTTCCCGGCAGGCGGGTGCACCACCATGTCGCCGTCGGTGGTGGAGAAGATGTTCTGGCTGCCGCTGACGAAGGCGGCGTCGGGCTTCTTCAGCGAGTCGAGCACCCGCATCTCGACGCCGAAGTGCAGCAGCGAGTAGGCCTGCTTGACGTAGTAGGTCTCGTCGAACACCAGGGCCTGGGGCTGGTTCAGGTTCCAGAAGCGCAGCACGCCACCGACCAGCGCGATCAGGCCCGGGCCGAGCCACCCCCACAGTCGGTCGGTCGGACGAGTCCCGAGCAGCCGCAGGCGCAGCTCGTCGGTCCGGGTCACCGGCACATCCTAGGTCGGGGGATTGTGTGCGCCGTGAGGCTTCCGGCGCGTGCGAGGATCGGCTCATGAGCGGCGGCGTGCTGGTGCTGGCAGCGACCCCGATCGGCGACCCCCGGGATGCCGCCCCGCGCCTGGCCGACGAGCTGCGCCTCGCCGACGTGGTCGCCGCCGAGGACACCCGCCGGCTGCGGCGGCTGTGCCAGGAGCTCGACGTCAACCCGACCGGCCGGGTGGTGTCCTACCACGAGCACAACGAGGCCGAGCGCACCCCCGAGCTGGTCGAGCGGCTGCGCGAGGGCGCTCGCGTGCTCGTGGTGACCGATGCCGGGATGCCGTCGGTGTCCGACCCCGGCTACCGCCTGGTCAGCGCCGCGGTCGGCATCGACGTGCGGGTCACCGGTGTGCCCGGGCCGTCGGCGGTGCTGATGGCGCTGGCCGTCTCGGGGCTTCCGGTCGACCGGTTCTGTTTCGAGGGCTTCCTCTCCCGCCGGGCGGGGGAGCGGGCCTCCGCGCTGGCCGGGCTGGCCGCGGAGCAGCGCACGATGGTGTTCTTCGAGGCGCCGCACCGGCTGGCCCGCACGCTGGCGGCGATGGAGGAGGCGTTCGGCGCCGACCGGCGGGCCGCGGTCTGCCGCGAGCTGACCAAGACCTACGAGGAGGTGCGCCGCGGTGCGCTGTCCGAGCTCGTGGCGTGGGCCGCCGAGGGCGTGCGCGGCGAGGTGACCCTGGTGGTGGCCGGGTCGAGCGGGCCGGTGGCCGACCTGGCGAGCCAGCTCGAGGGCATCCGCGAGCGGGTCGCCGAGGGTGAGCGGCTCAAGGACGTCTGCGCCGACGTCGCCGCGGCCACCGGCCTGTCGAAGAAGCTGCTCTATGACGCCGCCATCGCCCAGCGCCGCGGCTGAGCGACCGCCGCCCGGGCTCTCGCCCTTTACCGGCCTTGCGCACCTCCTTAGGCTGGAGGGAGTCCCGCCGGTCAGGCGCACCCCCGGTGAGCCATCCGGCCGCGACACCTCGATCCTGGAGCCCGCCATGTCCCGCACCTCCCGCAGACCCTGGGCCGCTCTCGCGGCCACGGCCGCGGTGGTCTGCGTCGCGCCGGTGGCCCACGCCTCGCCACCGGCGGCGCCGGCCGGGCCGGCGGCCTGTGCCACCCGCGTGAACGACACGCACGCCCTGCTGGCCGAGTGCATCACCGTGGCCGGGGTGCGCACGCACCAGGTGGCGCTGCAGCGGGTCGCCGACGCGCACCACGGCACCCGGGTCTCGGGGTCGTCGGGCTACGACGCGTCGGTCGACTACGTGGTGCAGCGGCTGAAGGCGGCGGGCTACACCCCCGACGTGCGCGCGTTCACCTTCACCACCTTCGTGTCCCTGAGGCCGGCGGTGCTGCAGCGCGTGTCGCCGGCTCCCGCCGCGCCGGTGGAGAACACGATCCTCGGCTACTCCGGCGGTGGTGACGTCACGGCCGCGCTCACCGCGCTGCCCGCGGGCCCGGTCGACGTGACGCCGGGCTGCGACGTCGCCGACTACGGCGGGTTCTCGGTCGGCACGGTCGCGCTCGTCGGCCGCGGTGGCTGCACCTTCGCCACGAAGGCGCACAACGCGTACGCCGCGGGGGCGGCCGCCGTCGTCATCGCCAACAACGTGCCGGGTGACCTCGACGGCACCCTCGGCGAGGGCTTCGCCCTCGACATCCCCGTCACGTCGGTGACCCAGGCGGTCGGGGCCCAGCTGGCAGCCACGAGCGGTGCCGTGGTGCACGTGGCCACCTCGACCTCGCGGGGACCCGCCACCACCTACAACGTGCTTGCCGAGACCCGCGGTGGCAACGACGGCAACGTGGTCATGGCCGGCGCGCACCTCGACTCGGTCAACGCCGGGCCTGGCAGCAACGACAACGCCTCGGGTGCGGCCGCCCTGCTCGACGTCGCCGAGCAGCTGGCGCGGGTCGACCCGGTCAACCGGGTGCGCTTCGCCTGGTGGGGTGGTGAGGAGTCAAACCTGGTCGGCTCCACCCGCTACGTCACCGGTCTCACCGACGAGGAGCGCAGCCGGATCGCGCTCTACCTCAACGTCGACATGATCGGGTCGCCCAACCCGGTGTTCTTCGTCCACGACGGCGACGACTCCGACGCCTTCGGTGCCGGGCCGGGGCCGAGCGGCTCGGACCGCATCGAGCAGACCTTCGAGGCGTTCTTCGCCCAGCGGCGCCTGCCGGTCAAGGGCACCGACCTCGACGGCCGCTCCGACTACGGGCCGTTCCTGCGCGCGGGCATCCCGTCGGGTGGCCTGTTCTCCGGCGGCGACGGCGTCAAGACGCCGCAGGAGGCGCGGGTCTGGGGCGGCACCGCCGGCAAGCCCTACGACCCCTGCTACCACCGGGCCTGCGACACGCCGGCCAACGTCGACCTGCGCGCGCTCGACGTCAATGCGCATGCCCTGGGCTTCGCCGTCCTGCAGTACGCCATGAACACCTCCGACATCAACGGCATCCCGGGCGCTGCCGGCTTCCCGGCGGTCAGCCCGACGCCCGCACCCGTCGGCTGAGCCGGCCGATCCGGGCGCCGGACCGGCGCCGCCCACGGCATCCGGGCGGGGCCACCGCGGCATACCGGCTGGTAACCGGGCCAATGTCACACCTCACTAAGGTTCGCCTGCCCTCGCCTCTCCCCCCGCGCCTAGTTAGGATCCGACCCGTGGCCACAATGACTGCTCCATCGCGTCCCGCGTCGGCCCGCCGCACCACCATCGCCCTCAAGGTCCTCATGGCAGGCACCGGGCTGGTGTTCGTCGGGTTCGTCCTGATTCACATGTACGGCAACCTGAAGTCGCTGCAGGGCGAGGAGGCGTTCAACACCTACGCCGAGCACCTGCGCACCTTCGGTGAGCCGATCCTGCCGCGGGAGGGCCTGCTCTGGATCCTGCGCGTGGGGCTCCTCGTGAGCATCGTCGGCCACCTCTACGCCGCGTTCGCGCTGTGGGCCCGGGCCGGCACCGCGCGCCGCAACCGGTACTCCGCCGTCAAGACGGTGTGGCGCACCGCCTGGATGCGGTGGGGCGGGGTCGCCATCCTGCTCTTCCTCATCTGGCACCTGCTGCAGTTCACGATCCTGAAGATCTCGGTCAACCCCGATGCCCAGGGCCCGGACGTCGAGAACAACCCCTACCAGCTCGTCGTGGCGACCTTCCAGGTGCCGTGGATGACGATCATCTACCTCCTGGCGATGGCGGCCCTCGGCCTCCACCTGGCGCACGGCATCTTCAGCTCGCAGCAGACCCTCGGCTGGACGGGCACCCCCGCCGGCTACCGGCGCGCCAAGACCGTGGGGTACACCCTGGCCGCCGTCATCGCGGTCGGGTTCATGATCCCGCCGCTCGCGATCCTCTTCGGCCTGATCAAGTGAGGCACTGACATGACCGACACCACCGTGAACGCGGGCATCGCCCACCGGCTCTACACCGAGGGCGACCCGGTCGCCGACGGCAAGGCGCCGGGCGGCCCGATCGCCGACAAGTGGACCACCCGCAAGTTCGAGGCGGCGCTGGTCAACCCGGCCAACCGCCGCAAGCTCGACGTCATCATCGTCGGCACCGGGCTCGCCGGCGGCGCCGCGGCCGCGACCCTGGGCGAGGCGGGCTACAACGTCAAGTCGTTCTGCTTCCAGGACAGCCCCCGGCGGGCGCACTCCATCGCCGCCCAGGGCGGCATCAACGCCGCGAAGAACTACAAGGAGGACGGCGACTCGGTCTACCGCCTCTTCTACGACACCGTGAAGGGCGGCGACTTCCGCTCCCGGGAGTCAAACGTCTACCGCCTCGCCCAGGTCAGCGCGGACATCATCGACCAGTGTGTCGCCCAGGGCGTGCCCTTTGCCCGCGAGTACGGCGGCATGCTGGACAACCGGTCCTTCGGCGGCGCCCAGGTGTCGCGCACCTTCTACGCCCGGGGCCAGACCGGTCAGCAGTTGCTGCTCGGCGCCTTCAACGCGAACACGAGCTTCAACGCGAACCACACCACCTGACTCCAGCACGAGGACGAGATCCTCTCCCAGC
>JBBQNZ010000075.1:0-20408 GCA_038330415.1 Actinomycetales bacterium | reverse complement strand
GGTCACTCGACGCGCTTGAGCTCGGCCGACACGTGTGACTGCAGCGGCTGGCCCACCGCGGCCATGTCCATCACCCACAGCAGGTCACTGTTGACGTAGCCGTACATCCGGTGACCGGCGGTGTACTCCTTGGCGGTGGGGCTGCGCAGGACGCCGTCGGTGCGCAGCTCGACCTTGGCCGGCTCGGCGACACCGGCGTACATCTCGACGAAGCCGGTCGGGTGGGTGAGCAGCAGCTCGACGTTGGTGCCGTCGGCCTGGCCGGCGACCGGCCGCCAGAAGCCGAGCTCGGTCGCGAGCGGGCGCACCTGGTTGCCGTCGGAGTCGAGCAGCCAGGTGCGTGACTCCCACCGTAGGAAGGGCCGGCCGTCGTGCGTGCACACGATCTCCTGGCCGAACTGCTGCGACTCCATGGTGGGGTAGCCCACCAGGCCGGCGCCCTCCCAGCGGCCGACCAGCCAGGCGAGGGGGGCCAGCGACTCGTGCAACGAGGTGTCGAGGGTGAAGACCATACGCTGCAGTCTATGGACACCCCCGCGGCCTCCCTCGTCGTCAAGGTCACCTGTGGCACCGAGGCGCTCGAGCGGCTCAACCAGGGTTTCACGGTGGCGGCGACCGCCCTGGCAGCCGGGGTCGAGGTCAGCCTGTGGCTCACCGGTGACGCGACGCTGATGGTCGTGCCGGGCCGCGCCGAGGAGGTGGACCTGCCGCAGGCCGCGCCGCTCGCCGAGCTGCGCGACGCCCTGCTCGAGGGCGCGCGGGTCACCGTCTGCGGTCAGTGCGCGGCGCGGCGTGGGCTCACGGTCGACGACCTGCTGGCCGGGGTGGTCATCCGCGGGGCGGCGGCGTTCGTCGAGGAGGTCATGGCCCCCGGCTCGAGGTCCCTCGTCTACTGACCCGGCCCGGTTGTTCCCCGACTTTGTAGGGGAGGAACCGCGTCGATCGGGGGTTCCGCCGCGTGTTGCCCGGCGCCTCCCCTACAAAGTCGGGGAGCGGTGGAGGGGTGCGGGTCAGCCGACGATGGCGAGCGCGAGGCCGTAGGCGACGACGCCGGGCACCAGCAGGGATGCCGCGGCGGTCGACAGCTGCCCACGCACCGAGCTGACGCCCGGCAGCACGCAGAGCATCCGCCGGGTCGCGTGCGAGACCGCGGCCACGAGGAACCCGACGAGGGCGGCCGGCGCCGGGGAGGGCGAACCGGCCACCGAGGCGGCCACCAGCGCGCCGGCGCCGCCGAGCAGCATCGCGAGCGGCAGCATCCACGGCCGTAGCTTCTCGACACCCGTGAGGAGGTCGGCCAGTGCTGCGGCCGCGACCGCCACGAACCCCAGCAGCGCGATGTCGCTGGCCCGGCTGGTGCGCGACAACGGCAGCCAGGTGGTGCCCAGCGCCACGACCGCGAGACCGAGCGAGGTGATGCCGATCGACTCGGTGAGCCGGGGGCGGCCGTCGCGGCGCACCATCTGGTGGCCGAACATCACCGCCAGCCCGATCAGCAGCGCGACCGGCACGAGCCGCAGATAGGGCTCGTCGGTGGTCGCTACGCCAGCCACCGGCGCGAGCACCCCGGTGACCCCGATCGCCAGCGACGACCCGAAGCGGCTCGACGAGCCGAGCAGGGTCGGCCAGCCCCACGCCACGACGATGCCGGCCCAGCCCAGGCCGGCGGCGAGCAGCACTGGGTCGGCCAGCAGGGCCAGCACGAGCAGGGCCGCGAGCACGACCACCGCGACGACCACGACCGGGCGGCGCACGGTGGACAGGGACGGCAGCACCGGCTCGCGCAGCACCGCCTCGCGCTGGGCCCGGCGCTGGGCCCGGGTCTCGACCTCGGGCTCGGTGTCGTCCACGGGCTCGGTGTCGTCCACGGGCTCTGCGGCGTCCACGGCCTCGGTGGCGTCCGGCGCGGGCGGCCCCTCGGCCGCGGGCAGCGACGGCTCGGCGCCCTCGTCGACGGCTGCGGACCCGGCCGGCTCAGCCTCGGGGCTCAGGTCGGTCGGCTGGTCGTCCACGCGCGGCATCCTCCCATCATCCGCCGGCGAAGGGCGGCAGGATCTCGACGACGGCGCCGGCCGGCACCGGGTCGTCCCCCGTGCTCGCGCGGCCACCGACGAGCACCGAGCAGACCGGCAGCACCGGTTCGAGCGGTGGGTGGGCGGCCGCGAGCCGGGTCAGCAGGCCACCCACGGTGTGGATGCCGGTGACGTGCTCGGCATCGACGCCCGCCGCGGCCCGGGCGCCCGCCCAGTACCGGACGAGCACCGTCTCAGGGGGGCGCTGTGCGCCTTCGCTGCTCTGCATGACCGCCTATCCTGATGAACGATGGCCCATCTGCTGCTGCTGACGAACACCTTGGCCCCCAGCGCCGAGGTGGTTCCGGCGCTCGGGCTGCTCTCGCACCATGTTCGCATCCTGCCCGCCGAGGCCTCGGCCCTGGTCGACGCCCCCAAGGCCGACGTGGTCGTCGTCGACGCCCGCCGCGAGCTGGCGATGGCCAAGTCGCTCTGCCGGGTCATCTGCACCACGGGCATCTCGATCCCGCTGATCGTCGTCGTCACCGAGGGCGGCCTGGCCGGCATCACCAGCGACTGGGGGGTCGACGACGTCATCCTCGACACCGCCGGGCCGGCCGAGGTCGAGGCGCGGCTCCGGCTGGCGGTGGGCCGCACCGTCGAGGCCGCGGTCGAGGAGGGTGGGCCGATCACCGCGGGGGCCCTGGTCATCGACGAGGCGACCTACTCGGTCCGGCTGCGCGGCCGCCTGCTCGACCTCACCTACAAGGAGTTCGAGCTGCTGAAGTACCTCGCGCAGCACCCGGGCCGGGTGTTCACCCGCTCCCAGCTGCTCCAGGAGGTGTGGGGTTACGACTACTTCGGCGGCACCCGCACCGTCGACGTGCACGTGCGCCGGCTGCGCGCCAAGCTCGGCACCGACTACGAGGTGCTGATCGGCACCGTGCGAAACGTCGGCTACCGGTTCGTGCCCGAGGTCGCCGACTCCTTCTCCGAGCTCGAGGCCTGAGGTGGCGCGCACCGAGCGCGCCCTGGAGGTCGGCAGCGACACAGCATCCGACCTGCGGGCGCTCTGGTCACGTGCCGAGGCGGCCGACGGGGTGGGGGCGATCTCCGAGGCCTTCCGGCTCGCCGTCGGCCCGGCCCGCGACGGCGTCGTGCACCTGCTGCGGCTCGCCGACGACGACACCGTGGTGGGTTACGCGCAGGTGGCCGCGGCGGCCACGCCGGATGCCGTCGGCGAGCTCGTCGTCGACCCGCCCGCGCGGCGCCTCGGCCACGGGCGGGCACTGCTCGACGCGGCTCTGGCGCAGGGCGCCCGCAGCGTGTGGGCGCACGGGATGCTGCCGGCGGCCGACGCGCTGGCGAGCGCCGCCGGGCTGGAGCTGACCCGCAGCCTGCACCTGATGCGGCGGCCGCTCACCGACGCGGATGCCGTCGACCCGGTTCTCCCGCAGGGGTTCTCGGTGCGGGCGTTCGAGCCCGGCCAGGACGACGAGACGTGGGTGGCGCTCAACGCGGCCGCGTTCGCACGGCATCCGGAACAGGGCCGGTTGACCGTCGCCGACCTGCACGAGCGGATGGCCCAGCCGTGGTTCGACCCGGCCGGGCTCCTGCTGGTCGTCGAGGACGCGACCGGGCAGGTCGTCGCCTTCCACTGGACCAAGGTCGAGGAGGGGCCGAGTAGTGGGCGGGCCCACGGCTCCGGGACGGACGAAGTCCAGCAAGGAACCGGGCGGGGCCCCGACGCCAGCGCGAACGGAGTTCGCGAAGGTGTTGGGGAGGTCTACGTGGTGGGGGTGGACCCCGCGCACCAGGGCCGCGGGCTCGGCGCGCCGGTCACCCGGCTCGGCCTCGCACACCTCGCCCGGGCCGGGCTGCGCGAGGTCGAGCTCTACGTCGACGGCGACAACACCGCCGCCCGGCGCACCTACGAGCGTCTCGGTTTCACCGACGCAGCGGTCGACGGGCAGTACACCCTTGCCACGACCTGACAGGATTGGGTCATGACGGCGAACCCGAAGGCCGAGGTCCACGAGCTGAGGTCGGCGAGCCATACCGCTGCCGACGCCGCGGCGGACGCGAGCATCGTCAGCGAGGTCTCCATCGCGAGTGCCGCGGCCACCGAGACCCGCACCCACCAACCACGGGCCGCCAACGGCCGGTTCGTCGGTCGGCCCGCGGGTTCCGAGCCTGCGGAGGAGCAGGACGTCACCCTCCAGGGCGACCGGTTCCTCGACCGCGAGATCTCCTGGCTGCAGTTCAACGAGCGGGTGCTCCAGCTGGCCGCCGACGAGAACGTCCCGCTGCTGGAGCGGGCGCGTTACCTCGCGATCTTCGCCTCCAACCTCGACGAGTTCTTCATGGTCCGGGTGGCTGGCCTCAAGCGCCGCATCGCCACCGGCATCGCCGTGCGCTCGGCCTCCGGGCTCGAGCCGCGCGAGGTGCTCGAGCAGATCTCGCTGGTGGCCCACGAGCTGCTGTCGATGCAGGCCCGGGTCTACGGCGAACAGGTGCGCCCGGCGCTCGAGGGCGAGGGCATCACCATCGTGCGGTGGGACGAGCTGTCCGATGACGAGCGCGACCGGCTCGGCGCGATGTTCACCGCCCGCCTCTTCCCGGTGCTCACCCCCCTGGCGGTCGACCCGGCCCACCCGTTCCCCTACATCTCGGGGCTCTCGCTCAACCTGGCCGTGGTGCTGGTCAACCCGCGCACTGGCAAGGAGCACTTCGCGCGGGTCAAGGTGCCTCCGGTGCTGCCCCGCCTGCTGCGGGTGCAGCCCGGGCCCGACGAGTCGCCGCTGGCCGACATGTACGACACCCGGTTCGTGCCGCTGGAGGACGTCATCTCCGCGCACCTCGACCACCTCTTCCCCGGCATGGAGGTGCGTGAGCACTTCACCTTCCGGGTCACCCGCAACGAGGACCTCGAGGTCGAGGAGGACGACGCCGAGAACCTCCTCACCGCGCTCGAGCGCGAGCTCACCCGGCGCCGGTTCGGCCCGCCGGTGCGCCTCGAGATCGAGGCCGACATGGACGAGCACGTCATGGACCTGCTGGTCCGCGAGCTGGGCGTCGCCGGGTCCGAGGTCTACCGCCTCCCGGCCCCGCTCGACCTGCGGGCACTCAACGTCATCGCCGACCTCGAGCGCTCCGAGCTGCACTTCGACCCGTTCGTCGCCCGCACCAACCCCGACCTGGCGCCCACCGAGAGCGCCAAGGCCCGCGACATCTTCGCCTCGATCCGCAAGCAGGACATCCTGCTCCAGCACCCGTACGACTCGTTCTCGACGTCGGTGCAGGCCTTCATCGAGCAGGCCGCCGTCGACCCGCGGGTGCTCGCCATCAAGCAGACGCTCTACCGCACCAGTGGTGACTCGCCGATCATCGACGCCCTCATCGACGCCGCCGAGGCCGGCAAGCAGGTGCTCGCGGTCGTCGAGATCAAGGCGCGCTTCGACGAGCAGAACAACATCTCGTGGGCGCGCAAGCTCGAGCACGCCGGGGTGCACGTCGTCTACGGCATCGTGGGGCTGAAGACGCACGCCAAGCTGTGCCTCGTCATCCGCCAGGAGGAGGAGGGGCTGCGCCGCTACTGCCACGTCGGCACCGGCAACTACAACCCCAAGACCGCCCGGCTCTACGAGGACCTCGGGCTGCTCACCGTCGACGACCAGGTCGGTCAAGACCTCACCCGCCTGTTCAACCAGCTGTCGGGCATCGCGCCGCGCAGCCGGTTCAAGCGGCTGCTCGTGGCGCCGCGGTCGGTGCGCTCGGGCCTGATCGACCTGATCGACGCCGAGATCGAGCACGAGCAGCGCCAGCCGGGCTCGGGGCACATCGCCTGGAAGCTCAACTCGATCGTCGACGAGCAGCTCATCGACGCCCTCTACGGCGCCTCGCAGGCCGGGGTGAAGGTGCAGCTGTGGGTGCGCGGCATCTGCGCACTGCGGCCGGCCGTGCCCGGGCTGTCCGAGAACATCGAGGTGCGCTCGATCCTCGGGCGCTTCCTCGAGCACTCGCGCGTGTTCCTGTTCGGCGCCGGCGGCGACACCGTCGCGCTGATCGGCAGCGCCGACATGATGCACCGCAACCTCGACCGCCGGGTCGAGGCCCTGGTGCGGCTGATCGACCCCCGCCACCTCGCCGACCTCGAGTCGCTGATGGAGCGCGGCATGAGCGACGAGTACTCGCACTGGAAGCTCGGCGGCGACGGCCGGTGGATGCGTCACCACATCGACGACGACGGCAACCCGCGCACCGACCTGCAGGCCGACCTCATCGAGATGCACGCCAAGCGGCGCCGCAAGGCTCGTCGCCGGTGACCCTGTCGACCGGGGGGCCGGCGTGAGGATCCCGGCGGCAGGAACCCTCCCGTGGCGGCTCGTCGACGGCTCCCTCGAGGTGGCCATCGTGCACCGCCCGCGCTATGACGACTGGTCCTGGGCCAAGGGCAAGCTCGACCCGGGTGAGGACTGGGCCGTGGCAGCGGTGCGCGAGACCGAGGAGGAGACCGGCCTCGTCGCGCGCTTGGGCCCACCGCTCCCCGAGGCGCGCTACACCCTGCTCGGCCGCGACGGCACCCCCGACGACAAGGTGGTGCGCTACTGGTCGGCCCGGGTCACGGGCGGCGACGGGCACCTGCTCAACGAGATCGACGAGGTCGTCTGGCTCCCGGTGCCCGAGGCGCACGCACGCCTTGACTATGCCCGCGACCGTGACCAGCTGCTCGCGCTGGTGCGCCTGCAGCAGACCGAACGGCTCGACACCTGGCCACTCGTGCTGGTGCGGCACGCCCACGCCGTCGCCCGCGGCGACTGGCGCGGGCCGGACGACACCAAGCGCCCGCTCGACGACCTGGGCCGGGCCCGGGCGGTGGCGCTGAGCGCGGTGCTCACCGCCTACGGCGTGACCCGGGTGGTCACCTCCCCCTCCGAGCGCTGCCTGCGCACCGTCGAGCCGTATGCCGTCTCCGCCGGCGTGCGGCTGCGCACCCGCGCAGGGCTGTCCGAGGAGGGTTTCGAGGCCATGCCCGACAAGGCGCACCGCCACCTGTCGCGCCTGCTGGAGCTGGGCGAGCCGGCCTTGCTGTGCACGCACGGGCCGGTGCTGCCCCCGTTGCTCGACGACCTGGCCGGCCGCCTCGACCTCGACGCCGCCGGATCGGTCGAGGTCGTCGAGGAGTTCGCCGGGGCGCGCGACGACAAGCTCTACAAGGGCGAGGCGCTGGTCTGCCACATCGTCGGCGCCGGTGACGCCGCGCGGGTCGTCGCCGTGGAGCGCCACCGCCCCTGAGCAGCTGGATCCTCGCTCGTGGCCCTCGGGAGCGGGCACGGCACCACCGAGGTCACGGGATCGCCGGTTACCTCGTCCTGACCGTTCGGACCACGAATGTCCGGATGCCGTTCATGGTGCGTTCACCCGCTGCGAGCAATCGCGTCACCCTGCCTCCTTACCTTCACTCGTGTCGGGCAGTGTCGCCCGCCCCCCTGACCCTTGTCCTCTGAGAGGTACACACAGTGAAGAACACCCGTCTCGGCCAGGTGGCGGCTCTCGCCCTGGTCGGCTCGATCGCCCTCGCGGGCTGCGGTTCCGACAACAACACCGGCTCCGCGTCGTCATCGAGCTCCTCCGCCACCGGCTCCGCGGCATCCGCCGAGTGCTTCGAGGGCACCCTGAACGCCGAGGGCTCCTCCGCGCAGAAGAACGCCTTCGAGGAGGCCGCAGCCAGCTTCCTCGCGAAGTGCCCCCAGGCCACCGTGAACTACAACCCCACCGGTTCCGGTGCGGGCATCAAGCAGTTCATCGCCGGTCAGGTCGACTTCGCCGGCTCCGACTCGGCGCTGAAGACGGTGGAGAAGGACGGCGTCATCGAGGCCGACGCCGCCGCCAAGACCTGCGGCTCCCCCGCGTGGAACATCCCGATGGTCACCGGCCCGATCGCGATCGCCTACAACATCAAGGGCGTCGACAAGCTGATCCTCACCCCCGCGGTGGCCGCTGACATCTTCAACGGCAAGATCACCACGTGGAACGACCCGGCCATCGCGGCGATCAACCCCGGCGTGACCCTGCCGGCGACCCCCGTCAAGGTCTTCTTCCGCTCCGACGAGTCGGGCACCACCGAGAACTTCACCACGTACCTCAACACCGCCGCCCCGGACGCCTGGACCGCCGACCCCGCCAAGGTGTGGAGTGGCAAGGGCGAGGGCAAGGAGAAGTCTGCCGGTGTCGCCGAGGGTGTGAAGTCCACCGACGGTGGCGTCACCTACGTCGAGTGGAGCTACGCCAAGGACAACGACCTGAGCATCGCCCAGGTCGACAACGGTGGTGGCGCGGTCGAGCTCACCGCCGAGAGCGTCGGCAAGGCCGTCGAGGCCGCCACAAAGGACGGTGAGGGCAACGACCTCCGCCTCAAGCTCGACTACGCGACGAAGGAGGCCGGGGCCTACCCGATCCTGCTGGTGACCTACGAGATCGTCTGCTCCAAGAACAGCGACGCGACCAAGGCCGCGAACATCAAGGCCTTCCTGACGCACTTCGCCTCGCCGGAGACCCAGAAGAGCCTCGAGGAGATCGGCTACGCGCCGCTGCCCGCCTCGGTCCAGTCCGAGGTCGCCACCGCCATCCAGGCCCTGTCCTGACCTGCACCACCCGGCGCTGAGGCGCCGACCGACCGCACGGGGGCGGGCCGCGACCCGGCCCGCCCCCTGCACCACGAAGAAGGGCGACCCGCCGTGACACCCACGATCACCGGCCGCAACCTGATCGACGAGTCACCCGGGCCACACGGCCGGGACCCGCTGGCCGGCGACGGCGCCTCCACCGGTCGCCTGGGAGACCGGGTCTTCGGGGGCCTGGCCAAGGCAGCCGGCATCCTCGTCGTCGGCATCGTCGCCCTCATCGGCACGTTCCTGGTGGTGCAGGCCGTGCCGGCGCTGCTCAACAACAACGTCAACTTCTTCACCTCGCGCGAGTGGGTGCCCAGCGGCACCGAGCCGCGCTTCGGCATCCTCGACATGTTCTGGGCGACGATGATCACCTCGATCATCGCGATGATGATCGCCGTGCCGCTCGGGGTCGCGGTCGCGCTGTTCCTCACGCAGTACGCCCCGGGGTGGCTGCGCGGCCCGGCGGCCGCGACGATCGACCTGCTGGCTGCGGTGCCCTCGATCGTCTATGGCTTCTGGGGCCTGACCATCGCCGGCCAGTACTTCACACCGATCCAGCAGTTCATCTCGAAGGTCTTCGGCTGGATCCCCTTCTTCGGGGACGAGAACTTCCTCGCCAGGAGCACCTTGGCCTTCGTCGGCCTGATCCTCGCCATCATGGTCCTGCCGATCATCACCGCAATTTCGCGTGAGGTGTTCGCCCAGGTGCCCACGGCCCACAAGGAGGGCGCGCTGGCGCTCGGCGCCACCCAGTGGGAGATGATCCGCACCGCGGTGCTCCCGTTCGGCAAGCCCGGCATCATCAGCGCCTCCATGCTGGGCCTCGGTCGAGCCCTCGGCGAGACCCTCGCCGTCGTCATCCTGCTCTCCGGCCTGAACTCGACGGCAGGGTGGAGCTGGTCGTTCTTCAACGGCGGGTCCACCTTCGCGTCGCGGATCGCCAGCGGGGCGAGCGAGTTCGACAGCCCGCAGAAGACCGGTGCCTACATCGCCGCCGGCCTGATGCTGTTCGTGCTCACCTTCGCCGTGAACGCGGTGGCCCGCATCGTGATCGAGCGCAGGAAGGCCTTCACCGAATGAGCACCGTGCAGCTCGACACCAGCACGACCGCGCCGCCGGCCCGGCCGAAGCGGCCCGAGCTGGCGTCCAAGTCGGCCTCCCGGGCCACCAAGGACCTGCTCGCGCGCGTCGTGATGTGGGCCGCGTTCTTCATCGCCGTGGTGCCGCTGGTCTGGATCCTCGGCGCCACCATCCTCAAGGGCGGCCAGATGCTGCTCGAGTCGCAGTGGTGGACCAACTCACAGGCCGGCATCACACCGCGACGGGTCGGCGGCGGCGCGGCGCACGCCATCCAGGGGACGCTCCTGCTGGCGCTCGTGACGGCGGTGATCTCGGTTCCGATCGGGGTCTTCACGGCCGTCTACCTCGTCGAGTACGGCCGTGGCCGGCTGGCGCGGGTCGTCTCGTTCATGGTCGACATCCTCACCGGCATCCCGTCCATCGTGGCCGCGCTGTTCATCTACGCCCTGTGGGTATCCACGATCGGTCTGCAGCGGGTGCCGTTCGCCGTGGCCCTGGCACTGGTCATCCTGATGATCCCGACCGTGGTGCGCTCCACGGAGGAGATGCTCAAGCTCGTGCCCAACGAGCTGCGGGAGGCGTCCTACGCCTTGGGCGTGCCGAAGTGGAAGACGATCATGAAGATCGTTCTCCCGACAGCCTTCTCGGGCATCATCACCGGCATCCTGCTCGGCCTGGCCCGGGTGATGGGTGAGACGGCACCGCTGATCATCCTCGGCCCCTACACCAAGGTGATCGCCAGTGACCTCTTCAGCGGGCTGATGGCGACCCTGCCCAGCATGATCAACAACGACCGCGGTGAGAACCTGCAGCCCGCGGTCGACCGGGTGTGGGGCGCGGCCCTGACCCTGATCCTCCTCATCTTCGTGCTCAACCTGCTGGGCCGGTTCATCGGCCGCTTCAGCAAGGTCAAGGGCTGACCTCCGGCGCCACCGCCGCCCCGATCCGCAACCCGCCCACCGGCATCCGAGAAACGACAGAAGGCACCGACACCATGGCCAAGCGCATCGACGTCAAGGACCTCGACATCTACTACGGCGACTTCAAGGCCGTCGAGGGCGTGACGATGACCGTGGAGCCGCGCTCCGTGACGTCGTTCATCGGCCCGTCCGGCTGCGGCAAGTCGACCGTGCTGCGCACCCTGAACCGGATGCACGAGGTGATCCCGGGGGCGCGCGTGAACGGCTCGGTGATGCTCGACGACCAGGACCTCTACGCCTCGTCGATGGACCCGGTGGCGGTGCGGCGCACGGTCGGCATGGTGTTCCAGCGGCCGAACCCTTTCCCCACCATGTCGATCCGCGACAACGTCGCTGCGGGGCTCAAGCTCAACGGGATGAGGGGCAAGAAGGAGCTCAATGAGGTCGTGGAGCGCTCCTTGAAGAGCGCCAACCTCTGGAACGAGGTCAAGGACCGGCTCGACAAGCCGGGGGCGGGACTGTCCGGTGGCCAGCAGCAGCGGCTGTGCATCGCGCGGGCCATCGCGGTGAACCCGCAGGTGCTGCTCATGGACGAGCCCTGCTCGGCGCTCGACCCGATCTCGACGCTGGCCATCGAGGACCTCATCAACGACCTGAAGTCGGACTACACGATCGTCATCGTCACCCACAACATGCAGCAGGCGGCACGGGTGTCGGACCAGACGGCGTTCTTCAACCTCAAGGCCACCGGTGAGCCGGGGCGCCTCGTCGAGGTCGGCGACACCCAGCGCATCTTCAGCAACCCCACCGAGACCGCCACCGAGGACTACATCAGCGGCCGCTTCGGCTGACCCCCACGCTGCTGCGACTTCGTGCGGTTTACACACGGTTCTTACCTACTCGGAGCTGCGAGAACCGTGTGTAAAACGCACGAAGTCGTAGTCCACAGGCAGGTTCAGATGCCGGTGTTGTCCACAGCTTCTCGCCTCGCCTCCGCGCTGGTGCCGGGACGCGGGACCGTACCCCGATGCGTCTGGACCTCAGCGAGCTGCCGGCCGTCTTCCTGACCGCCGAGGCGGAGTCAGCAGGGATCGACACTCGGCGTCTCAAGACCGCCACGACGGCGGGCCTGATCGAACGACTCGGTAGAGGTGTCCTCGCCGACCCCGGCCGTTGGCCGCCGGACCCTGCGGAGCGCCATCTCGCCCTGGCTCGGGCCGCGGTGCGGGCGGTCGACGAGTGCGCCCTCAGTCACGTGAGCGCGGCCCTGTCGCACGGCCTGCCGAACCCACGGGGCCCGCTTCCCCGCCCGTCGGTGACGGTCGACGACCACGTCCGGTCGCGATCACCCGGATCCTGGATGACCCTCTACCGCGGTGAGCTGCCCAGGGGGCACGTGGAGGAGGTGGACGGGGTGCGCCGCACGATCGCTCCCCGAGCGGTGACCGACTGCGCGCGCCATCTGCCACTCGGCGACGCGTTGGCCATCGCCGATGCCGCTGTCCGAGCTGGTCTCACGACTCCGACCGCGGTGCGCGACCTGCGGGAGTTCGAGCGCCGCTGGCCGGGGTCGCTGGGCACTGATCGGGTCCTTGACCTGCTCGATCCTCGTCGCGAAGGGTGGCTGGAGTCGTGGTCGGCCGCTACCTTCCACCGGATGGGGCTCCCTCGGTGGATACCGCAGGTGAACGTCCACGACGCCCACGACCGCTTCCTGGGCCGGGTCGACGGCTACTGGCCCGACCTCGGCGTGGCAGCCGAGGCCGACGGGCGGGGGAAGTACCTGGGTGACGTCGACCCTGCGCTCGACCGCAGCCCTGATGCCGTGGCCAGGCGGGTGGTGGCCGCGGGCGAACGCGAGGTCGGCCTTCGCTCGACCGGTCTGGGCGTGGTGCGGTGGACCACGCAGGAGATCACCCGGCGCCAGCTCGTGGTGAGCGCGCGGTGGCGGGCGGAGGTCCAGCGCACCGATCCACGCGGCATCCGGGCCACCTTCACCTGCTCCTGCTGCCGGAAGCCCGTGACCTCGTGCGACATAGGTGCGGTTTTCTGGCGTCAGGCGGCCTAGAACCGTCCCCAAGTCGCACGAAGTCGAAAACAGGTCGCGGTCAGTAGAGGAGGGTGAGGAGGGCGAAAGCTGCTGCTGCGGCCAGGCCCGCCCCGGGGAAGGTCAGCAGCCACCCGTTGAAGATCGAGCGCACCACCCCCCACCGCACCGCCTTGTGCGACCGGGTGGCGCCGACGCCCATGATCGCCGAGGTGATGACGTGCGTCGTGGAGATGGGCGCTCCGGTGGCCGTGGCCGCGAACAGCACCGTCGCCGACACCGTCTCGGCGGCGAACCCGTGCGGCGGGTCGACATCGACGATCCGCCGGCCGAGCGTGCGCATGATCCGCCACCCCCCGGCATACGTACCGGCCGCGAGCACCACCGCCGACAGCGCGATGACCCACCACGGGATCGACAGGTCGTCGGCCGGCCGGTGCCCACTCGCCACCAGCGTCAGCGCGACGACGCCGGCGGTCTTGGCGGCATCCTGCATGCCGTGCCCGAACGCCATCGCGGCGGCGGAAACTGTTTGCGCGTAACGGAACCCGCGCGCGGCCGGCCCGGGCGCCGACCGTCGGAAGGCCCACAGGATCGCCGTCATCAACGCGAACCCGCCGACGAGGCCGAGCACCGGCGAGAGCACCATCGGGATCAGTACGCTGTCGAGGATGCTGTCCCACTTCACCGTCGCCCCGCCGGCGAGCGCCGCTCCGCAGAGCCCCCCGATCAGGGCGTGCGACGACGACGACGGCAGCCCTCGCCACCAGGTGAGCAGGTTCCACAGCGACGCCCCGATGAGCGCGCCGGCGCAGATGGCGACCCCCGTGGCGCCCATCGGCACCTCGATGATGTCGCCGCCGATCGTCTGCGCGACCCGCACCCCGGCGAAGCCGCCGAGCAGGTTCATCACGGCCGCCAGCACCAGCGCGATCCGCGGGGTCAGCGAGCGCGTCGACACCGACGTGGCGATGGCGTTGGCCGCGTCGTGGAAGCCGTTGGTGTAGGTGAAGCCCATCGCCAGTGCGACGACGAGCGCGACGGGCAGCCAGTCCACCCGGCTCAGGACTCCCGGACGGCGATCGCCTCGACCTTGAGCGCCACCTTCTCGAAGCCGTTAGCGGCCGCCTCGAGCGCGTCGATGATGTCCTTGTGCTTCATCACCGTGATGGGGTCGGCGCCGGGGGTGTTGAACAGCTCGGCGAGCATCCGGCGATAGGCCTTGTTGGCGCGGTTCTCGAGCCGGTCGACCTCGACCCAGTAGGCGGTGAGGTCCTTCATCCCGCGCAGCCGGGGCATCGCGTCGGCGGTGATGTCGGCCATCCGCGAGATGACCTCGACCTGCTTGGCCACCCGCGGCAGCACCTCGTCGACCCGGTAGAGCACGATCAGGTCGACCGCCGCCTCGATCAGGCCCACGCAGCTGTCCAGGGCCACGGCGAGACCGTGCATGTCGGCCCGGTCGAACGGCGTGACGAACGCACCGTTGACCGCCCGGACGATCTCGTGCGTGGAGTCGCCCGCCGCCGACTCGATCTCGTGCATCCGCTTGAGGATGGCGTCGCGCTCCTCCGCAGGGGCCCCGATCAGCGCGGTGAGCTCGCGGGACGCATCGACGAGGTGCCGCGCCGACGCTGCGAACAGGTCGAAGAAACGCGGTTCCTTGGGGGTGAGGCGGATCGCCACGAGCGGTCTTTCAGGACGGAGAGGCCGGACAGTGGCTACAGGCTAGGGCCCGATCCGGGATGCCGGGTAGCCGGGTGCCGCGGCCCGCTCACCCCACGCCGTCGGGGGCGGGGACGGCGTCGACCGGCGCCCTCGGGGGGTGCAGCCCGAGGACCTCGTCGATCGCCTCGTCGGGCATCCGACCCTCGCTCTGCGACGCCGCCAGGACGAGGTCGCCGACCAGGCGGATCTCGTCCTCGAGCTGCTCGTCGTGCAGCGACGGGTCGTCCTTCATTGCTCCACGGTACGGGCGGCAATGCGGGCCGGGACCGATTTTCCACAGGGTCTATGTCTCGATCGCGACATCCAGCATCGCGCCGGGCCAGCCACGGGCGGCGCAGCGGCATCAGCAGTGACGGAGGTGGGTGCCGGACCGGGAGCGCCTCACGGCGCGTGGCCGCTCGTAGCGGCTGATGTTGGGACCCGGGGCTGCCGCGGTCCGGCACCCACAGACGACCCTAACGCCTGCACCCGCCAGATGTGTTCCCCTGTCGAGTTCTCAGTGGAAGCTCAGTCGAGGTCGCCGACCCGCCACAGCCTGGCGCAGGCACGCAGGTCCTCGCCGGTCGCGAGCATGGAGGCACCGGTGCGGGTCAGGTCGCTGGCCGCCGCGGGGTCGACGGCATCGCGGTCGTGGGCGAGCTCGGCCCGCCCGGCAGCGATGACCGTGCAGAACGCCGCGGCCCGCTCCAGCGCCACGGCGAGGTCGCCCTCGAACACCCCCGCGAGGATCTGGTCGGCCACCCGCTGCACCTCCTCGGGGCCGGGCGGCTCGGCGATGCCGGCCACCGCGTGGGCCACGTCGGTGAACCGGATGCCGGCCGCGTACTCCCGGCTGGCCTGCTCCGGGCTGCGCCGCACCCACTCGCGCAGTGCGTACAGCCGCCAGAGCGCCCCGGGCAGTGACCGGGCAGGCCGGGCCGACCAGAGGTCGGCGACCGTGGACAGGCCCAGGTCGTCGACCAGCGTCACCAGTCGGGTGGTCACCTCGGGATCATGAGCGGCCCGCCCGGTGCCGACCAGGATGGCGGCCGTCTGGTGCGCGACCTCGGTGACCTCGGCGGGCCCGGGCAGCGTGCCACCGTGGGTCTCCATCGCCAGCGGCCCGAAGGGCACGGGTCGCCGGGGCAGGGCTCGTCCGCCGTCACCACTCATCGCCCCAGTCTCCCACCCGCTCGGCGGGATCCGCCCTGCACGTCCGGCCGGACGTCCCCGCCGGGCACTCCTTGCCGGTTCCGGACCCGGACCCTGTACAAGGCTGCGGTCCCGGCTCATCTGCGGGCCCTGAGCGGAGAGGATGGCAGGGCGAGAGGGTGTGCCGAGCACCACCGGGGGTAGGAGCGACCGCATGGCACGAGAAGGCACGGCGGCCACACGCGCCGAGACAGCACCCAGCCCCGACGACGACCGGAAGCCGGACTCCCCGACGGAGATCGACAAGCCCGGATGGAAGTACACGGCCAAGGCCGCATTCGCCGAGTTCCAGCGCGACCAGTGCACGGACCTCGCGGCCGCGCTGACGTACTACTCGGTGCTCTCCGTCTTTCCCGCCATCCTCGCGCTGGTCTCCCTGCTCGGCTTCTTCGGTCAGGGCGAGTCGACGACCACGGCGATGCTCGACCTCGTCCGGAACCTCGGCCAGGGCGACGTTGCCGCGCAGCTGAAGGGCCCGATCGACCAGATGGTGAATGCGCGGGGCGCAGGCCTGGCCCTCGTGCTCGGCCTCGTGGGCGCGATCTGGTCCGCATCGGGCTACGTGGGCGCCTTCGGGCGGGCCATGAACCGGGTCTACCAGGTTGACGAAGGACGGCCGATCTGGAAGCTGCGCCCGGTCGTGCTGCTGATCACCATCGGCCTGGTGGTCATGGCGGCCCTCGTGCTCGTCGGCCTCGTGGTCAGTGGCGGTGTGGCGACGGCCGTCGGTGACGTGATCGGCCTCGGCGACCTCGCCACGACCATCTGGAGCATCGCCAAGTGGCCGGTGATGCTCGGCATCGTCATCGTCATGGTGGCCGTGCTCTACTACGCGACGCCGAACGTGCGCCAGCCGAAGTTCCGGTTCGTCTCGGTCGGGGCCGCGGTCGCCATCTTCGTGTGGGTGCTGGCCTCGGTGGGCTTCGGCTTCTACGTCTCGCACTTCAGCTCCTACAACAAGACCTACGGCTCGCTCGCCGGCGTCATCGTGTTCCTGCTCTGGCTGTGGATCACCAACCTCGCCCTGCTCTTCGGCGCGGAGGTCGACGCCGAGCTCGAGCGGGCCCGCCAGCTGCAGTCCGGCATCGAGGCGGAGGAGACGCTGCAGCTGCCGCCGCGCGACACCCGCAACTCCGACAAGGCCGAGGAGAAGCTGGAGAAGAAGGTCGCCGAGGGCCGGCGCCTGCGACTGGAGTCCGACGCCGCCGACGGGCATGACGACGACCGGAACGGGCACCACCCCCACCGCGAGAGCGGTCGTGATGCACGGGACGGCTCGGCGAAAGCAGACCTGGAGGCTCTTCCGTCGGACCGCAGCAGGGACCGGGCGCGCCGCGACGGCTGAGTTCGCGACCGCTGAGCTCGCAGCACCGCGACGGCTGCCCGTTGCACACCCGCGTCGCCTCCGGCGGCAGGGGTGACGTCGGCCAACCTCGTACTCGGCCGCTGAGGCACGCGGGGGCCGGGTCGCTGGTCTCCTACGCTCTGAGGGTGCCCACCGGACTACGAGGCTGGATGGCCGCGCGGCCGCGGGTCGTCGACGCGGCACTCGCGGTCGTCATCTTCGTGCTGTCGCTGCTCGCGGTGCCGGCGACCCCGGAGACCGTGGGCGTCACGCCGGAGCCCCTCACCGCCGTCACCGTCGTCCTGCTGGCGGTGGCCTGTGGGGCCCTGATGTGGCGGCGCACCCACCCGTTGATCGCCTGGGGCGTGGCGCTCGGCGCGACCGTCGTGCCCTTCCCGGCCGGGTCGGTCGGTCGCGGTCTGCCGGCCGCGATCGCCGCGCTCTACGCCGTCGCGGTCTACGGGTCGAGGCGGGCCGCGGTGGTGACGGCGGGGGTGACCATGGCGGTGGTCATCGTGCTGCTGTCCCGTTCGGGGCTGGTCGACGCGCAGGACCCGGTGGTCTACGCCGTGGTCGCCTGGTGCGGCCTCGCCGCCGCCCTCGGGGATGCCGTGCGCAGCAACCGCGCGGTGCTGGCCGCGGCGCTCGAGCGAGCCCGGCGCGCGGAGGCCGGCCGCGACGCCGAGGCGGTGCGCCGGGTCGCCGAGGAGCGCCTGCGCATCTCGCGCGAGCTGCACGACGTCGTCGCCCACCACGTGGCCGTGGTGAACGTGCAGGCGGGGGTCGCCGAGCACCTCTCGACCAGCGACCCGGCAGCGGCGCAGCAGGCCCTGGCCCGGGTGCGGTCGGCGAGCGGGATGGCCCTTCAGGAGATGGGGGCGATCGTCGGCCTGCTGCGCACCGACGTGGAGGCCGGGACGCCCGAGGCCGACCGGGTGGACCCGCCCGCGCCGGGCGCCGATGACATTCCCGCCCTCGTCGAGTCGCTGCGCGGCGGCGGGCTCGACGTGCGGTGGACCCACGAGGGCCCCGCGCTCGGGGGCACGCCGGGCGACGACCTGCACCTCTACCGGGTCGTGCAGGAGGCGCTGGTCAACGCGGCACGACACGGTGCCGGGCCGGTGCTGCTGCGCACCCGGCAGGACAGCGACGCGGTGCAGGTGGAGGTCGTCAACGCGATGCCGGCCGAGCCCGCCTCAGCCGCCTCTGCCACCGCGGGCGGGGGTCACGGTCTGGTGGGGATGCGGGAGCGGGTCGCGCTGGTCGGTGGGGACCTCGAGGCCGGCGAGACCGATGACGGCCACTTCCGGGTGCGCGCTCGCCTCCCCCTGCAGGAGCCCGCATGAGCCAGCCTGCCGCGCCCCGGCCCCTGACCACCGTCCTGCTCGCGGACGACCAGGCCCTCATCCGGGCAGGGTTCGCAGCCCTCATCGGGTCGACGACCGACCTGCAGGTGGTCCGCGAGGCGGGCACCGGGCGCGAGGCCGTCACGGCCGCCCGGACCCTGCGGCCCGACGTGGTGCTCATGGACCTGCGGATGCCCGACCTCGACGGCCTTCAGGCCACCCGGGAGATCACCTCGGACCCTGCCCTGGAGGGGGTGCGGATCCTGGTGCTCACGACGTTCGAGGCCGACGACTCGGTGCTCGCCGCACTGCGGGCGGGGGCGTCCGGCTTCCTGGGCAAGGACGTCGGCCCCACCCAGCTGCTCGACGGCATCCGCACCGTCGCGGCCGGCGAGGCGCTGCTGTCGCCCCGCGCGACGCGCGGGCTCATCGCGCGGTACCTCGCCACCCCGATGACCGCCGCGCGTGACGCCCACGCGGGCACCCTGGACGCCCTCACCGAGCGCGAGCGCGAGGTCGTCGCCCTCGTCGGGCGTGGCCTGAGCAACGAGCAGATTGCGGCCGACCTGGTGCTCTCCCCGCTCACCGTCAAGACCCACGTCAACCGGGCCATGGCCAAGGTGGGGGCCCGCGATCGCGCTCAGCTGGTCGTGCTCGCCTACCAGACGGGGCTGGTGCGGGCCGGCGACGACTGAGTGCGTACGGCATCCGCAGTAGGTCGCGAACACCGCGCTGGGTGGATGCCGGTTACCCGGCCTCGAGGCGAGGCTGGCGGACATGATCACCGTCGAGTCCCTCGTCAAGCGTTACGGCTCCACCACCGCGGTGGACGGCATGAGCTTCACCGTGCAGCCCGGCCGGGTCACCGGCTTCCTCGGGCCCAACGGGGCCGGCAAGTCCACGACGATGCGGCTGGTGCTCGGCCTCGACCGCCCCACCTCGGGGCAGGCCCTTGTCAACGGCCGCCCGTTCCGCGACGCACCGGCCCCGCTCGCCCTGGTCGGTTCGCTGCTCGACGGGAAGGCCTTCGACAAGAGCCGGTCGGCGCGCAACCACCTGCGGGCGGTCGGCGCGGCCAACGGCGTGGGCCGTGCCCGGGTCGATGAGGTGCTCGAGGTGGCCGGCCTGGCGTCGGTGGCGCACCGGCGTGCCGGTGAGTTCTCGCTCGGCATGGGCCAGCGCCTCGGGATCGCGACCGCGCTGCTGGCCGACCCCCCGGTGGTCATGCTCGACGAGCCGGTGAACGGGCTCGACCCCGACGGCATCACCTGGATCCGCCGGCTCACCCGTGAGCTGGCCACCGAGGGGCGCACGGTGTTCATCTCCTCGCACCTGATGAGCGAGATGGAGCTGACGGCCGACCACCTCGTCATCGTGGGGCGGGGGCGGGTGCTCGCCGACACCCCGATGGCCGAGTTCATCGCCACGACGTCCGGCGAGCGGGTCGACGTCGCCAGCCCGGATGCCGCACGGCTCGCGGCGCTCGTGGCCGGTCCCGGCGTCACCGTCTCGTCGGAGGAGCCGGGGACGCTCGACGTCCGTGGGTTGAGCGCCACGACCATCGGGGAGCTCGCGGCCGCCAACGGCCTCGTGCTGCACCAGCTCGCCACTCGACGACTCTCCCTGGAGGACGCGTTCATGACACTCACCGACGACACCGTCGACTACCACGGCACCGACACCAGGAGCGCTCGATGACGACCACCGGCACCGCCACGACCGCCGACGCGACGCGCACACCCGCCCGGGTCGGCGGGTACCGGCTCACCGCCACCAGGCTGCTGCGCTCCGAGCTCCTCCGGTTCGTCACGGTGCGCTCGAACGTCGTCACGGTCGGCGCCCTGGCTGCCTTGATGGTGGTCATCGGCGTCATCGCGGCCGCAACCTCCACCGGCGACGTCGCCGGGGTGGGGCCCGGGGGTTCCCCCGCGCCGGGGTTCGCCGCGACCGACCCCCTCGCCACCGTGCTCGCCGGCAGCACGCCGGGCGTGCTGGTCGTGGGGGTGCTCGGCGTGCTGGTGGGAGCGCGTGAGTATGGCAGCGGGATGATCCGCACGACGATGAGCGC
>JBBQNZ010000074.1:0-20875 GCA_038330415.1 Actinomycetales bacterium | reverse complement strand
CATGCGCGTACTCGTCTCCGGTGGAGCCGGTTACATCGGCTCCCACACCGTCGTCCAGCTCGTCGAGGCCGGCCACGAGGTCGTCGTCGTCGACTCCTTCGCCAACGCCAAGCCGTCGGTCGTCGGCCGGGTCGAGGCGCTCACCGGCCAGCCGCTCGACGTGCGGTCCTTCGACCTGACCGACCACGACAAGACCGAGCACCTCTTCGCGCACGAGCAGATCGACGCCGTCATCCACTTCGCCGGGTTCAAGGCGGTCGGCGAGAGCGTGGCCAAGCCGCTGGAGTACTACGAGAACAACATCGGCACGACGTTCTCGCTCGTGCGCGCGATGCGCCGGCACGGGGTGTCGATGCTGGTGTTCTCCTCCTCCGCCACCGTCTACGGCGCGAACGCCCCGGTGCCGATGACCGAGGACCTGCCCACCTCGGCGACCAACCCCTACGGCTGGACCAAGGTGATGCAGGAGCAGATCCTGCGCGACGTCGCCGCGGCCGACCCGCACTGGCGCATCGCGCTGCTGCGCTACTTCAACCCGGTGGGCGCCCACCCCTCCGGCACGATCGGCGAGGACCCGTCCGACGTGCCCAACAACCTGATGCCGTACATCGCCCAGGTGGCCGTCGGCCGGCGCGAGAAGCTGTCGATCTACGGCGACGACTACCCCACCCCCGACGGCACCGGCGTGCGCGACTACATCCACGTCGACGACCTCGCGGCCGGGCACATCGCGGCCCTCAACCGGCTCGCCACCACCGACGAGCCCGTCTCGACCTGGAACCTCGGCTCCGGCCACGGCACCTCGGTGCTCGAGCTGCTGCACTCGTTCGAGCAGGCCTGCGGCCAGGAGCTGCCCTACGAGATCGTCGACCGCCGCCCCGGCGACATCGCGGCGTCCTACGCCGACCCCGCCCGTGCCGAGGGCGAGCTCGGCTGGCGCGCCACCCGCACCGTCGACGACATGTGTGCCGACGCCTGGCGCTGGCAGAGCAACAACCCGCACGGCTACCCCGAGGGCTGAGCGCCGCGTCGGCCGGACCGGCGCCGCCTCAGGCCGGGGGCCTGCCGACCCGCTCCTCGAGGCGGTCGGCGACCGCCCGCCACCGGTGCTGGTGCACGGTCAGCTCGGCATCCCATGGTTTGCCGAGGCTCGCCCAGTGGATAACGGCCGGGTCGGGCACGTCCTCGTGCACCGGCAGGGCGTTCCAACGCGCCGGAAGGTGCACCCGGTCGGGCCCGAGGTACATCAGCATCGTGTCCTGGTCGTGCAGCCCGAATCGCTCGCCGAGGGCGAGGTACCGCATCGTGAAGTGGTCGTCGCGCATGGTGTCGAGGTCCATGACGAGCACTCCGGCATTGATGGCCCGGCCGCCGAAGGGGTGTTCGTGCCCCATCCACCGACGCAGCGCGGTCGCCTCGGCCTCAGGCAGCCGCCTCCCGGCCGCGGCCCACTCGCTCGCCTCGACGATGTCCGAGTCCCGCACGGCGACCGGGTGACCCTCGAGGTCGAGGCGGAACAGCTCGGTGACGTCGTCGAGCACCAACGTGTCGACGTCCAGGTAGAGCACCCGGTGGACCTCCGGCAGCAGCAGCGGCAGGAGGATCCGGTCCATCGTCGACACCGTGATCCGCCCGGGGAAGCGGCGGGCCGGGCCGGCATCCCCGTCGTAGGAGATGGCGTCGCACGGCAGGAGGGTCATCGGGACGTCCGGGAACGCCGCCGCCAGCCACTCGCCGTACGACGCGTCGATGCCCCGGGTCAGCACCCAGAGCCGCACCGGGCCGGTCGCGTGGTCCAACACCGACTGGAGGTGGACCGCGGCGGGCCAGGTCAGGTTGCCGTCGAAGGCGAGCACGAGGTCGGTCAGCCCGTCCGGATCGAGGTCGTCGTGTGGGCCGTGGCGCCGAGCGCCGGACAGCGCGCCGGCCACGGCGGCCTCGATGTCCAGGCTCGGCTCCCCCGCCTCGAGCGCCTCGGCGAACTGCGCCTTCGCCTCGGTCACCCGCTCCTCGGTGAGGGCCCGCCAACGGGCCCGCACCTCGTGCGTGCCGGCCCCCGACAGGATCGTCGTGAAGACACCCGCCAGGAGGTCGCGGATGCCGTCGCGCATGGCGTCGAGCGCCGCGGCCCCCGGCGTCATCCCCACCAGACCGGCGAACCGTACGTCGCCCGGGCTACCCGGCCGGAAGTCGACCGGAACCCCGAGCGAGGTGAGCGGGAGGTAGGCGTGCAGCCGGCTCGTCACCACCCGGTCGAGGTCACGCTGGTACTCGCCCAGACGCGCGTGGGCACACCGGATGCCCTCTGCCGGCGACATGAAGCGGAACTCCTCGGACTGGTGGGTGTACTCGCGCACCTCGGCCCCCTTGCCCACCGAGCCGCCCGGCCGATCGACGAGACCCACGACCCGGCCGCCGCCGAAGACCTCGCCACGCTCGGGAAACAGGGTGTCGACGGTGGAGGTGAGGCACCCGGTGAAGAACGCGTCGACGCCGGCACTCAGGAGGAGGTTGACGGTGGTCCAGTCGCGGCACCCGACCGGCCCGTGTTCGCGCAGGTAGCCGAGCGCCTCCGTGGAGAGCATGTCGAGCCGGTTGACGTGGAAGGACACGAAGATCGGCTGGATGTGGCGGTGGTAGGGAAAGTCGTACCGGATGTCGAACAGCGGGTGCATGTGCCACCCGAAGGCCACGGTCCACGTCCCCTCGGGGATCCTGGCCAGGGAGCTGACGTCACGGTCGACGGGCACCAGATGCATGGCGGCGCCCTGGCCCGGGACCTGGAACCGTGGCTGGACCTGCCCCTGCAGCTCGGTCGCCACCTCGCCCAGGCCGTGCTCACCGGTGAACGTCGCGCCCCCCAGCCGAGCCAGGTGGCCGAGGAGGGCGAGGGTCTGCACGTAGTCGCCGAGGTTGCCCGAGGTGAGCACGTGGTCGGGTGAGGAGTAGTCGATGATGCCGATCGGCACCGACCCGTCGGGGACGTCGACCGCCCGGTCCGACAGCCAGCCGTCGAGGAGGCCGACCACGTGCGCCCGCCGCTCGTCGAGCTCGGGCTCCGGGCGGCTCGCCAGCTCGGCGACCAGAGAGGTGGCGGTGGGCCGCTCGCCCATCACGAGGAACCGGCCGGCGAGGTCGACCAGCTCGGCGTCGCCCAGCGCCCCGGGGTCCGCGGCCAGCCGCAGGGCCACGGCCCGCGACTCCTCGGTGCCCACGGCCAGGGACGCATCGACGGCCTCCAACGGGAGCGCCTCGAGCAGGACGACGTCGTCGAGCGCCCGCACCCTCTCCCAGGCCCGAGCGAGCTGCCCGCGCCGGTGCAGGAGCACGGCATGTCCCGCGGCTCCGGCCTGGCCGGCTCCCGGCATCCGCTGCACGGCCTCGGCAAGAGCCCACGCGGACGAGAACTCACGCACGGCGGCGAGCTCCGAGACCGCTCGGCAGGTGGCGACGGGCAGCGAGAGACCGGCTCCGAGCGCCTCGGCGAAGGCGGCCTGGCCGCGGTGCCGCCGCGCAGTCTTCACGAGGTCCGGGCCGGCATCCGGGTGCGGGGGTACAGGGTCGAGCAGGGCGTTCTGTCCGGCGATCGCAGCGGCGAGCCGACCCCACGCCCCGACGTACCACGCCTCTCGCCGCCCCCGGACCAGGACCGCGGCCGGCTTCGTCGGGCGGGCGCCCGCCGAGCTGCCGGCCACCCGGGCAGCCGCCTTGCGGCGGACCCTGGCGATCGCCGTGGGACGGGTGCTGTTCCTACCGAGGTCGGCGAGCAGGCGTCGTGCCCGCGATGATCAGGAGGGGCTCACGAGGACTCCGCTCGTCGGTGACCGAAGCCGCGAGTCTATAAGTGCCCTGCCGCCCCACTTCCCGGTGGACGGTCAGCGATCGGGCAGCGCCTGGTTGAACCGCAGCATGTTGCCGGCCGGGTCGCGGAACGCGCAGTCACGCACGCCGTAGAACTGGTCGATCGGCTCCTGAAGCACCTCACCGCCGGCGGCCCGAACGTGCTCGAAGAGGGCGTCGACGTCGTCGCACCGGAAGATGAGCGGGTTCATCAGGCCCTTGGCCAGCAGGGTGTCCATGGCCTTGCGGTCCTCGTCGCTGCACCCGGGGTAGATGCCTACCGACTGGATCGTGATCTCGAGGTCGGGCTGGGTGGGGGTGGCGACGCTGAGCCAGCGGAACTCGCCCATGGTGACGTCCTTGGTGACGGTGAAGCCGAGCACGTCGCGGTAGAAGGTGAGCGCCTGCTCGTGGTCGTCGACGACGAGGAAGCAGTTGGCGACGGCGAGCGTCGCGGTGGCCGGCGAACCGGAGGCGGCCGGCATCCCGGCGGTTGCTGCACTGGTGGTCGTGTCCATGCCCTCGAGGTTAGGCACCAGGCACCGGCTCGTGCTTCTCGGATCCTGACCGACCCGCGCGCGTCCGCGTCGGCCGGTCGGCCTGCTTGGCGACGCACGACGGGATGCCGGCCCGCTCGTCGTGCGACCGCGCCCGGTACTCGCTCGGCGTCTCACCCATCAGCTCGGTGAACCGCGAGCTGAACGAGCCCAACGAGGTACAGCCGACCTGCATGCACACGTCGGTGACGGACAGGTCACCCGAGCGCAGCAGCCACGCCGCCCGCTCGACCCGGCGGGTCATCAGGTGCGCGTAGGGGGTCTCGCCGTAGGCCTCCTTGTAGCTGCGCTGGAAGTGGCCGACCGACATCAGCGCCTCGGCCGCAAGCGCCGGCACGTCGAGCGGCTCCGCGTAGTCGCGGTCCATCCGGTCGCGGGCCCGCCGCAGCCGCACCAGGTCGTCTCGCTGCACCCGGCCAACGGTGCCACAAGTAAGGCGGACCTGAGTGGGTGGCCTCACACCCTGGGCGGCTCGGAGCCATCTACGACAGCCTGTAGTTTTAGACCGTCACGTCGCTGAACGACTGCCCAGGAGCAATGCATGAATGCCGTTGATGTCGCCAGGTGGCAGTTCGCCATCACGACCGTCTACCACTTCTTGTTCGTCCCGATCACGATCGGGATGTCGCTGATCGTCGCGGTGTTCCACACTCAGTGGCTGCGCACCCGGAACCCGGAGTACCTCCGGCTCGCCAAGTTCTTCGGGAAGCTCTTCCTGATCAACTTCGCGCTCGGTCTCGTCACGGGCATCGTGCAGGAGTTCCAGTTCGGCATGAACTGGTCCGACTACTCGCGCTTCGTCGGCGACATCTTCGGCGCCCCGCTGGCGTTCGAGGCGCTCCTGGCGTTCTTCCTGGAGTCGACCTTCCTGGGCATCTGGATCTTCGGCTGGGGGCGCATCCCCGAGAAGCTGCACGTCGGCGCGATCTGGTTGGTGCACATCGGCACCGTGCTCTCGGCCTACTTCATCCTCGCGGCCAACTCCTTCATGCAGAACCCGGTGGGCTACAAGTTCAACCCCGTCACGGGGCGTGCCGAGATGAGTGACTTCTGGGCCGTGCTCACCAACAAGGTGCAGCTCGTGACGTTCCCGCACGTGATCTTCTCGGCCTACATGGTCGGCGGCGCCGTCGTCATGGGCGTCGCGCTCTGGCTGATGCGCAAGCACGCGGCCACGTCCGACGAGGGCATGTACCGCAAGGCCGTCAAGTTCGGCGCGATCTTCGCGCTGGTGGCCTCGCTCGGCGTCATCGTCACCGGTGACATGCAGGGCAAGGTCATGACCCAGGTGCAGCCGATGAAGATGGCCGCCGCCGAGGGCCTGTACGACACCACGAGCAACGCGCCCTTCTCCGTGCTCTCGATCGGCTCGCTCGACGGCAGCTCGGCCACCCGGATCATCGAGATCCCCGGCCTGCTCTCCTTCATGGCCACCGGCAGCTTCGACGGCACCGTCGAGGGCATCAACCAGCTCCAGGACAGCGAGCGGGCCAAGGCCGAGCAGGTCGCGGGGCAGTACGGACCGCAGGTCGCGGCGCTGGTCACCGCCAAGAGCTACGCGCCGATCATCCCGGTCACCTACTGGTCGTTCCGGCTCATGATGGGCCTGGGCTTCCTGACCATGTTCTTCGCCGCGATCACCCTGTGGGGCATCCGCAAGGGCCGGGTCCCGGCATCCAAGTGGTGGGTCTGGGTCGCCATCCTGACCCCGCTCGCCCCGGTCTTCGCGAACAGCTTCGGCTGGATCTTCACCGAGGTCGGCCGTCAGCCGTGGATCGTCTACGGCCTGATGACCACCTCGACCGGCGTCTCCCCGTCGGTCAGCACGGGTGAGGTCTGGTTCTCGATGATCGCCTACACGCTGGTCTACGCAGTGCTCGCCCTCATCGAGGTCAAGCTGTTCCTCACCTACGTCCGCCGTGGTGCCGATCCCTTCTCGGAGCCGGTCGACCCAGCGAGCAAGGGCGAGGACGCCCCGCTCGAGTTCGCCTACTGAGATCGGATCGAGGACACACACTCATGGACCTTCAACTCATCTGGTTCGGCCTCATCGGCCTGCTGTGGGCCGGCTACCTCGTGCTCGAGGGCTTCGATTTCGGCGTCGGCGCACTGCTGCCCGTGCTCGGCAAGGGCAAGGACGCCGCTGACACCGAGAAGCGTCGCCGGGTCATGCTCACGACCATCGGCCCACACTGGGACGGCAACGAGGTCTGGCTGCTCACCGCCGGCGGCGCCACCTTCGCGGCGTTCCCGGAGTGGTACGCCACGATGTTCTCCGGCTTCTACCTCGCCCTCCTCGTGCTCCTCGTGGCGCTGATCCTGCGCAACATGGGCCTGGAGTACCGCGGGAAGCGGGACAACGACAGCTGGCGGCTGCGCTGGGACTGGGCGATCATCATCAGCTCGATCCTCGCGCCGGTCCTCGTGGGCGTCGCGCTGACCAACGTGGTGCGCGGAGTGCCGATCAACAAGGACATGGAGTACGTCGGCAACTTCTTCACGCTGCTCAACCCCATGAGCCTGCTCGGCGGCATCGTCATCCTCGGCCTCAGCCTCACCCACGGCGCGTTCTACCTCGCGCTGAAGACCAAGGGTGACATCCAGCGCGACTCGCGAGCCCTGGGCACCACCCTGGGACTGGGTACCGCGGTGCTGGCCGTCGTGCTGCTCCTCTGGCTCGGCGTCACCCAGGGCACCGTGTGGTCGTGGATCACCACCGCCATCGCAGCGGTCGCGCTCCTCGCGGCGATCTACGCGAACACGCTGGCCAGGGAGGGCTGGGCCTTCATCGGCACCGCCGTCACCTTCGCGGCCGCCGTCGCGACGTACTTCCTGACGCTCTACCCGAACGTCATGCCGACCACCCTGCCCGGTGGCACGTCGCTCACCATCGAGAACGCGTCGAGCAGCCCGCTCACCCTGAAGATCATGACCGTCGCGGCCCTGGTCTTCACCCCGATCGTGCTGATCTACACCGCCTGGACGTACTGGACCTTCCGCAAGCGGCTCAGCACGAAGAACATCCCGGTCGCAGTTCCCGTCGCGTGACATGAACCGGCGGCGCATCCCCCGATGAGGCCCTTCGACCCTCGACTGCTCAGGACGGCACCGGCTGCACGCCGGCCGGTCGCCGTCCTGGGGGTCGTGGGCGTGCTCCAGGGGGTGGCCACCATCGGCCTGGCCATGGCGGTCGCCGCGCTCGTCGTGGCGGTCGTCGACGGCACCTCGCTGCGCACCCCGGCGCTCTGGCTCGCGGGCCTGTTCGCGGTGCGGGCCGTGCTGGCCTGGACCTCCGAGCGGGTCGCAGCCTGGGTGGGGGTCGAGGTCACCGTGGCCCTGCGCGGCCGGCTCGTCGAGCGGTGGCTCGCCGCCCCCGCGGAGCGCCGACCCGCCCCCGACCGCGCGGTGACCCTCGCCGCCCAGGGCGCCGCCTCGGTCGAGCCGTATGCCGCCCGCTTCCTCCCCGCGCTGGTCGCCGGCGCCTTCGTGCCGGTGCTGGCGCTCGCCACGCTGTTCTGGGTCGACTGGGTCAGTGGCCTGATCGTGCTGCTCACCCTGCCCCTGCTCCCGTTCTTCGCGGCCCTGATCGGCCGCGCGACCCAGGCCGAGACCGAGAAGCAGTGGTCGTCGCTGGCGGCGCTGTCCGGCCACTTCCTCGACGTCATGCGCGGCCTGCCCACCCTCGTCGGCTACCAGCGCGCCGAGCGCCAGGTGCAGGTGATCGGCGAGGTGAGCCAGCGCCACCGCGCCGCCACCATGAGCACCCTGCGGATCGCCTTCATGTCGTCGGCCGCGCTCGAGCTGCTCGCCTCCATCTCGGTCGCGATCGTGGCGGTCACGGTCGGCGTGCGGCTCACCCACGGGTCGATGACCCTGCAGGCCGGCCTGCTCGCCATCCTGGTGGCCCCCGAGGCCTACTGGCCGATCCGCCGGATCGGCGCCGAGTTCCACGCCGCAGCCGACGGCGCCGAGGCGATCGACGGCATCCTCGCCGAGCTCGACGCCGAGGCAGTGCCGGCGGGCGACGCCGTCGAGGAGGTCGGGGTGCTGCTGCACCACGTCGCCTACACCTACCCGCACGCCTCTACCCCGGTGCTCGTCGGTGTCCACCTCGATGCCGGGCCGGGCCTCACCGCCGTCACCGGGCCGTCCGGGGTCGGCAAGTCCACCCTCCTCGAGCTCGCGGCCGGGCTGCGCACGCCCACTGCCGGAACCGTGCGCGCCGGCCGCGCCCACCTCGTCACCCAGCGCCCGTTCCTCCCCGCCGGCACCCTGCGCGACGCGCTCGTGCTCGGCAACGGCGCCGATGACCAGGCCGTCTGGGACGCGCTGCGCCTGGTCGGACTCGAGGGCTTCGTGGCGAGCCTGCCGCAAGCGCTCGCGACGCCGCTCGGCGACGACGGCTTCGGGCTGTCGGCCGGCCAACGCGCTCGGGTCGCCCTGGCCCGGGCCACCCTGTCGACCGCCCCGGTGCTGCTCGTTGACGAGCCGACCGCGCACCTCGACGCCGCCGCTGCCGACGTCGTGCACGGGGTGCTCGCCGACCTGGCCGAGCGGCGCACCGTCGTCGTGGTGACCCACCGCCCCGAGCTCGTCACCATGGCCGACCAGCACGTCGTGCTGACCCGTGAGGGCGCGGAGGTCGTCGGATGACCACCCAGACGGCCCAGACCGGCCTGCTCCGCCCGACCCGCCAGACGATCATCGGCGCGCTCCTCGGCGGCGCGGCGACGGCATCCGGCATCGCGCTCACCGCCACCTCGGGCTGGCTGATCGTGCGCGCCAGCGAGGAGCCGATCATCCTCACCCTGATGGTGGCGATCGTCGCCGTGCGCACCTTCGGCATCGCGCGCCCGTTCTTCCGCTACTTCGAGCGGCTGGTGTCGCACGACGCCGCGCTCGACGACCTCGCCGTGCGGCGCACCTCGGTGTATGCCGCGCTCATCCCCCTCACGCCGGCCCGCCTCGGGCGTCGCTCGCGTTCGCGCGTGCTCACCGGTGTGGTCGACGACCTCACCGACGTCGTGGAGGCCCAGGTGCGCGTCACCGTGCCGCTGCTGTCGAGCACCCTTGCGGCCCTGGTCGCCGTGCTGCTGACCGCGTGGTTCTCCCCCGCGATCGGGCTGGTGCTCGCGGGCCTGATGGTCGCGGTGGCCGCCACGTGCGGCCTGGCCTGGGTGTTGGAGTCGCACTCGCGCGACGAGTTGCTCGAGTCGCGCGCCGAGGTGCTGCGGATCAGTGACCTGGTGGCCCGCCAGGCCGCCGAGCTCCAGGCCATCGGCGCCACCGCCACAGCAGCCGGGTGGCTCGACGACGCGCACGACACCCTGCGACGCGCCGTGCGGAGGCAGAGCCGCGGTCGGGCCCTCGTGGCGGCGGCGTTGCTCGTGGCCACCGCCGTGGCGACCCTGCTCGCGGCTCTCCTCGTCGACCCGGCCGTCACCGGCCGCCCGGTCGCGGCGCTGCTGGTCGTCGTGCCGGTCGCCGTCGGTGACGCCCTGGCACCCCTGGTCGACACCATGCGCTACCTCGCCCGCGCCCAGGGCAGCGCGGTGCGCCTCGAGTCGTTGCTCGACCAGGAGCCCGCGGTGACCGACAGCGCGGCTGCCGTGGCCGACGGCATCCGGTCCTGCGGTCGACGGGTCGACCTCGACGGGGTCGCCGCCTCGTGGACCGGGCAGGGCGAGCAGCTCGCGCCCACCGACCTGCACCTCACGCCCGGTCAGCGGGTCGCCGTCGTCGGGCCCAACGGCACCGGCAAGAGCACCCTGCTCGCGGTGCTCGCCCGCCACCTCGACCCCAGCCGGGGGCGGCACGCGGTCGACAACGTCGACGTGCACCACCTGACCATCGACGACGTGCGGCGGCACGTGGCCGTCGTCGACGACGAGCCGCACGTGTTCGCCGCCTCGGTGGCGACCAACCTGCGCCTGGCCGGCCCGGATGCCGACGACTCCGCGCTCCAGCGGGCACTGCAGCACGCCGGGCTCGACCGCTGGCTGGCCGACCTCCCCGACGGCCTCGCGACCACGCTCGGCAGCGGCGGCCGCGGCCTGTCCGGCGGCGAGCGGGCCCGGCTCGGCGTCGCCCGCGCCGTGCTGGCGGACCGCCCGGTGGTGCTCCTCGACGAACCAACTGCACACCTCGACCACGCCACCGCCACAGCGGTGCTCGACGACGTACTCTCGGCCACGGACGGCCGCAGCGTCGTCATGGTCAGCCACCGACTCGAGGCCCTCGACCGGTTCGACACGGTCCTCGACCTCGGCGCGCGCCGCCCGGCCGCGCCACCACCGAAGGAGTAAGCCATGCCGCACTCGACCTCCGCGCCCCGCCTCGGTGACCTCGAGCGCGTTGTCATGGAGCACCTGTGGGAAGCCTCCACGCTGGGCGGTGCGTCGTTCGAGGGCGCCACCGTGCGCGAGGTGCACGACCGCTTCGAGGGCGAGCGCGAGATCGCCTACACGACCGTGATGACGGTGCTCGACCGGCTGGCCAAGAAGGGCCTGGTCACCCGCGAGCGCGACGGACGCGCCTGGCGCTACTTCCCCGCCGACACCCGCGAGGCGCTCACCGCCCAGACGATGCTGCGCACGCTCGACGACATGGACGTCACCGACCGGCGCATGGCGCTGCTGCACTTCCTCGACGGAGCCACCACCGACGAGCTGGCCGACATCAAGGCGGCACTCGCCGAGATCGAGGCGCGCGCCGACGACGACCCGGTCGCGAGCACCAAGCGGAGCATGATCCGCCGCCGCTGAGCCCCCCTGGCGGCCGCCGCCGCCGGCCGTTCGGGCAGGGCCGAGTGTGAGGTCTCGGGCGCGCCTGTCACCATTGTGCCCGTGATCCCGTTCGTCCTCGCAGGGCTCGCGGTGCTCCTCGCGTGGGTGGCCCCGGGCCTGATGGCCCGTCAGAAGGGCTTCCGGCGTGCACCCCGGTCGGCCCTGGTGGCCTGGCAGGCGGTGTCGCTCGGCGGCATCCTGGCGGCGCTCGCCGCTGCCCCCGCCGCCGTTCCACTGCTGCTCGACGGAGACTCCCCCACGCGGCACCTCGGGCTGGTCGTGCTCGCCGTGCTGGTCAGCGCCGTGGTGCTGGGTCGCCTGCTGTATGCCGGGCACGACGTGGGCACCCGGCTGCGGCGGGTGCGCGCCGACCACCGGCAGCTGGTCGACATCGTCGCGCAGCACGACGACCGGATGCGGATCCTGCAGCACCCGACCCCGACCGCCTACTGCATCCCCGGCCGGCAGTCGCGTGTCGTGCTGTCGCAGGGGGTGCTCGACGCGCTGCCCGCCGACCAGCTCGACGCGGTCGTGGCCCACGAGGAGGCCCACCTGCGCGGCCGGCACGACCTGCTGCTGGAGTTCTTCGCCGTCGTCACCCGGGCGGTGCCGGGGCCGTTGCGGTCGGCGGAGGCGCTCGGTGAGGTGCGCCTGCTCGTCGAGGCCCTGGCCGACCGGGCCGCGGTGCGCCGCAGCGGCGAGGTCGCGACCGCGCGCGCTCTGATCACGCTGGCCGGCAGCCGCACCCCCGAGGCCGCCCTCGGTGTCGGCACGACGGCACCGGTGCGACTGCGGCTGCTCGCCGACGGGCCGGCGAACCCGGTGCTGCCGGTCGCCGCCTACTCGTTCGCCGCCGTGGCCGCGGCCCTGCCGCTCGTGCTGCTCGGGCTGGCCTGGACATGACCGACGCCGACGACGCCGACGCGGGCGCGGGGCTGCGCGCCCGGATGGGCGTCGCCCTCACCGCCGCCATGAAGGGCCGCGACCGGGTGGCCGTCGCCGCGCTGCGCTCGGCCCTGGCGCGCGTGTCGAACGCCGAGGCCGTGCCCGTCGACACGATGCCACGGGCGGGCGCCATCGAGCAGGCTCACCTCGGGGCCGGCGCCGCCGACGCACCGCGTCGCGAGCTCACCGAGGCCGACGTGCGCCTGATCGTGGGCGCCGAGGTGGCCGAGCACGACCGGGCGGCCCAGCACCTCGTGGCCGTCGGGCGACCGGACGACGCCGCGCGGGTCACCGCCGAGGCCGACGTCCTGCGGGCCCTCCTCGCCGGCACCAGGTGACCGGCCGGGAAGGGCTGGTTCGAGGTGATCCGCTGGTCCCTCGGGTCAGAACATCACCTCGACTGCCAGCATCCCCGCCTGGTTCGAGGTGAAACCCTGGCCTCCGGCGCCAGAAGATCACCTCGAATCGGCTGCTAGGCCCAGCTCGGGGGCGGTGGTGGGGGCGTCGAACCTGGAGGCGTTGTCTCTGGAGGTACCGGTGGCGGTGGCGGTGGCGGCGGGCTACCACCCGGCGGTGGCGGTGGGGCGCCTGCTCCGGGGGGTGGTGGCGGAGCGGCCGGCTCGCCCCCGGCATTCGAGGGCGGCGGTGGAGGTGGAGGGGTGGCACCGGGCGGGGGCGGGGGCGGCTGAGCCGCTGCTGCGGCGGCACCGGGCGGGGGCGGCGGCGCGCCCGGGGCGGCGTAGGCGGGGCTCACGCTGAGCTGTCCGAGCCGGCCGGTGGCCTCGAGCTCGTGCAGCGTCGCCAGCACCCGGGCCCTGTCCTCGGCGGATGCCGGGCGGCCGGTCGCCTCGAGGTAGCTGAGCACCCCGAGGTCACGCAGCGCGCGGTCGGCGCCGCCGCCGCCCGCGCCCCCCATGACGCTGGTGCCACCCGGCGTGCTGATGCCGGCCTTCTTCATCTCGGCGTCCGCCTTCGCGGCGAGGTCGTTGGCCGCTGCCTTGGCCCGTTCGAAGAAGCTCATGTCGACTCCTGGGGTGTGGGGTCTCTCTCCTGAAACCCTAGGACCGTTGTGCGCGTTGCGCATAGCGTGTGTGCGACAGCAGACACCGCGCCGAGCGCGGGCCGACGAGGAAGTGGAGACCACCGATGACGATCCACGGGTCGCTGTTCCAGGAGTTCAAGGAGAAGGAGACCCAGGACCCCTTCGCCCTGCAGAACAAGAAGATGCTGCGCATCGACATGCGCTACGGCGAGGTGTGGGCCCGCACCGGCTCGATGGTGGCCTACCAGGGCGACGTGCGCTTCGCGAACAAGGGCTCGGGCGGCCTCGGCAAGATGCTCAAGGCGGCCACCACCGGCGAGGGCGTGAAGATGATGCAGTGCTCGGGCAGCGGTGAGCTGTTCGTGGCCGACTTCGCCAGCGAGATCCAGGTGATGTACCTCGAGAACGACGCCGTCTCGGTCAACGGCGCCAACGTGCTCGCCTTCTCCAACTCCATCGAGTGGGACATCCACCGCATCCAGGCCCGCGGCGCCACGATGACCGGCGGCCTCTACAACGTCGCGCTGCGCGGCACCGGCTACGTGGCCGTGACGACCAAGGGAGACCCGATCGCCCTCGACGTCGCGTCGTCGCCGACCTTCGCCGACGCCCAGGCCGTGGTGCTCTGGACGGCCGGGGTGTCGATGGACATCCGGGTCGACACCGGCGGGCTCTCGTCGATGGTGCGCGGCGGCACCGGCGAGCTGCTGCAGATGGCGTTCGGCGGCCAGGGCTACGTGCTCGTGCAGCCCAGCGAGTCGGTGCCCCAGGGCGCTGGCGGGCAGTCGAGCTCCGGCGGCGTGCTCGGCGGCTTCCTCCAGTAACGGCCCGGCTGAACCCGTTGTCGCTCAGGCGTTCTCGCGCCGGAACGTCGCGGTGCCCCACCACAACGACACCGCGAGCAGGATGAACGTCCACCCGACTCCCCAACCCAGCGCGCTGAGGGTGAGGTCCCCGAGGAAGGTGCTGCGCACGGCATCCACGACGTGCTTGGTGGGCACCACGTCGGCGACCTTCTGCAGCCACAGCGGCGCGAGGGCCATCGGCAGCAGGATGCCGGAGAGCAGCAGCACCGGTGTGATCAGCGAGTTGATGATCGGCGCCATCTTGTCCTCGCTGCGGGTGGTCAGGGCCAGGGCGTTCGAGGATGCCGCGCACGCCCCGCCGAGCAGCAGGGTGAGCGCGATCCCGACCACCGCACCGCCGGCCGGCGCGGTCATCCCCATGGCGTAGCCGAGGCCCACGAGGATCAGCGCCTGCACGAACAGCTGCAGCAGGTCGCGCCAGAGCCGGCCCATCAGCAGGGCCGTGCGGCTGGCCGGGGTGACCCGCTCGGCCTCGATCACGCCGTCACGCCACTCGCCGATGAGCGCGAAACCGGCGAAGAACGCGCCGAAGATCGCGAGCTGCACCAGCAGCCCGGGCACGAAGAACGTGTAGGCGTTGGCGTCGCCGAACTGGGCAGCCAGGGGCTTCAGGAGCGGACCGAAGAGCAGCAGGTAGAGCACCGGCTGCATCAGCCCGATGAACACCCAGGCCGGATTGCGCAGGTACATCCGGATCTGGCGCCGGAAGACGATGGTGCTCTCGCGCAGGAAGGTCATGGGAGGTCCTTTCAGGGGTTGGGGACGGGACTCAGCCCTCGCGCAGCGAGCGTCCGGTCAGCTCGAGGAAGACGTCGTCGAGGGTGGGCCGGCGCACCTCGATGGAGGTCAGCGCGACCCCCGTGCGGTCGAGCTCGCGCAGCAGGCCGGGCACGGCCCGCCCGGCGTTGGGCACCCGGCCGCGCACGAGGTGACCGTCGGTCTCGACGTTCTCAGCCGCTCCGACCAGCGACGCCAGCTGCTGCGCGGCGCAGCCCAGCTGCTGGAGGCTCGCGAGCTCGAGCTCGACGAGGTCTCCCGCGACGGCCGCCTTGAGGTTGTCGGAGGTGTCGGACGCGACGATCCGGCCGGAGTCGATGATGACGATCCGGTCGCTGAGCGCGTCGGCCTCGTCGAGGTAGTGCGTGGTGAGGAAGACGGTGGCGCCGCGGCGCTCGCGCAGGTCGGCAATGTGCTGCCAGAGGTTGGCCCGCGCCTGCGGGTCCAGGCCCGTGGTCGGCTCGTCGAGGAAGACCAGGCTCGGGTCGTGCACCAGCCCCATGACGATGTCGAGCCTGCGCCGCTGGCCGCCGGACATCGTCCTGGGCTGGCGGGTCCACAGTCCCTCGAGGTCGAGCTGCTCGAACAGGTGCAGGGCACGGGCACGGGCGTCGGCGGCGCTCATCCCGTACAGCATCCCGTGGTCGACGACCTCCTCGCCGGCAAGGGCCACGCCGGCGGTGGAGCCGCTCTGTGAGACGTAGCCGATGCTGCGCCGCACCTCCTGGGCCTGCGTCGCGACGTCGTACCCGGCGACGGTGGCCGTGCCTGCCGTGGGGGTGAGCAGGGTCGTGAGGATGCGCAGCGTGGTCGTCTTGCCGGCGCCATTGGGCCCGAGGAACGCGACGACCTCGCCCTCGGCCACGTCGAGGTCGACGCCGTCGACGGCGCTCACCTCGGTCTTCTCGCGACCGGCACGGGAGGTGAAGGTGTGGACGAGCCCGCGGGCGGTGATCATGACGGCTCCTTTGATCAAGGTTGAATACAATGATGATCAATGTTGATCACACTGTCAAGACCCACGATCGATCGCGCCCAGCTCTGGTCGATCCGCCCAGCTCTGGTCCATCCGCTCGGGTGGTGGCGCCACGGCGTCGCCATTCCGGCAGATCACCACCACTCCCGCGGACGAACCAGAGCCGGGAGTCCTCTGCACCTGTCGGGGATGCCGGGCCCCCCGGCCATCCGAGCTGGGTGTTGACGTGGCCGCCCCAGCAACCACCCAGGCACCCGACTGCGGGACGCGCGGCGCGAGTGGAGCGCGGAGGGTGTGCGTCAGTCGCGGATGCCGAGAGCCTGGCGGTAGCGCTCGCGGTCGGCCTGCATCGCCCAGCCCGGGTCGTCGGCGGGCGGCGCCCAGCTCGAGGCGTCGGCGGCATACGCGCCGGCGCGGGCCTCGACCGCGGCGATCGTCTCGACCAGCCAGTCGCGCTCGGTGCGGCCCTGGGCGATCCACAGGCCGATGATCGAGGGCAGGTGCGGCGGCAGCGCGTCGACCGGCCCGGACGCGAGCTCTCGTGCCTCGGCGAGCACGGCATCCACGGCGACGAGCCGCTCGCGCAGCAGGCCCAGGAACACCGGGGGGTCGACGAGCGGCTGGAGCGACAGCGCCGTGATGAACCCGCGGGCCGAGCCGCGGTCGTGGGTGCGCACGGCATCCGCGAACAGCCGTTGGAACTCGTCACGGCCCTCTCGGGTGGTCGTGTAGACCGTGACCGTGCGGCTGCCCTCGACGAGCGAGTGCCGCGCCAGGTGCCCGGCGCGGGCCAGGGTCTCGAGCCCGGAGTAGATCGAGCCCGGGTTGATGTGGGCCCACTCGTCGACCCGCCATGACACCAGCTCGCGGCGGATCTGGTAGCCGTTGACCGGCTCGAACAGCTGCACGGCGCCGAGCAGCAGCATCCGCGTCGAGGAGCTGGCCATGCGCGCAGTCTAGGGAGGCGAGTCCAGCCCGCGTCCGGCGGACGGTGCCGCGTCGGCCGAGTGGACGGCATAGGCAACAATCAGGGACATGACGGCACAGGTGACCCGGACCGACATCCTCGACGTCGCGCGCGAGCAGGTGCTCGAGCGCGGGGTGCCGCTGACGCACCCGCAGGTCGTCGAGGTCATGCGCACCGGTGACGACCGGCTGCAGGACCTCCTGGCGCTCGCCCACGAGGTGCGGCTGAAGTACCAGGGGCCGAGCGTCGAGGTCGAGGGCATCGTGTCGCTCAAGACCGGCGGCTGCCCCGAGGACTGCCACTTCTGCTCGCAGTCGGGGCAGTTCACCAGCCCGGTGCGCTCGGTGTGGCTCAACGTGCCCGAGCTGGTGCGCGCCGCGAAGCAGACCGCCGCCACCGGGGCGAGCGAGTTCTGCATCGTCGCCGCCGTGCGCGGCCCCGACGACAAGCTGATGGAGCAGATGCGCGAGGGGGTCGCCGCCATCCGGGCCGCGGTCGACATCAACGTCGCCGCCTCGCTCGGCATGCTGAGCCGCGAGCAGGTCGACGACCTGGTCGACATGGGCGTGCACCGCTACAACCACAACCTCGAGGCGGGGCGCTCCTACTTCCCGAACGTCGTCACCACCCACTCCTTCGACGAGCGCTGGGACACCTGCCTGATGGTCAAGGAGTCGGGCATGGAGCTGTGCTGCGGGGGCCTGGTCGGCATGGGCGAGACCATCGAGCAGCGGGCCGAGCTCGCCGCCCAGCTCGGCGAGCTCGAGCCGCACGAGGTGCCGCTGAACTTCCTCAACCCGCGCCCGGGCACGCCCTTCGGCGACCAGCCGGTGATGCCCGCGACCGACGCGCTCCGCACGATCGCAGCGTTCCGTCTCGCGCTGCCGCGCACGATCCTGCGCTATGCCGGCGGACGCGAGATCACCCTCGGCGACCTCGGCACGCGCGACGGGCTGCTCGGCGGCATCAACGCCGTGATCGTCGGCAACTACCTCACGACCCTCGGCCGCGCTGCCACCGACGACCTCGCGCTCCTCGAGGAGCTGTCGATGCCGGTCAAGGCGCTCAACTCGGCGCTGTGACCGCCACCGGGATGGATGTCGTCCACTGCGCGCGCTGCGGCGCCGGCCGCACCGTCGACGGGCGCGCCGTCGGCGACCATCTCGCGTGCGACGCGGCGCTCGAGCTCGAGCCCCCGCGCTACTGCACGACGTGCCGTCGGCGCATGGTCGTGCAGATCGTGCCGACCGGCTGGACCGCCCGCTGCTCCGAGCACGGCGACCTCCACGGCGGCAACGCCCACTGACCGAGGCCCGAGAACGCCTGGGGGACACGACGAAGGCGCCGCCCCTGCAGGGCGGCGCCTTCGTCGTGCGGTGGTTGGTGAGGTGGAGCGTCAGATCTTGACGGTCAGCGATCCCGCGGCCCAGGAGGCGTCGGCGAGGGTGACGACGCGGTACGTGCCGCGCGACAGCGTGCGCTTGCCGAAGGAGTAGGCACCCTTCGCCGAGAGCTTCTCGGTCGCGATCTTCTTGGTGCCCTTGTAGAGGACGGCGGTGCCCCCGATGCGGGCGGCGCTGCCGGCCACGGTGCGCTTGCTGCCCGACTTCACGACGGACGCCTTCACGGTCGGGGTCACGCGGACGAGGCGCACGGCGGAAGTCGCCGTACCCACGAAGACGTCGGTCGGGACGGTCCAGCGGAACCACGTGTTTCGGGTCAGTGCCTGGGTGCGGCCGTTGCCGTCAGGACCGCCACCGGGCCACGCGATCACCGTCTGCGACGTGGTGGCGCCGAGCGGGTGCCAGGTCTTGCCGGCGTCGGTGGAGAACGTGACGACACCGCGCTGCGTCACGCCGGAGTCGGCCGCCCAGCTCTGCGTGCCGACCGGCCGCAGGTAGTAGCCGTAGGACGCGAAGACGGGCCGGCCACCGGTCTTCACCAGTGCCGAGGACAGGACGAGGTAGGGCTTGACCGAGGCGGTCGGCGTCGAGGCCTGACGGGCCGAGAACGCGGCCGGCGCAGTGTCGACCGGCACGAACCCGACCGAGGTGACGGCGTCGGTGCGGGTGGCGCCGGGGGTCCAGGCCACGAGGTCGGGCGACGTCTTGGCCACGGCGGTGCCGGCAACAGCACCGTCACCCCACGCGTACCAGGTGCCGACGCCGGTGCTGGTGCCGTCGTCGAGGAAGCGCAGGTCGTAGGTGTTGTCGAGCTCACCGGACGTCACGACCGGCGCCGGCACCGTGGCGGTGGTGTCGACAGTGACGTACTTCCAGTCGTCGCAGGCACCGGTCGCGCACTCCGCGAAGACGAGGGTGGAGCCGGCGAACCTCGGGGAGTCGGAGAAGAGCTCAGGGTTGCCCGCGCCGGTGTAGGCCTTGGTCCAGATGGTCGACGACGTAGGCGCGACGGTGAACGCAGTCACGTGCGACGCGGTCGCGGTCGGCGGGTCGGTGGCGAAGCTCGCAGCGCGGAAGACGCCGGCCGCGGTGCTGCCGTCGCTGGAGACGGCAAGACCCCACAGCGACTGGGTGCTGGTCCCGGCGAGGGGTGCGTTGGAGGTCAGCGCGGTGACGGTGCCGGAGGACCGGGTCCAGGCGAACAGGTTGCCCTGCGCGGCGAACCAGACCTTCGAGCCGTCGAGCGCGACGACCGGGTTGGCCTGGGTGTGCGTCGCGAGCACGTGGGTGACGCCCTGGTCGGAGACGAGGAGACCGTCGGTCGTGTCGAACAGCGGTGTGGTGTCGGTGCCCGTCTCGGCCTGGATCGCGAGCACCTGGCCGTCGTGCGACGCCTCGACGAAGTTCGTGACGAGCCCGCCCGTGGTCACCTGGGTCGCGGCCGCACCGGTGGCGTCACCGGCGTACAGCGAATAGCTGTGGTTGCCATCGGCGAACAAGATGACCGGCGAGGCGGGCAGCGCCTGGGCGGCAGGTGCCGCGACGAGGCTGAGGCCCAGGGCGACGGTAGCCGCTGCGGAGACCGCGCCGGCGGCGCGCGTGCGAGGTCGAGCAGACGTCATGAGGTTCCCCGTTGAAAGTTCCGATGCCGTCGCCGTACGCGAGGCGGCACGAATCGTCGCATGCCGGACACCGCGCCGCGAAACGCCGTGACCGCCTCGCAACCTGCGTGGCCCGCGAGGTGGGTCGCCGCACTCGTCGCACCGGGTCTGCTCCACCTCACCGGACGACGATCGGCGCCGACCCCGGAGGGGCGACGCCGATCGGTGCTCGCTGGTGGTGGCGGTCGTCAGACCTTCACGTTGATCGAGCGCGCTGCGGCCCAGCTCGTGTCGGCCACCGACACGACGCGGTAGGTGCCCTTGGCCAGCCTGCGCGCCCCGAACGTGTAGGCGCCGACCGAGTTGATCCGGGCGGTGGTGACCTTCGTCTGCTTCGTGCCCGTGACCCGGTAGAGGATCACGGCGCCGCCGCGGCGGGTGGTGCCTCCGTAGATGGTGGAGCCCTTGCTGCTCCGCGCGAGGTGCACGCTGATCTTCGGCACGACGGTGACGAGCACCTTGGCGGTCGACCCGGGTGCGGTCAGGTAGTCACCGGCGTACGACCACCACACGTAGGTGTTGCGCGTGAGCGGCGGGAGATAGCCCAGGTAGGTCGCGAGACCCTTCTGGAACGCCGTGGAGCCCGAGGTCGCCAGCGTGTGCGCCCTGGCCTCACCGACCGCGATCCAGTGCAGGGCGCCGCGGTCGACCTCGTCCGCGTTGGCCTCCGTGTACGCCGTGCCCACGGGCGGCTGCAGGTAGAGGTTGTAGCCCCAGAAGGCGGGTCGGCCACCGTAGGCCACCGAGCGCGCGGAGAGCACGACGCGGGGGTGCGCAGGAGCGCGGTTGGAGGCCGAGACCATCGGCGCGGGAAGGGTGGTGCTCGGGACGTAGCGGTAGGTGTGCGACCCGTCGGACCGCGGAGACTGGAGCGCGGGAGCGACCGTCGGATCCGTCGTCGTACCCAGGGTCGAGGTGACCGACGGGCTGACGCCGCTGTCCTGCCAGGCCCAGAGGTCCGAGCCGAGCAGGCGTGCGTCGTAGAACGAGCCGAGCGCGTTGGTCACCGCGACGGTCGTGGTGTGAGGTCCGGCAGCGGGGATCGTCGCCGTGACC
>JBBQNZ010000073.1:0-20886 GCA_038330415.1 Actinomycetales bacterium | reverse complement strand
GCACCACGAGGGTGGCCAGCACGACCGCCACGACCCGGGCCCACAGCGGCTTGAGCAGGGGCCAGAGCAGGATGACGACGACGGTCGCCCAGGCCGCGGAGTTCACGGCGTGGCCGGAGGGGAAGGAGTAGCCGGGGGCCTTGGACACGGGGTCCTCGACGACCGGGCGGGCCCGCTGGAACACGTCCTTGGCCGCGAAGCCGATGAACCAGGCGACCATCATCGTGCCGAAGGCCCACCAGGCGCGGGTGCGAAGCCCCGTGGCGAGCCACACCCACAGGCACAAGGCGGTGCCGACGACGTAGAGCCGGATCGGCTGGGTGAGCCACTGCCAGGTGAGCAGGAAGGACCTCAGCCCGTCGCGCGGGCGGGTGAAGGAGGTCGCGGCGTCGATGACCGCGTCGTCGAGGCTCTGCAGGGGTCCCCACGTGCTGCGCACGAGGAACCCGACGCCGAACAGCACCACCGCCACGGGCACGCCGTAGGCGAAGGCGCGACCGAGCCGTCGTCCGTGGGTGCGGGTCGGCGTCTGCGCCGTCGTGCTGATCACCGACCCGTTCTACCCGAATGCGGGAGCGAGAAGCGGTTCTCGTGCCCGTGGGATGCTGGGGCCGCCATGGCCGAGCTGCACGTGACCTCCGCGTCGAACCCCCGCCTGCGGGCGGTGCTCGCGCTGCGCCGGCGCCGGGTGCGCGAGCATGAGGGTCGCACGGTCGTCGACGGCTTCGAGGAGCTCGCCCTGGCCCTGGACGCCGGGGTGGTGCCCGACACCGTGCTGCACTGCCCCGAGCTGATGCTCGACCCGCAGCGCCAGTCGGCGCTGGTCGAGCGGGCTCGCGCGCTCGGCGCGAGCACCATCCGGTGCAGCCGGGCCGCCTTCGAGAAGGTTGCCTACCGCGAGGGCCCCGACGGGTTCCTCGCCGTGGTGCCGGTGGCCGGGGCGGCCATCGACGACCTGGTGCTGCCACCCGACGCGCTGGTGCTGGTCTGCGAGGGGCTCGAGAAGCCGGGCAACCTGGGTGCGGTGCTGCGCACGGCGGATGCCGCGGGAGTCGCCGCCGTCGTGGCCGCCGACCCGGTCACCGACTGGGGCAACCCCAACGTCGTGCGCTCCAGCAAGGGCACCGTGTTCTCGGTGCCGGTGGCCGCCTCGAGCACGCCGGAGGTGCTGTCCTGGTTGCGGCGCAACGGCATCCGGCTGGTGGCGACCACCCCCGACACCGACACCCTGCACACGGCCGTCGACTACCGGGGGGCGGTGGCGATCGCCGTGGGCACCGAGAAGGAGGGCCTCACCGACGTCGCCCTTGAGGCCGCCGACGCCCGGGTGCGCATCCCCATGGTGGGCCGGGTCAACTCGCTCAACGCCGCGACGGCGGCTGCGGTCGTGGTGTACGAGGCGGTCCGCCAGCGCTCCGGGTGAGGCTGGTGTGACGCCTGTGGCGCGGTGTTGGTCACGTGGACGTCACGGTGAGGCAGGCGGACCGGGCCGTGTCAAGAGCATCCCTTCGCGTGTGCGACGATGACGTGCATGCGAGTTGACCACGTCGTCTATGCCGCCGAGCGCGACGGCCTCAAGGCCACGGCGCAGCGCCTCGCGGAGCAGATCGGCGTGGCGCCGGTCGATGGGGGAGTCCACCCGCGCTTCGGGACGCGCAACATCATCCTGCCGCTCGCCCACGAGCGGTACGTCGAGGTCGTCGAGGTGCTCGACCACCCCGCCAGCGACAAGGCGCCCTTCGGGCAGGCCGTACGGGCCCGCTCCGAGGCCGGCGGCGGCTGGCTCGGGTGGGTCGTGCAGGTCGACGACATCTCCGAGGTCGAGACCCGGCTGGGCCGCACCGCGGTCATGGGCAACCGGCACCGCCCCGACGGGGTCGAGCTGCGCTGGCGGCAGGTCGGCGTGCGAGGCCTGCAGGCCGACCCGCAGCTGCCCTACTTCATCGAGTGGGAGCAGGGCGCCCCGCACCCCTCCGACGACGCGCACACCGAGGTCACCATCGAGTCGATCCAGATCGCGGGCGACCCCGACCGGGTCCGTGACTGGCTCGGCCTGCCGGCCGACAGCACCTCGTCGGTCATCGACTTCGAGTTCGTCTCTCCGCACGGCACGCCTGGCCTGATGGCCGTCACCTTCGACACGCCCTCGGGCGGGGTCACCATCTGACCCAGCGCTCAGCCCCGACTGACCGAGGGCTCAGCCCCGACGCTTCCAGGCGCGCAGCCGGAGGCTGTTCGACACCACGAGCACGCTCGACATCGCCATCGCGCCGCCGGCGATCATCGGGTTGAGCAGCCCGGCCATCGCCAGCGGGATCGCCGCGACGTTGTAGCCGAACGCCCAGCCGAGGTTCTGCTTGATGGTGCGCAGGGTGGCCCGCGACAGCTCGATGGCGTCGACGACGGCCGGCAGCTCGGCGCGCAGCAGCACGATGTCGGCCGAGTCGGCCGCAACGTCGGTGCCGGTGCCCATCGCGATACCGAGGTCGGCCTGCGCGAGCGCCGCGGCGTCGTTGACGCCGTCTCCGACCATCGCGACGACCTTGCCGCGGGCCTGCAGGTCGGCGATCATCGCGTGCTTGTCCTCGGGGCGCACGTTGGAGAGCACCCGGCCGACCGGGATGCCGACCTCGCGCGCGACGGCGAGGGCTGCGGCGTCGTGGTCGCCGGTCAGCAGGTAGGCCGGGAGCCCTGCCTTGGTGAGGTCGCTGATCGCCCGGGCCGAGCTCTCGCGCACGGTATCGGCGACGGTGAGCGAGGCGTGCGCCCGCCCGCCCCAGCCGACCCAGACCGTGGTGCCGTCGACGGTGGGCCGCGACAGCTCGGGGGGCACCTCGTCGAACAGGTCGGCGCGGCCGACGGTGATCTCGGTGTCGTCGACCCGGGCCCGCACTCCGGAACCCGGTAGCGCCAGGAAGTCCGTGGCCCTCGGCACCTCGATGGCCCGGCTCGCGGCGGCGGTGACGACGGCCCGGGCGACGGGGTGCTCGCTGCCCGCCTCCACGGCGGCAGCAGTGCGCAGGGCCTGGTCCTTGGGAAGGCCGCCGGCGGTCGCGACGTCGACCAGGGTCATCTCGCCGGTGGTGACCGTGCCGGTCTTGTCGAGCACGACGGCATCGATCCGCCGGGTGTCCTCGAGCACGTCGGCGCCCTTGATCAGGATGCCGAGCCGGGCACCCCGGCCGGTGCCCACCAGCAACGCGGTGGGGGTGGCCAGGCCCAGGGCGCAGGGGCAGGCGATGACCAGCACGGAGATCGCGACCTCGAGGGCACGGGAGGAGTCCCCGGTCGCCATCCACCAGGCGCCGAAGGTCAGCGCGGCGAGCACGAGCACGACGGGCACGAACACCGACGAGACCCGGTCGGCGAGGCGCTGCACGGGTGCCTTGGTGGTCTGGGCCCGCTCGACCAGCCGGGCGATGCCGGCCAGCGTGGTGTCGGCGCCCACCCGGGTGGCCTCGACGACCAGGCGGCCGGTGGTGTTGATGCTGCCGCCGGTGAGCTCGTCGCCGGTGGTGACCTCGACGGGCAGCGACTCGCCGGTGATGAGCGAGGCGTCGACGGCACTGCTGCCCTCGACGACCTGGCCGTCGGTGGCGACCTTCTCACCGGGCCGCACGAGGAACCGCTCGCCCACGAGCAGCTGGTCGATGGGGATGCGCACCTCGGTGGTCGACCCGGTGGCCGGGTCGACCCGCTCGACGGCGACGTCCTTGGCGCCCAGGCTGAGCAGCCCGCGCAGGGCGTCGCGGGTGCGGTTGGTCGCCCGCGCCTCCATCCACCGCCCGAAGAGGAGGAAGGTCGTCACGACGGTGGCGGTCTCGAACCACAGGTTGCCGGCCGGCTCTCCGCCGCCGCCGCCACCCATGCCCCCGCCGCCGCCACCCATGCCCCCGCCGCCGCCGGTGAGGACCACGTAGGCCGAGGACAGGTAGGCGACGAGCACGCCGAGCGAGACCAGGGTGTCCATCGTCGACGCGCCGTGCCGCGCGTTGACGATCGCGGCCCGGTGGAAGGGCCAGCCGCACCACAGCACGACGGGCGTCGCCAGGATCAGCTGCACCCAGCCACTGTTGTTGACCTGGATGCCGGGCACCATGCCGAGCACGACGACCGGCACGGTCAGCACGGCCGCGCTGATGACGTCGACGGCCGAGATGCGCTGCTCGGGCTCCTTCGGCGGCGTGCCGGAGTCGGCCGGCTGGTCCGGCGAGGCCGGGTCGGGCGCGCCGCCGATGACCTCGGCGCCGTATCCGGTGGCGCGCACCGTGCTCAGCAGCTGCTCGACGGTGACCGCCCCGGCGAAGCGGACGGTGGCCTTCTCGGTGGCGAGGTTCACCACGGCATCCACGCCGTCGAGCTTGCCGAGCTTCTTCTCGATGCGAGCCGAGCACGACGCGCAGGTCATGCCGGTGATGGCGAGGTCGACCTCGTGCACCTCTTCGGTAGCGGGGCGGTCGGTGATCTGCGTCATCTCAGCTCCTCACGAGGCGGGCGATGGCGGCGGTGGCCTCGGCGACCTTGGCGGCGGCGGCCTCGTCGGACTCGCGGGCGGCGTCGACGACGCAGTGCTCGATGTGCTCCTCGAGGAGCCGGATGCTGACGGCCTGCAGGGCGCGCGTCGCGGCGCTCACCTGGGTGAGGACGTCGATGCAGTAAGTGTCGGACTCGACCATCCGGGCGATGCCGCGCACCTGTCCTTCGATGCGGCGCAGCCGCTTGAGGTGGTCGTCCTTGTGGCCGGCGTAGCCCGGCACGACGGTGGTCTGGTCGCTCTCATCCACCCGCTCAGGATACCTGATACCCCTACCCCTAGGGGGTATCAGGGTGGCCGGTCTCACGCTGCCGCGACGCGACGGCACCGACCGGCCGGAGGACGATGGAAGGGCGCGCGACCCGGCGCAGGAGCGCCGGTGGGCTCGCCCGCGCCGAGAAGGGACTGGCATGAGCACGATCAAGGAGGCCGCGACGGACTTCCTGTCCTGTCGGCGGATCGCGGTGACCGGGGTGTCCCGCGAGCCCAAGGAGCACGGGGGCAACATCGTCTACACCCGCCTCAAGGAGCGCGGCTACGAGGTGTTCGCGGTCAACCCGAACACCGCGCTGGTCGAGGGTGACCCGGCCTACCCCGACCTGAGCTCGATCCCCGGCGGGGTCGAAGCCGTGGTCATCGCGACCCGGCCCGAGCACGCCGAGGCCACCGTGCGCGAGGCGGCCAACCTGGGCATGACGAAGGTCTGGATGCACCGGTCGATGGGCGCCGGCAGCGTCTCGCCGGCCGCGACCACACTGGGTCGCGAGCTCGGCATGGTCGTCATCGACGGTGGCTGCCCGCTGATGTTCGGCCCGACCGCTGACGGTGGCCACAAGGTGATGTGCGCCCTGCTCAAGCTCACCGGCAAGGTGCCCAGGCACGTCTAGCGAGTCACGGGGAGCTGGGGTCGGGCGTCGTTCCCGCGGAGGCCGTGCCGGTCGCCTCGTGCGCCTGCACCGCCTCGCCGACCGATCCGGCGTAGCCGTCCGGGCCGAGGGCCTCGCTGATGCCGAACCGGTCGAGCTCGGCCCGCAGGGCGTCGGACGCCTGGGTGACGACCAACCGGGCACCGCGGTCGTGCAGCTCGCTCACCACCTGCTTCAGGGTCAGGCCACCGCTGTAGTCGACGTCGACGATCGCCGACGCCTCCAGCACCACGCACCGCACCGGGGATGCCGGGTCAGCCCCGTCGACCAGGCCGAGGACCTCCTCGTTGAACCGGTTGGCGTTCGCGTAGTACAGGCCCGAGGAGAACCGGTACACGACCAGGCCCGGCACGAGCTGGCCGCCCTCGGCGACCGGCTTGGCCTGGAGGTGGCCGCCCTCACCGGCGACGGTCACGGTGTCGTTCGGGGCGTAGCTGCGGCTCAGGTGGTCGATGACCGACACGACGATCGCCACGAGGATCGCCTGCTCGACGCCGACCACGATGACGAGCAGGCCGGTGATCACGGCGATGACGAACTCGCTCGGGCGCACCCTGAGGATCCCGCGCAGCCCCTTGATGTCGACGAGCTCGATGCCGATCAGGAAGACCACCGAGGCGAGCACGGCCGAGGGCATGTACTGCAGCGGCTTGGTCAGGAAGAGCAGGACGATGAGCACGATCACGGCGGTGGTGAGGCTCGCGAGCTGGCTCTTGCCGCCGGCGCCGTCGACCATCTGGGTCTTGGTCGGGCTGCCGTTGACCACGAAGGTGCCCGACAGGCCGGCGCTGGCGTTGGCCAGGCCCAGGCCGACGAGGTCGACGTTCTCGTCGAAGGGCTCCTCGTACTTCGCCGCGTAGGCGCGCGAGGTTGCGGCGCTCTGGGCGAGCACGACGATGAAGATGGCGCCGCCGGTGCCGAGCAGGCTCACGAACTGCGCCCAGGTGACCGACGGGAAGCCGAAGTTCGGTAGCCCGCCCGGCACCGGGCCGAGGGTGGCGACGCCGTCGGCCGCGAGGTCGAGCTGCGCGCTGACGATGATCGCGCCCACGACCGCGATCAGGGCGCCGGGGATGCGTGGGTTGATCGCCTTCGACCCCAGGATCACGATGATCACCGCGGCCGACACGTAGATGGTGGGGGCGTTGCTCTCACCGAGGTGGGCCAGGGTCGCCACGAACTTCTCGATGGTGCCGCCGGACTGCTTCGGGATGCCGAACATCTCACCGACCTGCCCCATCGCCACCTGGATGCCGACACCGGTGAGGAAGCCGATGAGCACACTGCGGGAGAGGAAGTTGGCGATGAACCCGAGCTTGAGCAGCCGGGCGAGGATCAGGTAGCCACCGGTGATCAGGGCGAGCATCCCGGCCAGCGTGACGTACTGCGGGGAGGCGATTGGGGCCATGCCGGCCAGGCCCGCGGCCAAGATGGCGGCAGTCGCGGAGTCGGCCCCGACCACCAGGTGCCGCGAGGACCCCAGCAGGGCGAACACGGCGATCGGGATGAGGATCGTGTACAGACCGGTGATGACCGGCATCCCGGCGATCGAGGTGTAGCCCATCACCTCCGGGATGCCGAGCGCCGCCAGGGTCACTCCGGCCGCGATGTCCATCGGGATGCGCTTGCGGTCCAGGGGGAGGATGCCCTCCATCACCGGGAACCGTCGTGGTGCTGTCGTCATGTCACCCTCGCGTGGTCCAGTGGCGGTCGAGGAGGCCGCTCCTGCGGGGCGACTCTGCTCCTGCGCCCTTGTGGCTCGCATCACCCCGTTCGGATGACCGCTCCGGTGACCACGCTCGCCCTGCTGGGCCTGAGGGCCTGACCAACGGCCCCGGCTGCGCAACGTCGGTTGGGCGGAGGGGGGACGGCGTGCTGGCTGCCTACCGCGCGGCGGGCATCAAGGTCGGCGTGCACTCCACCAAGGCGCAGTGGACCAGCATCCTCGGGGCCATGAAGTACGAGATGGCGGAGTGGCACACGACCGGCCCCGCCGGGTGTCACCCGGTCGAGAGGCCGGTGAACGACAGCACGGCCAGCCAGGCCGTGAGGCCCAGCCCGAGGGCCGCACCCACGGATGCCGTGAACGCACGCCACGGCGCAGGTGCCCAGCGGCGCGCGCCGGCTACCGGCAGCCAGACCGACAGCACCACCAGGGACAGGCACGCCATGAGGATGGCGGCCGGCGTGATCATGACGGTCACTTCAGGTGGTCGACGAGCTCGGGGGACAGGCCGACGTAGGTCTGCGGGGTCATCGCCGCGAGCCGGGCCTCGACGTCGGCCGGCAGGCCCAGGCCCTGCACGAACTCGACGAGCTCGGCCTGCCCGATGCGGCGCCCGCGGGTGAGCTCCTTGAGCCGCTCGTAGGGCTGGTCCATGCCGGGCACGCCCCGGGCGCCGAGGGCGCGCATCGCCGACTGGATGGGCTCGCCGAGCACCTCCCAGTTGGCGTCGAGGTCGGCGGCCATGGCGGCGGGCAGGGCGTCGAGCCCGTCGAGGCCGCGGGTGGCGTTGTCGATGGCGAGCAGGCTGTGGCCGAACGCCGAGCCGATGTTGCGCTGCATCGAGGAGTCGGTGAGGTCGCGCTGCAGCCGGCTCTGCACGAGGGTGGCGGCGAGCACGTCGAGCAGGGCGTTGCTCACCTCGAGGTTGGCCTCGGCGTTCTCGAAGCGGATCGGGTTGACCTTGTGCGGCATCGTCGAGCTGCCGACGGTGCCCTGGCCGCGCACCTGCGCGAAGTAGCCCAGCGAGATGTAGGTCCACACGTCGGTGCACATGTTGTGCAGCACCCGGTTGAACCGCGCGACGTCGGCGTAGAGCTCGCTCTGCCAGTCGTGGCTCTCGATCTGGGTGGTCAGCGGGTTCCAGGTCAGGCCCAGGTGCTCGACGAACGCGCGGCTGACGCCCTGCCAGTCGGCATCCGGCACGGCGGCGACGTGCGCGCCGTAGGTGCCGGTGGCGCCGTTGAGCTTGCCGAGGAACTCGGCGTCCTCGATGCGGGCGAGCTGGCGCTGCAGGCGCCACGCCAGCACGGCAAGCTCCTTGCCCATCGTGGTGGGGGTGGCGGGCTGGCCGTGGGTGTGCGCGAGCAACGGCACGTCGCGCAGGTCGCTGGCCATCGTCGCGAGCTTCTCGACGAGCGCGGTGGCGCGGGGCAGCCACACCTCGTGCACGGCGCCCTTGACCATGACGGCATACGAGAGGTTGTTGACGTCCTCGCTGGTGCAGGCGAAGTGGATGAGCTCGGCGAGGCCCTGGTCCTCCGGCGCCGGGGCGATCTCGGTGAGCCGCTTCTTGAGGAAGTACTCGACCGCCTTCACGTCGTGCTGGGTGACCCGCTCGGTGGCGGCCATCTCGTCGATCTCGGCGGCCCCGAAGCCGCGCACGACGTCGCGCAGCGCCTCCTGCTCGTGGGTGGTCAGGCGGCGGACCCCCGGCACGACCTCGTGCTCGGTGAGGTGGATCAGCCACTCGACCTCGACGTGCACCCGGGCCCGGTTGAGCGCGGGCTCGGAGAGGTGGTCGACGAGGGGGGCCACGACGCCGCGGTAGCGCCCGTCGAGCGCACCGAGCGCGATGTGCGGCTCGGCGTCGGCGAGGGAGGTGGATGCCGCGAGGCTGGTCGCGGGGGCGGTGCTGGCCATGCCCCCATCCTCCCAGAGCCGCGGGAGGGCGGTTGCCCACCCCGCGCTGGGCTCCCGTGGGGCAACATCGACCAATAGGTCGATTGTGTCCCAGGTGGTCAGCCCCGGTCGCGCGCCTCGAGCTCGGTCCGCACGTGCTCGACGATGCCGGGCACGGCCGCGACGATCTCGGCGTAGGTCTGGTCGTAGGCCGGGTCGGTGCCGTACCAGGGGTCGTCCATGCCCAGGTCGCCGCGCGCCACGGCATCCGGGTCGAAGGAGCGGAACAGGCGCAGAGCGGCGCGGTCGGCGTCGGTGCGGGCGATGCGCTCGAGCCGCTCGACGTGCACGTGGTCGACCGGCAGCACCAGGTCGTAGCGGTCGAACCAGCCCGGCTCGAAGCGGCGGGCCACGTGCTCGTCCCAGCCGTTGTCCTCGTGGCCGTTGCGGCGCAGCACGGCGGCGGTGCGATGGTGCATGCCGCTGCCGAGCTCCTCGGAGCTGGTGCCCGCGGAGTCGACGACGACGCGGTCGCCGAGCCCGGCATCCTCGAACGCCTCCCGCAGCAGGAACTCGCCCATAGGGGACCGGCAGATGTTGCCCCAGCACACGACGCACACCCGGTACGGCTCGACGGAGGTTGTTTCACTCATCCCCCCATCTTGCCAACCCCGAAGCGAACAGCCGGTCAGTCGTCGTCGAGGTCGAACCACTCGTGCACGCCGGTCAGGAAGTCGGCCCGCGACAGTGCGCCGGCGCCGGCCGGGATGCGCCCCCAGAGCGGGGCCCCGGTCACCCGCGGCAGGTCGACCAGGTTGCTCTCCTCGGCCAGGCCCGGGTCGTCGGGCCACGAGCCGATGACCACGCCCAGCAGGGGGAGGGAGCGGGCAGCCAGCGCCTCGGCCGTGAGTGCGGCAGTGTTGAGCGTGCCCAGCCCGGCGCTGGTGACGAGCACCACGCCACAGCCGATACCCTTGTAGCGCAACCCGGTTCCCAGGTCGGCGAGTGTGCCGCCGCGCTCGTCGAGCCGCACGAGCAAGCCGCCGGCGCCCTCGACGAACACGACCTCCGACTCGGCGGCGATCTCACCGATCCGCTTGGCGTGCTGGGCCACCGGGGGCAGGCGCACCCCCTCGCGGCGGGCGGCGGCCTCCGGCGAGAGGGGGTCGCGCAGCCGCACCAGCTCATGGGTGACGACGTCGTCGCCGACCAGTCGGCGCACCTCGTCGACGTCACCCGGCTCACCGGGGGTCAGGCCGGTCTGGGCCGGCTTGACGACCGCCACGTCGCTGCCGCGCTCGCGCACCACGGCGGCCAGGGCGGCGGTGACGACGGTCTTGCCGATCTCGGTGCCGGTGCCGGTGACGAGCACGACCGAGGTGAGCGACCGCGGGTCAGCCACGGAGATAGGTGAGCTCGCCGAGCACCTCGCACGCCCGGTCGAGGTCGTGCTCGGTGTGGTCGGCGTGCGCGGTGAGCCGCAGGCGCGACGAGCCGTCCGGCGTCGATGGGGGCCGGAAGCAGCCGATCCGGATGCCGCGCGCCCGCGCCCGCTCGACCGCCTCGACCGTTTCGTGCGGCCCCGGCATCGCCACTGACATCACGGCGCCGGCGGGCACCTCGACGCCACAGGCCGCGGCCAGCCGGGCGGCGTTGGCATGCACCCGGTCGGTGAGCTCGGGGTGGTCGCGCAAGATCCCGAGCGCGGCCAGGGCGGCCCCGGCGGAGGCGGGGGCCAGCCCGGTGTCGTAGATGAAGGGGCGGGCAGTGTTGACGAGGTGCTCGCGCACGATGGGCGCCGCGAGCACCGCACCGCCCTGCGCCGCAAGGGACTTCGAGAGGGTGGCCGTCACCACGACGTGCTCGGTCTGCGACTCGCCGGCGGCGGCGACGAGACCGGCACCACCGGGCCCGACCACCCCGAGAGCGTGGGCCTCGTCGACCACGAGGATGGCGCCGGCCTCCGCGGTCAGCGCGACGAGGTCGGCGATCGGCGCGGCGTCGCCGAGCACCGAGTAGATCGACTCCACCACGACCACGGCCCGGGGGCCCTCGCGGCGCGAGAGCAGCTCGGCCACGTGCTCGAGGTCGTTGTGCCGCGACACGGTGACGGCGGCCCGCGACAGCCGGCAGCCGTCGATCAGGCTCGCGTGGGCGTGCTCGTCGCTGACGACGAGGGTGCCCGCGTCGGCGAGCGTGGTAAGCACGGCGAGGTTGGCGGCATACCCGCTGGACAGGGCGAGCGCGGCGGGGGCTCCGGTCAGCGCGGAGAGCGCGGCCTCGAGCTCGTCGTGCACGTCGAGCGTGCCGGTGACCAGGCGTGACGCGCCGGCACCGCCGCCATAGGTCTCGGCGGCCGCGACCGCGCCGGCGATGACGGCGGGGTGGGTGCGCAGGCCGAGGTAGTCGTTGCCGGCGAGGTCGAGGCCGTCGCCGGTCTTGGTGGTGCTGAGCCGACGGGTGAGCCCTGCGCCCTCACGGGTGGCAGCGGCGTCCCGGATCCAGTCGAGGGGGCTCGTCACGGCATCGATCCTGCCACGGCGACCCGGATGCGTCCTGACCGGTTTCGTCGAAGGGCTGTGCCGCAGGCCCGCTGACCAGCACACTCGCCGTATGCCGGAACAGCAGCCCGCGCCCCTCGCGGCGGTCGGTGGGTACCCGCCGATGCCGATGATGGCGTGGGCCGCACCCGGGTGGCCGGCGAACGGGGCCTTGACCCCGGTGGTCAGCCCGGATGTCGCGCGGCTCACCCTCCGCGCGGAGGCGGAGACCTCGGTGCTCGACCCCCAGGGGATGCGCCGCCTCTGGGTGCCCGCCCTGGTCCTGGTCGTCAACGTGGTGCTCGTGGTGCTGTGGCTGATCGCCCTCGTGCAGCTCGTCACCGGTGACAGGGGGCCACCGTCGTGGTGGCTGCCGGTATGGGTCCTGGCCCTTCCGCTCAGCACGGGTGGCACCTTCCTCAGCACCACCGTCATGCGGGCACGCCCGGACGCCGGAGTCATGCCCCGCCTGGGGCGGCAACGGTGGCGCTGGTACCGGCAGCTGTGGCGCGAACCCGTGGCCGCGCCGGCCCCGCCCGCGGTCTGGCCGCCCGGCTCGGAGGCCTACGCGGTGCTCTCGGGGGCGGCGAGCGTGCGGTCGGTGGCCCTGAGCTGGCTCTGCGAGCGGGTGGGGATGTCAACCACCGTCGGAGCCCAGTGGGTGACCGTGCTCGCACGGCAGGGCTGGCTCACCGGCGGTGGCCACCTGCTCGGCTTCGCCCGGCTGCCCGAGGTGCACGTCGTGGCCACCGATGCCGGCCGCGAGCGGCTCGAGCGGGAGCGGGCCCGCCTCCAGCGGCTCGCCGCGAGCTAGGCCGGCGCTGCCGACTGCGGCATCCTGCGCCCCTGACGGCGCTCGACGGGTGACCGGCCCCACTTGTTGCAAGCCCTTGACACAAACGGCGCCTCACGGCATCCTCGATCTTGTATCAGTCAGTCGATACAAGAGGAGCTTGTCATGGCGGTCTTCCTGCTGGCCGTGCCGATGGCCGTGGTCGGCCTGCTCGTGGCCCTGGCGCGCCGGGTCGTGGTCACGGTGGGCGTCAACGAGCACAGGGGGGTCGTCGACATCGCCCGGCACACCAGGCGCTGGCGGGTGGTCGGCCTGCTGCTCGGCGGGGTAGTGGCGGTGCTGCTCCTGGTGCTCGGCCAGCGGGTCGACGCCCTCGGTCGGGTGACGGCCCTCGCCCCCATGGCGCTGGGCGCCGGCGTCCTGCTCGGCACCATCGCCGGTGAGCTGACCGCCCGGCCCGCGGTCGGCATCCGCCGCTCGGCCGTCGTCGAGACGCGCACCCTGTCGGCGGTGCTACCGCGAGGCCGGGCCGTCGTGCTCGCCGTGTCGACCGCACTGCTCGTGGGTGCGCTGGCCGTGGGTGCTGCGTGGGGGTCCACCGACGACCTGGGCCGCGCCGGCCGGGTGTTCAGCCGGCTGTGCACCGTCGTCGATCCGGTCAACGGCCCCGTGACGATGGGCACCAGCCGTGGCCCCTGGCCGGGGTCGTTCTACGCGCTCCCACTCGCCCTGGCGCTGGGCGTGCTCGCCGTGCTCGTTGCCATCGCAGTGCGCGCGATCATCAACCGCCCGCGCCCCGAGCTCGACAGCCGGGGCCTCGACACGCTGCTGCGTCGCTGGTCGGTCGGCAACGTGCTGACCGCCGCGACGGTCACGGTGCTCGGCATCCTCGGGCCGGTGGGCGTGTTCCTGGCAACGGGGCTGGCCGACGGGCCTTGCGGTGCAACTGTCGTCCAGACCGTCGTGAGATGGTCGGCCGCGGTCATCGGGCCGTTGGCCATCGGCGCCGCCTGTGGCCTCCTCGCCGGGCTGGTGCTCACCCCCACCATCCGGGTCGACGACCTGCCCCGCCCCCTGCCCGGTGACGTGGCCCCGGTCGGGGCGCCGGTGCGATGACCCTGTCCACGGTCACCGTCGACGTCCTCGACCCGACCCCGCCCTACGAGCAGCTGCGCCGCCAGCTCGCCGACCTGATCGGCTCGGGGGTGCTCAACCCGGGCGACCGGATGCCCCCCGTGCGCCAGCTCGCCGCCGACCTCGGCCTCGCGGTCGGCACCGTGGCCCGCACCTACCGCGAGCTCGAGCGGGCCGGCTACGTGCGCTCGCGGCGCGGGGGCGGTACCCGCGTCGCCACGACCGCGCCGGCGCCGCCCACCCCGCAGCGGGCTCTGGAGGAGGCGGCCACCGCCTACCTCGACCGGGCGCGCGCCCTCGGTCTCACCTCCACGGATGCCGTCGCCACGGTGGCGCGGCTGGCCGGCGGGTGAGCGTCGGCTGCGGTGGTTAGCCTCGGGAGGTGACCGCCCGCCCCCGTCTCAGGAGGACACATGCCCAAGGCCCCACTGCCCGCCGAGGTCGCTGAGCTGTTCGCGCAGCCCAACCCCGCGGTCGTCGCCGTGCTGATGCCGAGCGGCGCCCCGATGTCGGTGGCGACCTGGTACCTCGTCGAGGACGACGGCACCGTGCTGCTCAACATGGATGCCGGTCGCGCCCGTCTCGACTGGATGCGCGAGCGCCCGGAGGTCGCGCTCACCGCGCTCAAGGAGGACGAGTGGTACACCCACGTGAGCGTGCGCGGCCCGATCGTGCGGTGGGAGGACGACCCCGAGAAGGGGCTGGCCGACATCGACCGCCTCTCGATGCACTACGGCGGCCAGCCCTACCCGAACCGCGAGCGGCCCCGCGTCAGCTGCTGGATCCGGGTCGACCACTGGCACGGCTGGGGCCAGGCGAAGGCCGAGTAGGCGGCCGAGCGCGGGGGCATGTGAGGTTGCTTTCAATCGGCCTCTCCCGTGCTTAGGTTCGCCTAACCCGGTGTTAGCGTCGACAGGTGGCGACGTCCCTCGCATGGGCTCCGATCGGCACCGAGCTGCGGGTCGTCGGCGCGGTCGGGCCGATCGCCCTCACCCGACGCCTCGCCGAGCTCGGGCTGCGCGTCGGCAGCCACGTCCGCTGCGTGCAGCGCACCTCGGGTGGAGGACGGATCGTCGACGTGGCGGGCTCACGCATCGCGCTCGGGCGTGACGTGCTCGAGTCGGTGCAGACCGTGCCAGCACACCCCACCGGGGCGACCCCCGCGTGAGCACGGTGCCGCCGGTCCCGAGGACGCCGTCGGCTACGACCTGCCACGAGGACGGCGCGCCGCTGGCGGCCCCTGTCGGTGCGCCCGTCGTGGTGCTCGCCGGCGCGCCCAACGTCGGCAAGTCCACCCTGTTCAACGCGCTCACCGGGGCCCGTCGCACGGTCGGCAACTGGCCCGGCACGACGGTTGAGGTCGGCCGCGGCGGCTGCGTCGTCGGGGGCCGGGTCGCCGACGTCGTCGACCTGCCGGGCTCCTACTCCCTCGACCCGCTCAGCCCCGACGAGGCGCTCACCCGTGACGTCGTGCTCGCGGAAGGACGCGAGCGGCCCGACGTCGTGGTCGTCGTCGCGAGCGCCGCCCACCTGGCGCGCAGCCTGTACCTCGTGGCGCAGGTGCGCGAGACCGCGCTACCGGTGGTCGTCGCCCTCAGCATGGGTGACGTCGCCGCGCGTCGCGGCACCCTGGTGGATGCCGACGCGCTCGCCTCGGCCATCGGCTGCCCGGTCGTCGCGCTCGACCCCCGGCGACGCTCCGGCGTCGACGGGCTGGTGTCAGAGGTCGGGGCCGCGCTCGACGTCGGCGTCGCCCGACCACGTCACCGTGGCGCCGACCCGGTCGACGTCGTGGCGGAGGCCGACGAGCTGGCGGCGGCCGACGAACGGTTCGGCTGGATCGACGTGGCCGTCACGGCATCCGTGAGCAGGCGGGCGATGACCCGGCGCACCTGGTCGGACCGCATCGACCGCTTCGCGACGGCTCCCGTCATCGGGCCGCTGCTGTTCCTCGGCGTCATGTGGCTGGTCTTTCAGGCGACGACCACCCTCGCGGCGCCGCTGCAGAACGCCCTCGGCGCCTTCGTGTCGGGGCCGCTGTCGTCGGCGGGCGGCTGGCTGGTCGACACCGTGGGCCTCGGTGGCACGCCGGTGCGGGGGCTGGTGGTCGACGGTGTGATCGCCGGGGTCGGGATGCTGCTGACGTTCGTGCCGCTGATGGCGCTGATGTTCCTGCTGCTGGCGGTGCTCGAGGACTCCGGTTACCTGGCCCGGGCCGCCGTGGTCACCGACCGGATGATGAGCCGCCTCGGGCTGCCCGGGCGCGCGTTCCTGCCGATCGTCGTCGGCTTCGGCTGCAACGTGCCGGCGGTGGCCGCGACCCGGATCCTGCCCAACGCCCGGCACCGGGTGCTCACCGCGCTGCTCGTGCCGTTCACGTCGTGCTCGGCGCGGCTCACGGTCTACGTGCTCCTCGCGACGACGTTCTTCCCGGCGCACGCGGGCTCGGTGGTGTTCGCGATGTACGTCGTCTCGATCCTCCTCGTCGTGGTCGTCGGGCTCGGGCTGCGGGCCACCCTCTGGCGCGCGGTCTGCCCCGACCCGCTCGTCATCGACCTGCCGCCCTACCAGCGGCCCACGCTGCGGCTCAGCCTGTCCGTCACCTGGCTTCGCCTGCGGGGGTTCCTGCGCACGGCATCCGGCATCATCGTCGCCACCGTCGTCGTGGTGTGGCTGCTGCAGTCGATCCCGGTGGGGGCCGGGTCGTTCGGCGACGTGCCGGTGTCGGGCAGCCTCTACGCCGAGCTGTCGCGGGCCGTCGCGCCGCTGCTCGCGCCGGCCGGGTTCGGCCAGTGGGAGGCGGTGTCGGCGCTGCTCGTCGGGTTCGTCGCCAAGGAGGCGGTGATCTCGTCGTGGGCGCAGACGTACGCGCTCGCCGAGCCGGCCTCGTCGCACGACCCGGGTGCCCTCGGGGTGCAGCTGCACCAGACCTTCGAGGTCGCGAGCGGTGGGCACACGGCTGCGGCGGTGGCGGCGTTCATGGTCTTCCTGCTCGCCTACACCCCCTGTGTCGCAACGCTGGCCGCGCAGCGGCGCGAGCTCGGCATGCGGTGGACGGCCTTCGGCGTGGGGCTGCAGCTCGTCGTCGCGTGGACGCTCGCCGTGCTCGTGTTCCAGGTCGGGCGGGTGTTCTGGTGAGCGCCGCCGCACCGGTGCGTGGCCCGCTGACCGCGGTGCTGGCGGCGTTCGACGCTGGTGCCCACTCGCTCGACGAGGTGGCCGGTCACTGCGACCTGCCGCTCGACACGGTGCGGGCCTGCGTCGACCACCTGGTGCGGATGGGTCGGCTCGAGGCCAAGCAGCTCGCCACCGGCTGCCCCACCAGTGGGTGTGGGTCGTGCGCGTCCGGCACCGACGACGGCACGGCGGGGTGCGGGTCGAGCGCCCCGTCGGGCCGCCGGTCGGGGCCGGTGCTCGTGGCGATCTCGGTGCGCCGCAACTGAGCTGCACTATGCAAGACAATGGGCCGGGTACGCGGCAGCATCCAGCTGTTCGACGGGCGGTCGGCCGCCTGGAGCGTGCTGCGTCGCAGCCTGTGGGCCGGTGGTGCTGTCATCGGGTTGCTCGGACTCCGAGAGAGCCCGGTGGTGCCGATGCTTCTCCTGGGGCTCGCGGTGCTCGCGGCCCTCGAGCAGGTCTACTGGATGCACCCCGACCGGCTGGCCGCCGTGGTCGCCATGCCGGCTGACGTGACCCTCCTCGACCGCTGGCGAGCCGACCTGGAGCAGCTGGCTCAGCCGTGCACCGACTCCACGGCCCCGACCAAGCCCGAGGTGAGCAGCGACAGGTCGTCGTCGGACGTCACGTAGGGCGGCATCGTATAGACGAGGTCGCGGAACGGCCGCACCCACACGCCCCGCTCGATGGCGGCCGCGGTCACCTCGGCCACCCGCACCGGCTCGCGCAGCTGCACGACGCCGACGGCTCCCAGCACCCGCACCTCACGCACCGACTGCAGGGATGCCGCCCGCTCCAGGCCCGTGACCAGCCCGCGTTCGATGCGGGCCACCTCGGTCTCGGTGTCGCGCGAGGCGAGCAGGTCGAGGTTGGCCGACGCGATGGCACAGGCCAGCGGGTTGCCCATGAAGGTCGGCCCGTGCATCAGCCCGCCGGCCTCGCCGGCGCTGACCCCCTCGGCCACCGCCCGGGTGCAGAGCACCGCCGCCAGGGTCAGGTAGCCACCCGTCAGCGACTTGCCGACGCACAGGATGTCCGGGGCACGGTCGACCAGCGGGTCGACGTCGCCTCGCCCGGCACCGGCCCACAGCGGCCCGGTGCGGTGGAACCCGGTGGCGATCTCGTCGTGGATGACCAGCGCGCCGTGCTCGCGCGCCAGCTCGTGCAGCACGGTCAGCACGTGCGGGCTGTAGACGTGCATCCCACCGGCACCCTGCAGCACCGGCTCCACGATCACGGCCGCCACCGAGTCGGCGTGCGCGGCATACAGCGCTCGCGTCTCGCGCTCCCACGCGACCAGCTCCGGGTCGTCCTGGGCTCGGTCGAGCCCGCCCGGTGGTCGTGGCGCGAACAGGTGCTCGGGCAGCACCCCGCGGAACAGCGCGTGCATCCCGCCCACCGGGTCGGTGACCGACATCGGCGAGAAGGTGTCGCCGTGGTAGCCGCCACGGATCGTGAAGAACCGGGTGCGGGGCCGCCCGGCGGCCAGGTGCCACTGCAGCGCCATCTTCATCGCCACCTCGACCGACACCGATCCCGAGTCGGCGAGGAACACCTGTTCCAGCCCTGCAGGGGCAAGGTCGACCAGGCGCCGCGCCAGCCCGATCGCCGGCTCGTGGGTCAGCCCCCCGAACATCACGTGCGACATCGCACCGAGCTGGCGGCGGGCCGCGGCGTCGAGCTCGGGCACGGCATAGCCGTGGATCGCGCACCACCACGACGCCATCGCGTCGACCACCTCGCGCGGGGTCCCGTCGCGGTCACGCAACCGCAGCCGGATGCCGGACGCGGACTCCACGAGGTAGGCCTCCTGCGGCGTCAGCGCGGAGGAGTAGGGGTGCCACACGTGCTCGCGGTCGAAGGCGAGCAGCTGGGCGAGGTCGGTGGTCATCGCGCCCATTGTGTCGGGACACCCGACGTGGGATGCCGTCAGGCGGCGGTGCGGGTGCTCTCGACCTCGTCGGCGAGGCGCTGCATCAGGGAGCGCAGGTCGGCGTCGAGCGCCTCGTCGGAGAGGTGGCCGTCGACGAAGGCCTGGAACGACGAGCCGACCCCCACGGTGTCCTCGATGACGTCGGCACCGGCGACCTTGAGCACCTTCACGCCGTCCTCGCGGGCCCACTGGGCACCGCGCGGGGCGCCGCTGGCGGCGATGACGGCGGCGGGCTTGCCGGCGAGGGCAGCGGCACCGCGGGGGCGCGAGGCCCAGTCGACGGCGTTCTTGACGGCGCTGGACAGCGAGCCGTTGTACTCAGGGGTCACGAGCAGCACGGCATCGGCGTCGGCGACGGCCTCGCGCAGGTCACGGGCGACCTGGGGCAGCGCGTCGTCGTGGTCGAGGTCCTCGGAGTAGTGGGGAAGCTCGGCGAGGCGGGCGAAGACGGTGCCCTCGACGCCGGAGGGGAGGTGGCCGATGGCGGCGTCGGCGAGCTGGGCGTTGGTGGAGCCGGCGCGCAGACTGCCGACGAGGACGACGACGTTCACGGGGCGCTCCTGGGAGGTGAGGCGGATCGGACAGGACGGTCGACGCTGATCAGTTGGTTGAACAGTCAACTACACGCGACCATTCCCGGGGCCGTCAGGGTTGCGCGATCGGCTATTCAGCGTCACTATGTACCGGTAGTCATTGACACTGAAGAGCAGTGACACTGAGTAGTGAGCGAGAGGAGGGCGACGGTGGGTAAGCAGGAGACCGAGATGCTCAAGGGCACGCTCGAGGGCATCGTCCTGGCGATCCTCGCGGGCCGGTCCGCGCACGGCTACGAGATCACGGCGGAGCTGCGCGAGCGCGGCTTCACCGACATCGCCGAGGGCACCGTCTACGCCCTGCTGATCCGGGTGGAGCAGCGCGGCCTGGTCGACGTCGAGAAGGTGCCGTCGGAGAAGGGTCCGCCGCGCAAGGTCTACACGCTCAACGACAAGGGTCGGGCCCAGCTCGACGACTTCTGGAGGACGTGGAGCTTCCTCCAGGCACGTATCGAACAGCTCCGAGAGGGAGGCAGCTGAGATGGTGGCGAAGTGGGTCGAGGCCCTGACCGGGTCGCTCGAGCAGAAGAAGCAGTACAAGCGGGACAAGGCCCGCATGGGGGCTCTTCCGGAGCCCTACGGCAGCACGGGCCAGGCCTTCGAGCGGTACTTGATGTACTACGGCGGCATCACCGGCGGCGACACCCTCGTCCTGATGCTGAGCGACTTCACCGACCTGTGGGAGCGGGCCGCCCTCGACGGCACCCCGGTGCGCGAGATCGTCGGCGAGGACCCGGTGGAGTGTCGCCGAGACGTTCGCGCAGTCCTACGCAGGCGCCCGCTGGATCGACAAGGAGCGGGCGCGCCTCACGGCGGCGATCGTGGCCGCGGACCCCGGGAGCCCCAGATGAGCACGGCCCCGGCCCCGGCCATCCGGGTGCAGGGCCTGGAGAAGTCGTTCAAGGACCTGCACGTGCTGCGTGGCGTCGACTTCGAGGTCGAGCGCGGCAGCATCTTCGCCCTGCTCGGCTCCAACGGCGCCGGCAAGACCACCGTCATCCGCATCCTGGCCACGCTGCTGCGCGCCGATGCCGGTCGGGCCGGCGTCAACGGGTTCGACGTCGTGTCGTCGCCGGCCGAGGTGCGCGAGTCGATCAGCCTCACCGGGCAGTTCGCGGCGGTCGACGACGTGCTCACCGGGCGCGAGAACCTCGTGCTCGTGGCCCGGCTGCGGCACCTGCCGGATGCCGGTCGCATCGCCGAGCGCCTGTTGGAACGGTTCCAGCTCACCGACGCCGCCGAGCGCCGGGTGGCGACCTACTCCGGCGGCAAGCGCCGCCGGCTGGACATCGCGATGAGCCTGATCGGTGACCCGCCGGTGGTTTTCCTCGACGAGCCCACCACGGGGCTCGACCCCGAGGCGCGCCTCGAGGTGTGGAAGGCCGTGCGCGACCTCGCCGCGGGCGGCACGACCGTGCTGCTCACCACGCAGTACCTCGACGAGGCCGAGCAGCTCGCCGACCGGATCGCCATCCTGCACGAGGGGCGGGTCATCGAGAACGGCACGCTGGCCGAGCTCAAGGCCCTGCTGCCGCCGGCGAAGGTCGAGTACGTCGAGAAGCAGCCCACGCTCGAGGACGTCTTCCTCACCCTCGTCGGCCACGACGGGACGAGCTCCGACATCGAGGAGA